>DAOWOP010000007.1 GCA_030642005.1 Planctomycetales bacterium
CAGCACCGCCGACGCCAGTTCGACCCGCACCGCAAGCCGGTTTCGCAGGGCCGGCGGCAGGGTCTCGTCGGCCTGGAAGTCCACGACAATCTCCGCAGGCTGGCCCGCGGTCTTTCGGAAGGTCTGGCCGATCCGGGCCTTGGCTAATAGGGGCTAATAGGGGACGCTAACCTATTTTCGCCTTTTCTCCCTATCATTTCAATCAGTATCAGCGTTAATCGGCAGTTTGTCAATCGCAAAATAGGTTAGCGTCCCTTATTTGTAAATTCTTTATCCTCATTATTATAAATTTCATCCCAATGTTATAATTGACAATGGCGTACACGCCGACGTACAGTTTCGGTCAATGGATTGATCAAAGCCGTGCTGTTGCCAGGGAAAACCAAACTTTAGAAGGAGTCTATCATGTCGAGCATGTCGAGATGGAAATGTAGCGTAATCGCGATTGTTGCGGTGTTGGTGGTGGGGCTTTCCGGTCTGTCGGCTCAGGACGCGTCGGTCAAACCCGCCCCGGTCAAGTCTCTCGTGCCGGCCGGCAACGTGCTCAAACACGTCCCCGCCGGGTGCATGGGCTTCGTCGTCGTCAACAACGTCGAGAAGTTCACCGGAAAGATCGACGGCTTCATCAAGCAGATCAGCCCGGAGGGACAGCCGATGGTTCCGGGCAGAATACTGGATATGATCCGCGGCGCCGCCAGGCTCGGCGAGGGCTTCAACGCCAACGGCGGATTCGCCGTGGTCATGCTCGACCCGCAAGTCTATGGCGTGGACTTGGTCGAGATGATCGCCGCCAAGACCAAGCCGCCGCCCGAAGCGACCGAAGAGCCGAAGAAGCAGCCCCTCCCGCCGGTGGTCCTGATAGTGCCCACCACGGACAAGACTCTGACCACGATGCTGGCGAACTACAACCCCGTAAAAGAAGGTAATTACGTCAAAATCCAAAAGGCCGGGGCCGAGATGCCCCTGTATTGCATGGTGGCCGGTAACTATGCACTGATGGGTCCTAACCTCAAGGCCGTCCAAAACGTCGCCGGCGGCGGGAAGTCGATACTGATGCAACTGTCGGCGGCGGACAAGGTCTTGATCGCCCGCAACGATGTAGCCGGATGGGTCAACCTCAAGATGCTCGCGCCGATCCTCGATGCCGCCATCGTAAAGATGCAAAAAGAAGCAGCCGAAGGCGGACCGATGGGCTTCGGGCCCGAAATGATGATAAAAAAATCCATGGCCCGGAACCTCGCACCGATGCGCGAGATAATCAAGCAGCTCGACGATGTCTCTTTCGGGCTGCGGATTACCAAGACCGGCATCATGATCGACGGGCGATGTTCTCACCTTCCCGACAGCGTGTTCGGCAAGGCCTTCGCTGCCTGCAAGCCCGTGGCAGGGTCGCTGCTGAACCGCCTGCCCAATATGCCATACGTCATCGCCTTCGGCGCTCGGAACCAGCCGAAGACACCCAGGGAATGGACTACCAAGTATCTCAACCAGGCATTCACCGTTGAGCCTTTCAAGGACCTCTCGGCCGAGGCGAAGGCCAAGATGACCAAGGTGCTGCTGGACCTTGACGAGCAGATTGAGTCCACGCAGTTCTATCTCGGCGGGATCACAACCGGAACCGGACAGGTCGGCGCGGTGTGTGTGCTGGAGTGCAAGTCGGCTGATAAGGTCAAGGCCCTTCTGGCTGACGGCGTGGCCGTCGCCAACGAAGTCATCCAGGCCGTCAAAGATGAAGACGTCAAGCAAGTCACTGTCAAGTACCACAAGGCCCTTGAGGCCGTCGGCAGCGGAAAGGTCGATGTAATTGACATTTCGCATCCTGAACTCCTCACGATGGAAGAAGATGATCGCAACAAGATGAAAACCATTCTCGGCGAGGACAAGGTTCGCCTGCTGATTGCCTCTGCCGATGCCAAGACGCTGGTGGTAACGCTGGGCGGCTCAAAGGCGCTCCTGGCAGAGGCTATGAAGACAGCCAGGGGAACCGGGACGCTGCATACGGACCCCGGCGTCGCCAAAACGCTGGCGAAACTGCCGAAAAATCGCATGGGCGTCGGACTGCTGAACATCGGCAACATCTTCAAGGTCATCAAGAACATCTCCGCCGCCATCGGCGAGGACCCGCCGCCGATACCGCCGATCGTCGCTGAAGAACCCTTCGCCGGATCAATCTCCATCGAGGGTGCAGACGTCTCGGTGGTCGGCTACCTTCCGACAAAAACCGTCGGCGAGATCGTCAGGACCTTCATGGGCATGATGATGGGAGGTATGCAGCGCGGCGCCCAGCCGCCGCCCGGAAACGATAACGGGTTTTAATAAAAATCCTAAACACACGCGAAGGTTACGACAGCCCACAGATAGTCATCTGTGGGCTGTCTGTCTTCCAATTACAATTCGCGTATCCACTAAAGCCTTCCATCTGTCCTCGCCGATGAGAAAATAGAACGCGAATTCGCGCGAATGGGGCAAATGCTCACAAATGACGTTTTTATTCGCGCACATTTGCGTTATCTATTCGTGAGAATTCGCGTTATGACGACGATACCCATCATTACGAAATTCCTGGAACACCTGTCCGGGCAGCGGAACTTCTCCGCTCACACCGTTCGCTCGTACCGGATTGACCTGGTGCAGTTCTGCCGGTTCCTCATCTCGCCCGAAGCCATCCGCCCCGACGACCAGGCCGAGTTTGACGAAGCCAAGGCCGGAACGTTATCTCGCCGGCTGCTGTCGGTGGCAGCCGCCGATGTCCGGGCGTTCCTGGCGGCGTTGATGGGCAGCGGATACTCACGCTCGTCAATCGCACGCAAACTGGCCTCACTGCGAAGCCTCTACAGGTACCTCGTCCGCACAGGCCGGATCGCCGCATCGCCCGCCGCCGTCGTCCGCGCGCCGAAGCAACTCAAAAAACTGCCCGGATGCCTGGATGAAGCACAGGTCGAAGCCCTACTGTCGGCCCCGGCGGCCGATCCTGCGACCGAAGAAAACTCGCTGAGGCGGATGCTGGCGGCGAGGGACAGGGCGATGCTGGAGACCATCTATTCGTCAGGCCTGCGGGTCAGCGAACTCGTCGGGCTGAATATCGAGGACCTGGACCCAGCCGAGGGAACGCTCCGCATCCGCGGCAAGGGCAGGGTCGAGCGGATATCGCCGCTCGGTTCAGTCGCCGCCGAGGCCATCGAGGAATATCTGCGCCTGCGGGAGAAAGTTTTTCCGGTGGACGGGGCGATGTTCGTCAACAAACTCGGCGGGCGGATATCCGACCGGTCGGTCCGACGCAAACTCGACAAGTACATCCGCCGGGCGGGCCTGGCCGGTCAGGTCTCGCCGCACACGCTGAGACACAGTTTCGCAACGCACATGCTCGACCGCGGCGCCGACCTGCGAAGCGTCCAGGAACTCCTGGGCCACAAGAGCATCTCCACAACCCAGATTTACACACACCTGACCACCGCCGGACTGAAAGCCGCCTACAACAAGGCGCACCCAATGGCAAAAAAAACCGAAGCCGGATAAACGGAACAAAACGCCTGCCTGCCGACGACCTGCCGACAGGCAAACCGACGGACAGGCAGGGAAAGATTCGGAACGATTCGGAACGATACGGAACAATACGGAAAGATTCGGAAAGATTCGGAAAGATTGGGAAAGAATGGGAAAGATTGGGAAAGTTTAGGAAAGTTTTGAAAACACGCAAATCCTTTGCCGCCAAGCACTTACGCATTTTCACCCCGAAAAAACACCCCGTTTTTAAATTTTCCATCTTACCTATCTTACCTAAATTGTACGGCTTGCCGTTTCGCGATGCTTTACTGAACAGATAGGGAGTAGGTCAATTGGTTAATCGGTTGATCGGTAAATCAGTTGATCGGTTGATCGGTTGATCAGTTGATCGGTAAATCGGTTCGGAGTTCGGAGTTCCGAGTTCGTAGACCCTGACCCCTGTCTTTCCGTTTTTTCCGTTTTTCCCGGTCTTCCGGTATTCCGGTCTTCCGGTCTCACGGTCTTTATTCATTTGTCAAAGAACTCTGGCGCGCCTATATCGCGCCTCTATATTAACTTTTGTGTTCACGTTTGCGCGCGCAAACGTGAACGAAAAACAGGTCTGAAATCCGTAACCCCCGGCCCAGCCTGGACTTAATTTTTTTCAGAAAAATCTGAATGTGCGATTTTTGCATCGACGTTTGCGCGCGCAAACGTCAACGCAAGCGCCTCGGAAAAGCCAGCAGATGAGCGAAGCGAATCTGCCGGAAATGTTTCTTGTCGAGACAACAGATTTTCCGGCAGATTCGCTTCGCTCATCTGCCGGCTTTGGGGACAGGACATCAGCGCACCCGAAAACTCTCTGCCTACCTGCCGGAGGCAGGCAGATTTTGCCCGCGAGAACCTTCTGTATCTACGAGATAATACGTCTGTCTGCCGGCAGGCAGGTTTGTCCCCCGGAGCTCAAATGCTACGAGTCTGATCGTCGAAGTAATAATTCAAAACCGCTGATGAACAGCAGGGCCGCAGCGATAAGCACAGGGTAGGCCACCCACAAAGGGCAAGACAATTCAAGTAGGATAACCTGCAGGATAGTAACCAGGATAAGAGATACAGCAAATATCCACCACCGTACCTTGCCAAAGAGAAGAAAGCAACTGTATAGGGCTATGGCTAGGACTGGCAGCCAAAACAGCACCCTTAAAGCAGATAAAGCCCCAAGCACGCCGAGAACCCATCGCAGCCAGATTAACGAGCCAGCAATAGCATACCAGATGCCGACTATAGCCATTACAACGAAAGGAGCGCATTGCATGAACGCAAGGAAGACGATAACGCCAACCCTCCTAATGTCCGCTTGACGCTCCTTTTCTGCTTCTACCCCCTGATGCTGGTCGGGAAGCTCCGCTGGCCGCTTCATGTACCGTTCTCCTTTCCGGCGGCCTTTCCGCCATGTCATTATCTTGTTTGCGATAATCCCGTTAAAGCGAACATCCGGCCCGTCACGGCGCGGACCAGATCAGATCGCCCTTTTCGTCAAACAGGCGTAGGTGGCCCCCATCTTTACCCATGGCCATACTCGCCCTCATGCAACTATTCATGTCGTGCAGCAAAAACTCCAGATTCGCAGCGTCCACGCGGATGACCACCTGCATTTTGTCCTCTGTGCTGCGCAGTTCCACGATTGACGAGAGATCGTCCATACCAAATCTTGACTTTAAGTTCTGCGCTGCGTCGTACAGATTCAGGTGCATCATGTCCGCGGCCACGTCGAGGACCGCCCGGAGCTCATCCTTCTCGCCGAACAGGTTTTTCACCGGCCCGCCCTCGGTCACGCAGAGCACGGCCCTCCACCCGCCGATCTTGTCCAACAGGAGCAGCACCGGTCCGTCCTTGGCCGTGTGTACCACGACGCGCTTTTGGCCACTTGCGTCAACCAGATCGACACGCCTCGCGTCAGCTAACTCTCGCTCCACATTATTATTAGTTCGTTCTTCCGTAGCCATGGTCGGTTTCCTTTCTCATTCAGGGTTTCGGTGCGTTCCCCGGGGCCGGCGGGTCACGGCGCGGACCAGATTGTCTTGCTGTTCCCATCGAACAGGTCCAGCGACGGCACGGCCACCAGCCCGCTGCGGTACCGCATCTGCTCACGGCGATCACGCACATCAGGCGGGGCAAGCCACACCTGCCACCAGTCCGTCGCTTCGAACGGCAGCAGCGACAGCAGGTCGGCGTCTTTCTTATTGGTCTTGGCCCATCCGCGTGCTTTACGCATCTTTTCGACCTTGAAACAGTTCGACAGCAGCGGCTTCAGTCCGGCCTCGATCATCAGATCGCTCAACCACGGCCAGCCGAACGACGCTTCCATCACCACCGGCAATCCAGCCGGCCATTGGGACAAGCGACGTTTTAGTTTTTCCCGATCCCTGTGATCGAGTTTCTCTCTGGCGACGACCAGCCCGTCCAGATCGCGGAACGTGACACTGCTGAACTTATAGTGGACGTCCATGCCGCCAAATGCTACATTCTCATACGACTTTTTCGTGGCTGTTCTCCTTCCTGTCTTTCGAGTGGTTCAAATACCCAAAAGATAGATTATAGGAGACAGCCTTTCATGGGATTATAAACTACAAACTTATAACCCTTATGCACTTGAAGGCCGAACTGGTCCCAAATCTTCTTCTGCCAGATGAATCCTGGGCATACCGACGATACACGTATGGATGGCTTTCTTGCTCAGAGCCCATTTAATCATAGCCTGTGGCGGCGTGTACCCTTGATCGAGAAAAGGTTTCATTCTTGCGAATGCTCTGGCGTCGTTTCGAACTTTCATCATCTTCTCATTCATGGTGGAGTGTGGTGAAAGCAATGCCTTCATTTCTATGACGCCAACATCCTGTTGGGTTAACACCGGGAAAGCCTCATTCTCCCAGATTTCCGGCTCTTGACCCTGGAAGAAGTGCCTCGTGATGGTGTACTTCACAACGGCCACATCTGTCTCGGTTGCATACCCAGGCAATACCACCGCGTCTCTTGTTGTGTCCGGGTAGTGCGAGGTGAACCCTTTGAAATTCACGAGTCCTTCCCGTATCAACTCGTTTATCACATCGTAGGCCATCTTGAAGTAGTCGAAATCCGGCCCAACATATCCCAGATTATGATAAGGATCATCCCCTTTCGTATTGAGATGATGCAAGAGAAGCATGTCCACATAATCTGTTCTCAAGTTCCGAAGGCTTTCGGAGAGACCGTTTCTAAACTCCTGTTCCATTTCCTGCCTGCTAAACGGCTCACCCGTTTTCAGGTCTTTGACCAGGCGAGAAACCTTTGTGATGATGAACACCTTGTTGCGATTCTCTTCTGTTCCCAGTACCAGGCCAAAATCTTCTTCCGTACCATAATCAGGCGCCGTATCAAACAGATTGACGCCGTTATCGACTAGATATTGCAGGGTTTTTCGATAGGCAGGTGGGTCGGCTTTCGCATTCAGATGGGCGTTCACGCCTTTTTCATCGTTATTATAGCCTCCTAAGCCAATCCTGGAAACCATGATATTAGTCTTGCCCAAACGTGCGTAGGTCATGATCTCGGGATTGAGGGGACGGAGCATTTAATTGCCCTTTCTTTTGTTTCCGCGCAACTCCCTCGTCAAGATAATTAAGTGCTCCGTCCCAATCCTGACATATCAGCGTATCAGAATTCCAGAGGCAGGACGACGGGCTGGTTGGTCTTGCTGGCGGTGCGCGCCTTTTTGTAGGCCTGGTCGTACTGGGCGGCGACAATCTCCCATGAGACGACCTCGTCGAGATACCACCTGAGGTTATTTCCCAGTTCCATTCGCAGGCCTTCGTTACAAGCCAGGTTGATGACGTGCTCGCGGAGCATCTCCCTGTTGGTGAACAGCAGCCCGCCTCTGCTTTCCAGGGTCTGCGCGGTGAGGCCTTCCATCGGCGCGGTGGTGATATAAGGTTTGTTAAGCGCTATGATCCTCGCCAGTGTCCCTGACTGCGTTTCGTCAGTGCTTGGCAAGACGATGAAGTCGCAGACAGCCATCATTTTGTAATACTGCTCGCCGCGAGGGATGAATTCGTAATAATGGGCCAGTCCTTTGCTTTCCAGGACATCGACCTGGTGTTTGTATTTTTCGTAGTCTTTCCTGTGGTTGACGTCCCGCATCGCCCCTGCCGCCAGCAGGTCCCACTCCTGGTCGGTTTTGCTTTTGATGACGGCGGCGATTTCCTCCCACATGTTTGTGAGGATGTCCCATCGCTTGTTCGACTGTATCCACCCGATCAGTCCGACCAAGTGCGTGCCGAGGTTCTTGATCTTGTCCAGTCCGAGTTCTTTGCGTAGTTTGGGCACTTCTTTTACGGTCCACCGCCGGTCTGGGCGTGCGCCGTGCGGGATGACCATGATGTTCCGTGGTGTTTCCCACCCTCGGCCGTGGAAACTCCAGTCCAGCCGCCATTTCTGATAGTGGCACTTGAAAAGCACAACGTCGGCTCGCTGGGTGAGTTTGTAGAGAAAATCCGCCTCGAAGTCTGTCAGTCGGCCGTGGACGGTATGCGGCTCGACGACGATGGGAAACTCGCTGATAGCGTCCAGCAGCGCCAGGAATCCTTCGTTGCCGTCGCCGGCTCCGCGGGAGTCGTGGTATTCGTACAGGCCGTATTCATGCTCGAAGTGCACTGCGTACGGCTGGAGTTGTCTGACTTTGGCCGCAACGGGGCGCCACCAGTCCCGCTGCGACATGTCGATTATGGGGAAAACGCCGTCGCCGTCGCCGTCGGTATGACTGATGACGAGGACGTCCCGTTCGGCATGGCGTTTTTTGATGAACTCGCGGGCCTCTTCGCAGAAAGTCGCTATTCCGCACAGGCGCGGAGGGTACGAACTGATCATTACAATTGGAGACGGCATTTTAGAGGGCTTCCTTATCCATCGCGTGTAATTGACGGGGCGGCATCCGTTTCTTTATCGGCAGATGGCAGGCCTAACGTTTGCTGAGTTTGCCTTTCGGTCATTAAAAGCAGGCTCATCAGCCACGCCAGTGTACTTTCGGCGCCCTGGTTGCTGTTGAGCCGGTCGGGGTGGACGCCGTCGCGGCAGCCCCCTGTGGTGAAGTCGCAGACCGCCTGCTGGAGGTCGTTGTCGCCCAGGAACCAGTTGAAGCACCGCCTGGCCTGGCCAAGCCAATGTTCCTGTCCCGTAACGTTATAGGCCTCTATGCAGGCGTCGATAAGCCCGTGCGCCTCGACCGGCTGCTGGTCGAACTGCGCCTTCGCTCCGCCCCTCGTGTACCACCCATTGGTGCCGATAACGGAAAGGTTCCCGCCGGCGCTGGTCTGCATTTCCAGCAGCCAGTTCAGCGACCGCTCGCCCATTTCGATCATATCGGAGCGGAACATCCACTTTCCGCTCAGCAACAGGGCGTGGGCGAGTTTGGCGTTGTCGTAGGTTACGACGTCTTCGCACCATGGCCAGTCGTCGCCGGAGTTTTCGACGAATCGCCGGAAGAGCATTTCGGCCAGTGTGGTCCTTGTGCGTCTTGCTTCGCTGTCCCCGCCGAAACGCCGGAGGTAGGCGTGGATACCGACAATGGTGAATGCCCACGCCCGCGGCGAGACGAACTTATCGGCAGCCGCAAGCGCCCGCTCGAACAGGCGTGCGGCGAGACCTATAATCGGTTCGGCGCTGCACATGGCCACACAGACCCCAAGTCCCCACAGCGCCCTGCCATGAGAATCCTCCGACCCGACCATCTCCGCCCACCGCCGGTCATAGTTCATGAAATTTCGGAACCGGCCCGAATCGTGGTCCAGCGCGTAACTCAGGAACGCCAGATATGTCTGCAACAGAGGCAGGATCGTCTCGTCGTGCGTCTGGCGCCAGTACATCGCCGCAACGATTAACGCCCGCGCGTTGTCGTCCGTGGCGTATCCGTGTCGGCGGTCGGGTGTGGCGTAGAGACTGTGCTGAAGGATGCCGGTATAGTCGGTGAGCATACAAAGATGACGCAGGTCGATTTCAGGCAGTTCGAAAGCCGGCGCGTCCGCCTCGGCAGAAGGTATATCAGGTCTGGTTACCGTAACCGGTCGAATCGGCTTCTTCTGGGCGTCCCTGAATATCTTCAGGTAACGTTTGCCCACTTCGGGCCAGACCATTTGCCGGCTGTACTGGTAGGCACGTTTGCGCATCGCGTCGCGCTCGATGTTATTGTCCAGCAGGTCTATGAGTTGTTCGGCGATTGCGTCGTGGTCCTTGAACGGCACGATCCGCCCGCGGTCCTCAGCGAGGATTTCCTGGGCGTACCAGTACGGCGTGGAGATTATCGCGTTGCCGGTGCCAAGAACGTACGCCAGCACGCCGGAGACGATTTGCGATTCGGCCAGGTACGGCGTAACGCAGATGTCGGCGGCACAGAGGAACTCGCAAAGTTCCGCCGGTTCAACGAAACGGTTCTGGAAAATGACGTTCCGCGCGACGCCCAGTTCTCGCCCCAGGCGTTGCAGCCCCGTGCGGTATTCCTCGCCCTTGCGCCGGCGAACGTGCGGGTGCGTAGCCCCAACCACCATGTAGGCGACGTCGGGATGCCTGGCGACTACCGCAGGCAAAGCGCGGATGACGTATTCGATCCCCTTGCCGGGACTCAGCAGCCCGAAGGTCAGGATCAGTTCACGCCCCTCCACGCCGAACTTGTCCTTGTAAAACGCGGGGTCCACGAAGGGAACGTCCGGGATGCCGTGCGGAATGTGAACGATCTTTTCAGACTCGACGCCATAGATGTCCTGGAGGAACATTTTGGCCTTCTCGGCCATTACAACGACTTTCGTGCTGAGCCGGCACACCTCCGTCAGCACTTTTTTCTGGTCTTCGAGTGGTTCAGCCAGAACGGTATGGAGCGTGGTAACCAGCGGTCTTCGCAGCCGGCGGAGCATCGCCAGGATATGCGAGCCGCTGGGCCCGCCGAACAGACCGTACTCGTGCTGGAGGCAGACCACCGCCGCACTGGAAATGTTGATGAACTCCGCCGCCCGGCGGTAGTCGCCCTGAACGGCCTGGCGAATCTCGAAGCGAACACAGTCTTCGTAGCGGTACCCTTCGGGAACGTCGTTTATTACCACCACGCCGCAGCGGAATGATTTACCCGCCTGGCCCGCAACCGCCTCACGCAGGTCGCGCGTGAACGTGGCGATACCGCACTGCCTGGGAACATAATCTCCGACAAAGATAATTTCTTTTGTGTCAATACGTTCGGCTCGACTCATTTGATCCTCGATTCCCGCCGGTGGCGACTTATAAGTTTGACAAGAAGGGAGATTCTAGCCTGCCGATACGATTTATTCAACCGGATTTAGCATTCAGCAATCAGCGGTCAGCATTCAGCGGTCTTTTTTTATCTTTTGCTGATCGCTGATCGCTGATCGCTGATTGCTTTTTTATACAACAACGCGGAGGCGGGTGATTTTGCGGGCGTCAGCGGAAAGGACGGTGAACTCGGCGCCGTTGGCCGAAAGCGTCTGGCCGACCGGCGGGATGAAGCCCAATTCGGAAAAGACGAACCCCGCCACCGTCTCATAATCTTCTTCTTCCGGAAGGCTCAGGCCCATTGCGTCGTTGAGGTCCTCGATGTACATTCGCCCGTCGATCTCGGCGGTCCGCTCGTCGATGCGTTTGATCAGGGGCGATTCGGCGCGGTCGTATTCGTCGGAGATGTCGCCGACGATCTCCTCGATAATGTCCTCGACCGTAACAAGCCCCGCCGTCCCGCCGTACTCATCCAGCACAACGGCCATGTGCATCTTCCTGGCCTTGAACTCACGCAGAAGGTCGTCGAGGCGCTTTGTTTCCGGCACGAAGAACGGCTTTCGCATAACCGACCGCAGGTCGGCCCGGTCCGGCTCTTCAATTGCCAGTAAGTCCTTGGCGTAGAGGATGCCGATTATGTTGTCTATGTCGCCTTCATAGACAGGGATTCTCGTGTGGCCGGCCTGGACGACTGTCCGGCGGACCGTTTCCATTGTTGCGCCGGCCGACAGGGCGACGATGTCGGTGCGGGGAGTGATGATTTCACCGGCCCGGCGGTCGCCGAACCCAATCACCGACTCGATCATCTCCATTTCTTCGGCATCGACCGCCCCTTCGGCCTGGGCGTCGGAGGCGACCTGCAGTATTTCGGCCTTGACGGCTGTCTCCAGGCGCGACAGTTCATGTTCGGCCGCACCGTCGCCGGACTGATCGGTCGGCGGGTCCGGCACGCCGCTCAACCGGCGGACGGGCACATCAAAGGCGCTCATTACCGCAATAACAGGCCACAGCGCCCTGCGAAGCCCCAGCAGCGCACCGGCTGTTACTGATAATATCTTCTCGCCAGCGTAACGCGCCCAGGCGTGGGGAATCGCCACGACCAGGACACTGATCAGGCCCGCCGCGACGGCAACAGCCACAAGGATCGCGACGGTCCTGTTCTCCAGCCGGGAATCGAAGGCAAACAGCAGCAGCACCAACAGCGCCAGATTGCACACCGACCGCAGCAGGCTGCAGACCATCCGCAGTTCCGGCAGGTGCTTGAGTAGCCCGTCCAGTCGCTTCCGCTTGTCGGCAAAGGCCGACTCCAAGCCGCGGCGGGACGGGTCGCGCAGCGCACAAGCGTTCAGTGAAAAGAAGCCCGACAGGACAGCCGCAGCAGCGGCCGATACAAATAACAGCGGTTCCACCTCTCCAAATCGCTCCATTAGTACGCGCCCGATTTCCTCTGCCGTGCCGGACGCTGAACACGGAGGCTAACAGCCTGATCAACACAACCATGCTACCCGTTCCGCGCCCGGATGACAAGGCTGCTGGAACAAACGTCAACCGGCGACAGGTCGTTACCTTCTGCGACGAATAAGGACCAATCCGCCGACCGCCAGTAACGAAAGACTCGCCGGCTCGGGAACGCCCTGATAGAGATGTACCAGGCTGTCACCGGCGCCTATCAGGACATCCGGCAGTCCGTCGCCTGTCCAGTCGCATACGAACGGCCTGGATCGGGCGTCGCTCAGGCCCATAAGGTCGATTACGCTGCCGTCCGCATCTACGAGCGAATGGCCCGAGAATACCGGAGAACCGTCGCTGCCGACGTTGCTGTAAAACAACAGTTGTCCCTTTGTGTTACCCGTGAGAAGGTCCTTCTTCCCGTCATTGTCAAGATCGAGAACTACGGGGCTTGATCGGTTAGCGGGAACTAACAGATTCGATCCGTTCTCCTGCGCGAATGACTCGCTGCGGAAATCCGGCGAGGCATCGGTCCCCTCATTCAGAAAAATGTGTATCTTTCCGTCATAGGCGCCCACGACGATGTCTTTCCTTCCGTCATTGTTCCAATCCACGACTGTGGAAGTGGCGCGGGTGCCCACGTCGATGTCTGTCTTGAAGCCGGGATCGCCCACCTGGAGCAGCGTTCCGCCGTCGAAGGTCGGGTTTTCATCGCTGGCGCCGTTGTTCAGGAAAAGCCTGATCTTTCCATCGGACTGGCCGACGAGCAGGTCCTTGTAGCCGTCCGCGTCCCAGTACACGACGCGCGGAAACAGACCCAGGCAGCCGACGCCGTAAGTCGTCAAGTCGGAGCCGTTGGATTGGGCATAGGAGTAGCCCGTCAGCAGCGGGACGCCATGCGTTCCGGCGTTGATGTACACACGCACTTTCGGGGTGTAACCGCCGCTGCCTTCGCCGACAATCAAGTCCTTCAGCCCGTCATTGTTCCAGTCCACAAACGACGGAACCGAATATCCCGGCACGGCGATGGGCAAGGTGACGGCGCCCCCGCCGACCATAACCAACTCCTCATGCCCAAGGTCCAGCTCGCCAAAGGATGCCTGGACGGTAAACAGTATAGTCCCAGCCGCCAGGCAGATAGAATACACCGCGCATATCGGTTTCCCTCTTAACACGACATTCAACCTCCTCCTTTTGTTGAGTCTTGCGTGAGGACGGAGCAGATGGTCTTCCTGCAATCAGAGCATCCAATAATGATACCTTAAACCTTGTTTTTTGTCAAGATATTCAGGATGCTGAACTTGTTGCGCGAAATAGCGGTCCTGGTGGATTACAAGTCATCGGTGAGTTTCCGGCTGCGGTTGAACTCGGCCAATATCTGCTCCTGTCGGGTCTTCATCCGCTCTGCCTGTTCGGCGTCGGCGTCGTCATAACCCATCAGGTGCAGCAGGCCGTGAATGACGTAGAGCATCAGTTCGTCCTCTGCCGACAGGCCGTGGCGGGGACCCTCATCCGCAGCAACGTCGCCGCAAACGATAACCTGGGCGCTGACGCCGCGCGAACCGGCTTCGGAAAGGTCGAAACTCAATACATCCGTTTCCCGGTCCTTGCCGAGATAACGCCGATTCAGTGATGCGATTTCATCGGCATCGACAATCGCCACATCAACGGCGTCGATACCGCGTCTCTCTGCCGCCGCGACGAACTCCACCAGCCGGCGCAGACGCGACGCCGATACCCAAAGCGATTTCTGACGATTGGAAACGTCGATCCTGGTCATGGAGACACGATATTGGCTGCAATGCCCGTTGTCGAGGATCGACCTGCCGTCCGGTCCGACAGAATCAACTTGTCGACAAAACGCGCGTGTGCTATTACTTCTCATGGAGCGACTTTATGAGCACCAGAAACGACATGATCGCCGCCCTTCAATGCCGTCAGCCGGCGGGTTCGGTGCCCATCTGGGAACTCGAGTTCCACGCATGGGACATCGCCTCCGGTCGGCACGTCGTCATGGGCAGAGAGTTTGAAACCCTTTCACCGGGTGAGCAGGACAGGGCGCTGCACGCCAATGCCGAGATCATCCTGTCGGTAGTCGAGCAAATGCACTTCGCCGCCTTGACGGTGCCGGGAAGTTACTGGGAGATCGCGCCGGGCGTGCCGGCGTACTACTGGCTCCCTCCGGAAGCACGTTTCAGGCAGGCACATATCCTTCGTGACAAGGCCCCGGCCGAACTGATGCTGGCGGGCATCAGCGGCGGGGTCATGAGCATGCCCGCTGCGCAGGAGTACGTGGAGTTCTCCTACAAACTGTTCGATGTGCCGGAACAGATCGACCAGCGCGCCCGCACCGGCCTGGCCAATGGGCTGGAAAATGCCCGACGGCTTCGCGACTGCGGCGTCGAGGTGATTGTTACCGCATCCGACGTCGCCGACAACCACGGGCCCTTCTTCAACCCCGAACAGATGGACCGGTTCATCCTGCCGTACATGCACGAATGGGCCGAAGGGATCAAGACCATGGACGCCTATTCCATCCTCCACAGCGACGGAAACCTCGCGCCTTGCCTGGATTCCATCGCCCAGACCGGTCTGAACGCTTTGCAGGCGATCGACCCGACGGCCGGGATGGACATGCGCAGCGCAAAAGATCAGGTCGGCGACCGACTGTGCCTTTGCGGCAATGTTGACTGCGGCCTGCTGCTGACGGGCACGCCGCAGACCGTCCACGACGCCACGCGCGAACTGCTGCTGAGATGCAAGGACGGCGGCGGTCTGGTGCTGGGCGCCTCAAACGCCGTGCAAATGGAAGTGCCCATCAAAAACTACCGGGCGATGATTCAGGCGTGGTCCGACCACGGCAGGTATTGACGGTGATCGACAGGCAACGGTAAAACGAATCCCGAACCGCTCGCAGGTGCATAATCCTCCCCGCAATGGTAAAGTGATGTGCATATGGCCCACGCACAATTACCATTTGACGCCGGAACAAAAAAGTCCGCCCCGTTGACCGTCTCGGGCCTGGTGGCGCGGATAAAAGAGGCGCTGCTGGATGCGTTCGGCGAGCGGCTGTCGGTGGTCGGGCAGATCAGCAATTTCAAGCGACACTCGTCGGGGCATCTGTATTTCTCGCTCAAGGACGCCGGCGCGGCGATTGACGCCGTGATGTTCCGGTCGGCAGGCGCTACCGTCCGGTTCGATATTGAAGACGGGCTGGAGGTCGTCGCCACCGGCAGGGTCGATATCTACGACCGCCAGGGTCGGCTGCAATTCTACGTCGAGCGCCTCGCGCCATGCGGGACCGGTGCGCTGGAACTGGCGTTCCGGCAATTGAAGGAACGCCTCGAGCGCGAAGGTCTGTTCGACCCCGCCCGGAAAAAACCGCCGGTGCGGTTTCCGCGCGCAATCGGCGTGATTACCAGTCCGACCGGGGCAGCCATCCGCGACATCGCCCGAACGCTGTGGCGCCGCTGGCCCGCAGCGAGAGTGTTCCTCATGCCCGTGCGCGTCCAGGGCGATGAAGCCGCCGGCGAAATCGCCGAAGCCGTCCGCCTGATGGACGCCGCCGCCGAAAAGCTCCAAATCGACACGATCATCGTCGCCCGCGGCGGCGGAAGCCTCGAAGACCTCTGGGCGTTCAACGAGGAGGTCGTGGCACGGGCGATATTCGCCGCCGGAACGCCGATAATCTCCGGCGTCGGGCACGAGGTGGACTTTACCATCGCCGATTTCGTCGCCGACGTCCGAGCGGCTACACCGACGGCGGCGGCGGAACTGGCGGCGCCCGACGGGACGGAAATCCGCCGGCACTGCGATACACTCACCGGCAGGCTCGCGCGAAAGGTCCGCGATATGCTGCAAATCGCCCGCCAGGGACTGGCGTCGGTGCAGCGGAGCGCCGTTTTCCGCGATCCGGGCGGGCGCGTAAGGGCAAGCCGGCAGACGCTCGATGAGTTAACAACCCGGCTGCGGCAGGGCCTGCAGGACCGCCGGGGCGCCAGTGAGCGGCAATTCGCCAAGGCCGGCAGGGACCTGGCGTGGGCGCTGGGACACTGCGCAAAAAAGGCGTCCGACGACCTGGCGAACGTGGCGAACCGACTGGCAGCCGTCCATCCGCGACATCGCCTCGCGCTGGCCAGGCAACGACTGACCGGCCTGGGAAGACAACTGGATGCGATGAGTTACAAAGCCGTCGTCAAACGCGGATACTCGGTTACGCGAATCGCCGGGGGGCAAATCCTCCGCAGCGTCGGCGAAGTTACGCCCGGCGCGACGCTGGAAACCGAACTCGCCGACGGAAAGATCACCTCGCGCGTCGGCGGTGAAAAAACACGCCCGAAACGACGAAATGTTCACGATGAAAATACGCCGAACCTCTTTGAAAAAATGGAGAAATAATCGTGGCAAAGGAAAAACTAACATTCGAGCAGGCGATGGAGAACCTTGAAGGTATCGTCGAGCGGATCGAATCGGGTCGGATCGGACTCGCCGAATCCATCACCGAGTACGAAAAAGGCGTAAAACTCATCAAGCAATGCCGGACGATACTCGACGCCGCTGAGAAGAAAATCCAACTGCTCGCGCGCGGCGAAGGCGGCGGACTCGTCGCCGACGGTGAGTTAAGAGGAGAAGAAACAGATTAAAAACAGCGCCGAACGGCGAAGCCTCGATGAGGGTCAAGACGCAAAAGGGATAGCCTGATGGTAATTGCTCATCATTTGATACTGACGGGTTACGGACATTGGTTGCCCAATGATCCGCGCGGGAGCATGTCGCTGGAGGCATATACGCCAAAATTGGCGCAACTGGCGGAGGCGCATTTCGGGCGGAAGAAAAAACAACCTTCGCGGGATGAATTGCGCGGGTTTTATCGCAAGGCTCGTAAGTATCTTGCGTATGATGTGCTGTGGTTTGACAGCGCCGAACGGCAAGCCATTGCCGAGGCGATTGGCGAAGTAATCAGACGAGAAAGATTGACATGCTATGCTTGCGCGGTGTTGAGCAATCACGCGTACCTGCTGATCCGAAAACACAAACTCAAAGGTGAAGAGATGTCGGGGTTTTTCAAGGATGCTTCGCGCGAAAAATTGCAGCAGGCGAATATGGCGCTCCCGGAGCATCCGGTCTTCAGCGCCGATGTGTGTGATTTCTACAAGTCCGACACTCGCGCCGTCCGCGCGTGTATCAAATACATTCAGGACCACTTCGGTAAACACAAACTTCCGGAAGTCGAATACGAATTCGTAACTCCTTACGACGATTGGCCTTTTCACAAGTGAACAGGTTTCACAAACGGCGCCGGAGCGCACACAGCAGGCTTGCCGTTCGGCGCTGTTGTTGCTGTTTCTTTTAAACCAATGAAAATCGTTCACGTCATAACCCGATTAATCCTCGGCGGGGCGCAGGAGAACACCCTCCTGACCTGCGAGGGTCTGCGTGAGCGCGGGCATGAGGTAACATTGATTACAGGCCCGGCGCTGGGGCCTGAAGGCGAACTGCTTACACGGGCGAGGAGCGGCGATTACGAATTAATCGTGATCAATTCGCTCCGGCGGGCGATTGATCCGCTGCTGGATGCCGTTGCATATCGCGCACTGGTAAGGCGGCTTGGCGATTTGAAAGCGGACATCGTTCACACGCATTCATCCAAGGCGGGCATACTCGCTCGGCGGGCGGCGGCGAAACTGCGTGGGGACTCGGACTTACCGAAGATTATCCACACAATCCACGGACTGCCCTTCCATCCTTACGGCAGTTGGTTGGCGAATCGGCTTTATATCGCACTGGAGCGGCGGGCGGCGGCGCGGAGCGACGCGATTATCTCCGTCGCCGACGCCATGACGCGACAGGCATTGGCCGCCGGCGTAGGCCGGGCCGAACAGTACACCACGATTTACAGCGGCATGGAGGTCTCGGCGTTCATCGACCGTCCCGCCGACGCCGACGAGTTCCGCCGGAGCCTTGGTCTGACCGACGGCGACGTGCTGGTTACGCAGGTGTCGCGCCTGGCCGAATTGAAGGGCCACGAGTTCATCCTGACCGCCGCCGAGCGAATCGCGGACCGGCGGATACATTTCTGCTTCGTCGGCGACGGGCGACGGCGTAACGCCATCGAGCGGGCGATACGCGCTTCGGCCGGCCTGACCGGAAGGGTCCACCTGACGGGCCTGCTGGGGCCTGAGAAAATACCCGCCGTCATGCACGCAGCCGACATCGTCGTGCACTGCTCGCTGCGGGAGGGCCTGGCGCGGGCGCTGCCGCAGGCGATGCTGGCGGGAAAGCCCGTAATAAGTTTCGACATTGACGGCGCGAGCGAGGTCGTCGATGCCGACACCGGCGTACTGCTGAAACCCGGCGATACGACGGGACTGAAGGCCGCCGTAGAAACACTCGCCACCTCGCCTGAATTACGAGCACGCCTCGGCGAAGAAGCCCAACACCGCGCAGCCGAGAAGTTCGACCACCGAATAATGGTCAATCAAATCGAGACGCTGTATAATACCGTCTCGCAAGTACCGCCCGACAAGCCCCTCGCTTAGAAGTGAGAAAGAATAAGGTCAGACATTCAATCGCTGAGGCTTTCTACTCCGTTTCGTGAACCTGTAGATAAAGGGTGGTTTTTTCTTGGTCGCGGTGTGCTCAATATTCTCCCATCGATTTATGATGAGTTTAATCTGCTCCCAGAAGCTTAGGTTCCGTGTACCCAGTACTATTATCCGGGCTCCGTGGGCGCGAAGCGCTGCTCGCTCGTGGGGTCGCCTAAGCGTGTCTGATGTTACAATGCACCAGCCGCGTGAACAGGCAAGAGGTATCCAATCCGTATCTTCTGCTCCGCGGTGCCAGTGCTCGAAATATGGCTCGGTGTCTTTGCCGAGTTCCTTCAAAGCGTTTGCAATTCTGAACGAGACACATTCGTCAAACACAAATTTCATGCCACGAGCCTTTTCTTTCCGAATTCGATCGCGGCCACTACATCCCGTGGAGGTATCTCATACCAGTCAGAGATTGCCTTCTTGCTTTCACCTGCGCGGAGCGCGTCAAGCACTGTTGAAACACGTAAACGTGTACCAGCGATTATAGGTGCACCGAAAGCAACCGAAGGGTCAATGACGATTGGCTGCTTTTTACCGAGAGGCCACCATTGACTTGCCAAGAGAGTCACGTCATCAAATTCGACTTGTTGGAGGTATTGGATCAATATTTCGGGAAGGGCATACTGTCCACTCGAAAGCTCAAGAAGTTCTTTATACTCATCCGACTCATGGAGGAGTTCAAGAAAGATACGTTTTCCGTCCGTTCTAAATTTCTTGAAGGCAAAGGGATGCGGACTATCGAGTTTTTTCGCTGCGAGGCGAGCAGCCTTTCGGATCGTACGCATACTTACCCCACGTTTGAGAAAAGCGCTTACCATGAGGATTTCAATGAGTTCAGTAAACGATACCGCTCGGCGGTGATGGATGGTCGGAATATCGGAACATATTAGAGGAACCGAAGTGCCTCTGCGACGTCCATGAATCGTTGGATAATCAAAGTGGTACCCCTGTATCCATCTTCGGACACGAGAGGGAGTTAAACCAACAAGGTGCGCAACATCAGACGGATTATACAGACCTTTGCCAAGGAGTGTGGGGAGTTTGTATTTCTGACTCATGGAGCACACTCCTGAATCCATATCTATCCTTAGACCATATCGACAGTTTCTTCACGTGGACTGGAACAGATAATCATCTATCAAATCGATTGTATATTGAATTAGACGTTTAGACAACAAAAACATCGTCGCGACATTTGCTTACGCCGGTCCGTAGCGCGTGGGGGTCAGTTCGAGTTCCGCCGGGTCGTCGGAGGCTTTTTCGCTGATCACGCCCGAAGCGACCAGTTCGTCCCAGTATTGCCGGTTGAGAAGGCAGCCAGGGTCGCCGGCGTCGAGGCGTCCGAAGTATGCGTCCGCCCGCGCCCGGCATCCGCCGCAGTAATCGGCGAAGTCACATGTCCGGCAGTGATGTATGCGATCGGTGCGGTCGTTCAGCAGATCGTAGTAGCCATCGCGGAAGATACCGGCGATGCTGTTTTCCCGAAGGTTTCCCATGACGCGGTGGGGCATATAGACACATGGCGTAACGTCGCCGTTCGGCTCGATGCAGATGTAGGTTCGTCCGGCCCCGCAGCCGCCGAGATAGCGGGCGACGACTCGCGCCTTGGTCCCGCTGCCGCTGCCGGCGTGCGAGCAGGCGGTTCGGCCGGTGTCAATCGGCGAACCGGTCAGGCAGACCCGACCTAATTGCGGGGCTGTTGAAATTATCCCGATTTGCCCGGACTGCATGTACTCGTTCAGCAGTCCCAGCAGGTCTTCCCGCTGGGCCGGCGTGATGTCGCCGGAGACCATTTTCAGTCCGCGCCCGACGGGGATGAAGTTGAAGTGCGCGAAGCAACCGGCACCGATGGATATGGCGAACTCGATCATGTCGCGGACTTCATGGTAGTTGCCGCGATGGACGCACATGGCTATCCCCAATCGCAGGCCCTCGGTGGCGACGACGACCTTCGCTCCGCGGACGGCCGCTTCCCACATGCCGCTTACGCCCCGGAATGCGTCGTGGCGGGCGGGGTCCGTCGAGTCCAGCGAGATTTCCACGTACCGCAGGCCGGCGGCGAGAAGTTCGCCGGCGAGTTTCTCCGTCATCGTCGTACCGTTGGTGGCGATGGTCGTGTGCATCTTGTAACGCCGCGCCCGCCGGAGGACCGGCAGCAGGTCGCCGCTCATCGTCGGCTCCCCGCCCGACAGCGCCAGCATCGGCATGAAGGCTGCGCCCATCTGGTCCACCACGGCGAGTTTCTCATCAAGCGTCAGTTCGTCGGCAGCGGTCTCCTTGTCGCTGCTCTGGTAGCAGTGTTTGCACTGGAGGTTGCAGCGGTTTGTGAGGTTCCATACGGCGAACAGCGGCGCGGTGAATTTCTGCGGCCTCGTCAGGCCGAACTCGGCGATGCTGCGAGCAACGATCACAAGCCCGCGAACGGTCGGGGCGTGAGAGGCCAATCGCTCGCGGAAGGTTTCGGCCGGGACGCTCCCGCGCATCCGGTCGATGAACAGGTGAATAGGCCAGTATTTCAGGCGCTGCGTGAAGGGCGCGTCGGGGTTTCGGTAACTGGAGATTATCCGCTCCAGCGCGGTCCCGTTCCTGCCGGAGCGGCTCAACCGGCCCAGCAGCCAGCGGAACGGCCGGGTACCCAGATAGTCCTCCAGCGGATGATGAAAATCAAGTTCCGCCGGCTTCGGTGTGCGTGATGAGGTGTCCATTTATTTTTCGCCAACGGGTGGCACCTTCAAGCGCAGCGAAGCGAAGCTTGTGGGTGCTTGCATCGTAAGCAACCCGCTGGCGATGCACCCACAAGCTGCGCTTGAAGGTGCCACCCGTCAAAAGATGTTCCGTCAGTCCTTCAGCGCCTTGTCGTAGTCGGCCTGCGTGGCGAATACCTGTATCAGCCCGCCGGGGGCGAGGTCGTTTCGCCCGTTCAGTTCGATGGTCAGTTTAAGCGGTTCGCCCGTAGGCCAGTCCGGCTCGACCGGCAGGTTCAGCGTGCACTTGTATGTCTTTCCGGAAATGAGTTTCCACGGCGCTGCGACCATCACCGCCGTCTGCGGATAGCGCTTGACCTGTTCGAACCCAATCGCGGTCCGCCGCCACAGCGTCGCATAGACCAGCGCACCGCTGTCGGCTGGAATGATCATGTCCCCGCCGCTGGTGTTGCGAACGGCAACGACGATAGTAACTGTCTGGCCCCGAACGTAGTTGCGATGAGGTACGCCGGCGGCTACGACCAAGCCGTCGTCGGCCTGGGCGTGCCAGAGCATCTCGTCGGGCTGCCGGCATCCGACTGCCGAAACCAAGCCGACAATTAAAAACACAATTGCAATTCTTCTCATTGCCGACTCTCCATATCAGACTTCTCCGGTTTTCCTGGAATGTTTTTTCTCTGTGAGCGCCCGGTATTCAGGCCCGCAGTTATACGCGCAGAACGGGAAAAGCCCTTCCGGCGTGGAGTACAGTATGACACACCGCCTGACACGTTGCACGTCGTAATTGTAGCGGTCCTGGAAGTGCATCCCGGCGCACAGCAGCGTTTTGTAAGTAAGTTTCTCGCCCTCGCCTCGGCCGAGGCCTTTATCGACCAGACCATGGAGGCTGCGAACGAACTTCTTCACATCCAGCCCCGGCGGGGCGGACTCGCTGCGAAAATGCCGCTTGAACATACCGAAGACGGCCATTTTATCCAGCCAGGACATTCTGCCTTTCTTTTCGATTCGCCGGGCCAGACGGTTCATGTCGCTGAACATCCCCTCCACATCGACGACCTGCGGGAATGGATACGCCTGCCCGTCCGGCGAGATCAGGAAGTACGTCCCGAACGCGCAGTCCGGGTGGCAGGAGGGGCGAATCTTAGGTTGGCCCGTTATCGCCTGGAGGAACCGCCCCAGCGGTGCGACGATCGACAGCGGGTACATGTCGCGCAGCGGTTCGGCTCCGGCCGCCGCGGCGATGTCGTGCGCCAGGTCGCCGAGGGTATAGCGGCGGGCAGCGACTTCGGACGGATCGGCCCGCCCTGAAAAACTCACCGGCTGATAACTGATGCCGCTGATGACGTCTATGTTCGCGGTGGCGAAGCGGAAAACCTCGCCTACCTGCTCGTCGTTGACGCCTTTGAGGATGGTCGGCACGAGGCAGACCTTCAATCCGATCTTTCGGCAGTTTTCGATGCAGGCGATTTTTTTGGCCCAGATGCCGGGGAAGTTCCGCGTCTGACGGTACGGTTCTTCGCCGACGCCGTCGAACTGGAGGTAGAGCGTATGGACGCCGGCATCGGCGGCGGCGCGGGCGAATCGGGCGTCGGTGAACTTCAATCCGTTGGTGGCGACCTGGATATGCGAGAAGCCCATCTCGCCCGCCGTCGAGACCACGCGCAGGAAATCCGGATGGATTGTCGGCTCGCCGCCGGTGAACTGCACAGCCGTCGCCGGCGTCGGGTCCATCTCGCGCAAAACCCGCAACTGCCCAACGACCTGCTCGAACGTCGGCTCATAGACGTACCCGTTCACGCCGGAATTGGCGAAGCATATCGGGCAGCGCATGTTACAGCGATTGGTCAGGTCGATCTGCGCAAGGCACGAGGCCGAGATGTGCTGCCCGCACAGCCCGCATTCAGCCGGGCATCGCCCGGCCTGTCGGGCGGGGCTGCGCTGACCCGGGGCGTCCTCGAAGGTCCACCACGCAGCCTTGGAGTAAAGCAGCGCGTCGCTGCTGATGCAGTCGCGGAAATACCCGTGCTCCGGGCAGGTTTTTTCGATGAATACAGCCCCGTTTTCGACGAAATATCGTCCCAATATCACCGCGCAGCATTCCGGGCAGAGCGTCTCAACCGTTCGGGGCAGGCGGCGCAGCACCGGCTGGATTGGCGAGCCGGTCAGCGTATGTGAAAGGCTGTCTGGATGATGGGTGGACCAGATGGTGTCTGCGTGGACCTCGCTGTTTTCGCCGCAGTCGCCGCAGTTGTACGTCAGGATAATCTGATTGCCTTGACGGTCAAATTCGGCGGGAACGACGTTACGGCAAAGCGGGCAGGTAGCGCGGGTCGCCACGGGCAGCGAGGAGTAAGTATCCTCAAGCCGCCCGATCGACCGGCGGAGTTGCTCGAACCCATCGCTCACCGTATCGGCGGATTCAGGTTGGTCCAGCGCAATTTGCGTCATTGATGTTCCAGGATAAATCCTGCCGTCTCTAAAGCCGGCAGATGAGTCCCTCAAGGGGCGAATCTGCCGGAATCGGCGGCGGTCATTCCCGGCAGATTCGCTCCGCTCATCTGCCGGCTTTTTTTTAAATCAATAAACGGATCTATTTAAACCACTGCGGGTAGCGGCGGGGACGTTTCTTCCGCCGGCTGTACGAAAGGGCCAGTTCCATGAATATATCCAGGTCGCGCTCCATGTT
Organism: Planctomycetales bacterium; assembly: GCA_030642005.1. Classification (GTDB taxonomy): domain Bacteria; phylum Planctomycetota; class Phycisphaerae; order SM23-33; family SM23-33; genus JAUWNJ01. Next base: position 24,225 of record DAOWOP010000007.1, read on the forward strand.
CGAGGTGGTCGCGTCGAAATAAAAGTTCCTGATGGGGATGGAGTCGTGGTCGCGCGAGACGGCGTGATAGACCGCCTCGGATACAATTCCGTTCATGCACGAGAACGGGCTGATGTCGATGATGCCGTCAGCGCCCTTTTCGTAGAGGTAAATACTCTTTCCTATCGACAGGGTCATTTCACCCAGCACGCCGTCGGCGGGCAGGTAAGGCCAGCCGGGGCGGAGGACGTCTTCGTGAACGTCGTGCGGCTCCTCGTAGCCGATGAAGTCTTCGGCGAAAGGCGCGTAGAGTTTTTCCTCATACCGGCGCTGGAGGTGGTTCTTTATGATCGCGGCGAGCATCTGCCCGCTGAAGGTCTTTCCGTCGCGCTTGAGGATGGTTTTCTGCGACCAGTTTGTGTACCAGACCCACTCGCCGACGTCGCTCAGCCAGGCCTCGCCTCCGTGGGTCTCGATCCGCCGAAGCGCGTCGCGGTTGCTGAAGGTATTCATCCGGCAGAATATCTCGCCGACCACGCCGATCAGCGGTCGGCCCTTCGTATAGGTCGCCGGAACCGCGCGGAATGCGTCGCGCATATCGACAAGCGTCCTGATAATCGCGGCGAATCGCTGCCTGCCTGTCAGGGCCTGGTCCGAAACCACCGCGTCGAGTTTGTCCAGCCAGGTCTCAAAAGCCTCGTCGGCGTCGCCGGCGGTGTTCTCGTACGGGCGGGTCTTCAGCAGCATCTTGACGGCGATGTCAGCCGACACCATCCCCCACCACGCCCGCTTCATGAAGTCCGGCGCGTGGGCTGTGAAATCGTCGTAACTGTTCTTCGAGGTCGGCGAGATTACCGGAACGTCGGCGTGGCCCAGTTCGCCGAGGACCTGTTTGAGGTACGGAGCGTACTGGCCGAAGCGGCAAGGCCCCTCGGCAGTGGGCATTAAAAACGCCGTTTTGTCCGGGTCAAAATCGTCCGCGTGGATAATCCGCAGGAAATCGCCGATTGTTACCTTTTCGGGGTAACACTCTTCGCCGCTGGTGTAGAGTCCGCCCAGTTCGAGTGTCTGCTCGTCGGATTCCGGCGTAACGGCTGCGTCGATGCCGATGGAGCGGAACACCGCCGCCATCATCCGCGCACCGGCGTATGTCATCCGCGGTATCCAAAGCGTTCTGCCGGCCAATATCCCGCCGCGACGACTCGCCGCGGATTCCGTCTTCATTTGTGTCTGCGAAATCATATTTACCTGTCCGTTTTCCATCTATCAGATTTTCCAAATATCCTGTGTAAGGAATCGGCTGAAGCCCCCAATCCTCTTCGCCAAATCCGGGTTCTCGACCATGGCTGGACGAGGATCGACATAATACACTCCGTCAAGGGGATTCAGTGCTATAGAATAACCCAGAAAATGATTTGTTTTGAAGGTACTGTTGATTCCGAAGAGGTTAGTTCCCCTTCGCGCCCGTTGGACATCGTGCAGGAATATAGCGACCACTTTCACATTGCGTTCGAGCAATTTAGACATAAGAAACTTGTCTAAAAAGATTTTATCCAATCGGTCTTTGCTTGTGGTTTTGATTGAGCCAACAATTTCTTCCGGCGCAATAAAACGAGTTTCCGATGCTACAATAGCGTTGCCCCGCGACAGAACCATATCCAGTTCATAAGTCATGCTCCTGCCTGAATAACCTGGAATCGGGATTCTGATGGTCCGCCCTTCGCAGTTGACGCCTACCGCCTCGATTATCAATCTTATCAAACCTTCAAATAGTTGTCCGACCCGCTTTCGGGACTGATTCGGATTCGGTAGAGAATCTCCGATGCTCCCGATTGTTTGCTGAATGGTGTAAATGACCGAATCGATCAAGGAGAGGTCGAAACCTTTTCTGCGAATTGCTTCGGTTCGATTTCCGGTGGCTCGTCGCAGAATTTCCAGCACATCGTGAAATTGTCGGACCTTTTTCTCAAACATATCCGGCAACTCCAGAAGAAGGTCCGTATTCAGCGGACGGGTAATCCGATGACCATAATTGGAACCATATTGGAAGAAGACGTAGTTGTGAGCATTGGGCGATACAATTCGGGTAGGTTTGTATTTGCTGAGCGAAGCGAGAAATTTCATGCTCAAATCTTCATAGTCCTCCAGTTTCCTGAAGGCATCCGTACGCTGCAAACTCGATTGTAACCTTTTTATCTTCAAGTAACGCGCCTATCTTATCGAGTGCCGACGCGCGGCATTCTTCCGGTCCATTTCGATCCATTCCCGCACCGGCTTTTTCTGGATTCGCTCCAGTCGAATCGTTGCCCAGGAGCAATACTCTTCATTTAGTTCGCACCCTTCCCAACAACGGCCCAACTGTTCTGCACAGACCAACGTAGTGCCGGAACCTACGAACGGATCAACTACCAAATCACCTTCATTTGACGAGGCAAGAATTACGCGTCTCAGGAGTTCTTCCGGCTTTTGGGTCGGGTGCGGCGTCTTTTCCGGCATTCCGTTGCTTGTAACCGGAATTTCGAGAACGTCTTTGGGTTTTGCTCCTTTGGGGTGCGGTTGCCAATCCTGACGTTGTTTCCGACCGTTTCCGTATTGGCTGGACTCGGCCTGTGGGTGGACCGGATATTTTATAGTATGATCGCCGTAGGGAATACGTGCGGCATCCACGTTAAAGGTTGTTTGCTTGCTTTTACGAAAGTGCAGTATGGATTCGTGCGACCGACCCCAGTCTTTTGTCAGGTTGGCTTTATTTCGATAATGCCACACAAGCCACCGGCATCCCTGGAAGAACTCGGCGCTCGGACGCCTAAGGTCCGCAAGTATCTCTGAAAATCCACAGATGTACAGGCTCCCGGTCTGCTTCAATGCCCGGGCTGCTAGTTTGATCCAATTCAATGACCACTTAATATAGTCGTCGTGTGATTCGAACTTGTCCCAATCGGCCTTACCAAGGTTATATGGTGGGTCGGCGAAAATAAGGTCGATCGATTCGGCCTCCAGCGAATCCAACCACTTGAGACTATCGCCGATCCAGAGTTTCCCGTTGGGATGAGTATAATATTCCTGCGGTTCACTGGTCTTAACCTGTAGTTCGTCAAGCCGGCAAATGTGCCCCTCGGTCAGCGGTTCGCCAAAAAACTCGACAAGCCCTGTTTCCTCAACAAACGTATTGCCCACGGTTTTTTTCGGCATTATCTTGAAGACCTAAACGAACGTATATGCACCGTTTCCAAATCCTAAACCTGCGCCATTGCATCCTCTTCGGCGGGGCGTTTTCTCCACGGGCGGAGGATACCCTTACTGTCGAGGTACGCCTCGCATCGCGTCATCATTCCGGCGTCGTTGCTGTGCCCGTCGAACTGGAGCGACAGGAAGGGCTTGCCCGATGCGGTGCGGATAAAGTGCCTGATGAACGAGTCCGGCCCGCACTTGAAATTGGTAATGTGGATAATGTGCAGGTTGGCCCGCTCGCCCACGATCTTTGCCGCTGCAATCAGTTTCCGGCCATACTCCCAGTACATATTCTCGTTGATGTCGCGGATGTCTATGTCGTCGGTATCGAGGCAGTCGATGGGGATGCAGTTGACGCCGTAGTAATCGCGGAGTTTCCTTGCGACGTTGAGGTTGACGCCGGCGTCGTGGACGTTGTAAGGCCGGCCTATGATAACGATTCCGGGCTTGCCGGCCCGGTCGAGCGTCGCCAGGGCCTTGTTACCGGCCTCGATAAGTTTCCGCCGGAAACGCCTCTGTACCTCGTAGGCTTCGGCCAGGGCCGAATCGACCGTTTTGGCCTTGACGCCCAGCGGGCTGCACAACTGTCTCATTATCTTTCCGACCGCAGAGGGACCCTCCCGGAACCGCACGCAAGGCGCCAGAAACTTTTCGTAGTGTTCCTCGAATGTCGGCGCTCGGCGGATGACAAAAGGCAGCGTCTGGCCCCAGGGACAGATGTGCGATTCGTTGTCCATCCACTTCGTCTCGGTCGAGACGGTGTTCGGCAGAAAGATGTAATCAGCGCCGGCGTCGAGCAGTTCGGCTGTGTGCCCGTGGGCGACGATTACGGGAAAGCAGGGTTCTGCGACGACGGCGCCCAGCCCGGCAGCGGCAATCGTTCTGTTGGTCGGCTCGCTGACGACCACCTCAAAGCCGCAATGTCGCCAGAACGTCCGCCAGAACGGAAGGAAATCCATCGCAAACATCGCACGCGGTATGCCGATCTTCGGCGCGCCTTCAGGAGCAGCCGGCAGGCCGTTTTCGTCGTTAAACAGATTCTCGCGGAAGGCGAACAGGTCGTCGATCACCGGCTTGGTCGTGCTCTTGCTGCGTTTGCGGTAGCGGTCGGAGCACTTGTCGCCCCAGTAGGTCTTCTCGCCGGCGACGGTGAACTCCTGCACAATGCAATGGTTTGAGCATCCCTTGCAGGTGAACTCCCTCAGCCCGTAATCGACCTTCGACAGGTCGTACCCGCGGAACCGGCTGGCGGAAACCGGGGCGTTCACCGATTCGGCCTGTACGGGGACGTACTGACCGGTCTGTTCCGATGGTTCGGCGCCGGCGGTCATTGTCATTTTATCTCTGGCCAGCATCGCAGCGCCGATAGCGCCTATCACGCCGTTATGGGGCGGGACGATAATCTCCTTGTCCAGCACCGCCGACATGGC
>DAOWOP010000182.1 GCA_030642005.1 Planctomycetales bacterium
TCAAATAACGTCCGGGCATCCTATACGACGCCCCTTGGGACGGCGAAGCCTTGGCGAAGCCGCCTCCATATTAACATTCGTGTTCACGTTTGCGCGCGCAAACGTGAACGAAAAAGGGGTGGTCAAATCGGCAACTCCCGGCCCAGCCGGTAGTTAATATTTTTCAGAAAAATCTCGGAAGCGGATTTTTGCATCGACGTTTGCGCGCGCAAACGTGAACACGAGCGCCTCGGCAAAGCCGGCAGATGAGCGAAGCGAATCTGCCGGAAAATCTGTCTCGACAGGAAATATTACCGGCAGATTCGTCCCCGGGGGACTCATCTGCCGGCTTTGGGGACAGGACATCAACACGCCCACAAGCTCCCTGCCCACCCCTGCCTACCTGCGGTAAGCAGGCAGGTTCGGTAGGTAGGTCTTCGCCAGGTAGGCAGGCGCAATCAACATGATTCTTGACTTGCACTGGTTAGCACCGTATTGAATTAAGTAAAGTATACTGAAACTCGTGAACCTGAAAGGTAGGTGAATCCATGAATATTGATAAACTGAAGGCTGAAGTTGAAGCGTATCGCGAAAAGCTGAAGGGCAAGTCGGGAGAAGTGTGCATTTTCAGTGAGACCGGCCCGGTGGGCATGAGTTTGATCGATGCCATCGTGACTGTGTTGGAAGCGCAGCAGCAACAGATCAACGACATCGAGAAAAAGGTTGAGGCATCACATCGCTGATGTCGGCGCGATTAAGGGGACAGTAGGTGAAACATGGTGAAAAAAGACTCCTGCCCCCTTTAATTCCCGCTTGGCAACTCACTGAAAGGGGCAAAGCGGAAGCACTCAGATTCGAATGACCGCCAATGGAGTTCCACCCTACGGCTCAAGAAAATTGTGAAAGCCTTTGAAGTTAGCGTTGATGAGTTAATCGGATAAAAATATAAATTGTCCAAAGTGCCATCAAAGAACTAATACCAACGAGGTTGCAAACAAGTACTTTGCCGGTAGAAATTCCGATGGGATTCCTTTTTTCAAATGCGAGCAATGTGGCAATCTTTTTTATGTGAACGAAAAAGAAGGGATAGCTCATCCAATCTCTCGCGGTGAGAAGGGTTATCGTTTTGTGCCGATTACTTACGGCGTAATTGCATTTTTAATTGCTGGCACAATTTTTTATTTTTTTGGTAGCAATATCTTTACTTGGATTATTGGCGGGATATTTTTATGGGTTGGATGGTCATGTATAAAGATTGGAATTTGGGGAAGCCAAAAATTAATTGATGAAATGACACTAGACGGGGACCTTGCCTCAAGTAAAGAAGTTGGCGAGGAATGGAGAAAAATAAATAAACTGGAATAATTTATGAAAATGGAACCAAGGGATGTAATGGGAAGTTTATACAGTGAGGGCGGTTTGCGCTTCGGCGGTTTTCAAATTGCTGATTTTTTAGAGGCGACCGAACCATTAGAAGAAAAGAGGTCTGGAATCAGAGAGGAAATCATTGCTGAAGCACATTACTTAGTTCTTTGGCGAGACAGGTTTCCCGAGATTGCATTTTTCTTTGGGATTATTTTGTATCAATCCCTATGGGTTGCGCTGTTGCTATTTGTCGCGGCTTTTATTCTTGAGATTATTCGTTTCTATATTTTTGGAGCCATTGCATCACTATTCCTCTCTCGCCTATGTAGATTTTGGAATTGGGCAAAAATACCAGCTTTCATTATTGCCGCGATTATCCTGTGGCCTGAAAACATCTTTTTGTCTATTACTTTATTGATCTTTCTTATCATTCAAGGATGGTTTGGTTTGGTGACTACTATCGGAATGCTCCCAATCATACTTCTCGTGGGACGTTTTGTTTATAAAACGTATGGTGGGCAGGGGCATAATATGGAAGGTCTGGCAATGAATTTTATTATAAATCGTTGGCGTTTAAGATTATTCCCGGCAGATAAATATAATGCTGATGACAAATCTGAATAGGACGAAAAATATATTACTTATTGTTTCTGTTATTTTTCTTTTGCTAGCAATTAGTTCCGGGGGACACCTCACTTAATTATTGGCTTCGGGAATCCCGCTATTATTTCAGACATCGCCTCAAAGCCTTCAGCAATCAGCCTTCAGGCGAAGGCCTTGTTCTTTTCTTTATCTTTTGCTGACGGCTGACCGCTGAGTGCTGAATGCTCCTCTGGGGATTACCACAAATTTCATCGAGGAGGACCTGCAGGCGGGCCAATGCTTCTTTTTCCAGTTGGCGGGCGCGATTACGGAAAGAATATATCACCAATTCTCATGCCAGTCAACGGCGGTCGCTTCCGAGGGGACATAACGGTTTTGATGGGCAGGGCCGGTGGAATGGCAAATAACCCGTGAAAAAGCGGCCGTTGCAGCGTAGTATCCCCCGCGAAGGAGTGCGAATATGATCAAATCAGGATTGGTGTCGGTAACTTTCAGGAAACTCTCGCCCGAAGAGATAATCGACCTGGTCGCCCAGGCCGGCATGGACGGTATCGAATGGGGCGGGGACATCCACGTCCCTCACGGCGACACGAAACGCGCCGCCGAAGTCCGCAAAATGACCGCCGACGCCGGGCTGACCGTCGCAGCCTACGGCTCTTACTACAAGGTAGGCCACGAGGAAGATTCCGTCCCGTTCGAGGATGTCGTCGCCACTGCCGTCGAACTGGGCGCGCCGACCATTCGCGTCTGGGCCGGCAGCAAAGGCTCCGGCGACGCCGATGACGAATACCGCGGCCTCGTTGTGCAGGATTCGCAAAGGATAGCGGCTCTGGCCGGAAAGGCGGGCATGACCGTTTCCTACGAGTTTCACCCGGGCACATTGACCGACACCAGCGAATCGGCTGTCAAACTGCTCGAAGAGGTCGCGCACGAGAACATCCGCACCTGTTGGCAGCCGCCGAGCGAGTTGGAGGTGGATCACTGCGTCGAAAGCCTCAAGGCCGTGGCGCGATGGCTGACCAACGTCCACGCATATTATTGCGACAAGGCCTCCGGTGAGTCGCTACCTCTCGCCGAGGGGCAAGACGCCTGGAAACGCTACCTGGCGGTAATCGCCGCGATGGACGGGGAGCATTATGTAATGCTGGAGTTCGTAAAGGACAACTGGCCGGAAGTCTTCGGCCAGGACGCCGCGACACTCAAAGGCTGGCTGTAGCCGGGTTTCGCCCGATACCCGCGATTGCCTTGAGGTTTGCAAGCGGCGTCAGCAGCGGGATGGCGCACTCCGGTCCGACGATGTCTATGTCGGCCCCGACTGCTGAAACGGCGTCGGCGGCGATTGTTTCCGGGTCGTCCTTGAGCAGTTTGTAATTGCTTATCCCGCCCATCAGCGACAGTTCATCGCCGGCGAGTTCGCGGGCCTTTTCGGCGGCTCCGAGTTTCGTGTCCCAGTGGAAACACGCAAGGTGAGTCTGTGCGATCATGCCGATCCGGTCGGCAGTGTCGCCGCAGATGTGAAGGATCAGCGGAACGGGAATCTGTCGGGCCAGTTCCGCGTGCATGTCCATGAGGAAGTCCCGATATGCGTCCGGGCTGCACAGGTCGCGTGTGGCGTGGTCGGCCAGCAGCAGGCAGTCCGCCCCGGCGTCGATCTGCGCGCGGGCGAAACGCAGAGTTACCGGAATCAATTTTTCCAGGAGGCGGCGCGTTCCGGCCGGGTCGTCAATCGTGCCGATAAGGAAATTCTCCACGCCGAAAAGGTGATACGCCAGCGTCCATGAGCCGAAGACCTTCCCGCAAACGGCTGCATCGTCGCCGAGCCGCTTTTTCAGAATCGCGATGGCTTCGAGCGGAACGCGGCATCCGGGCCTGTCGAGAAGATCGTCGGGTATTTTTATGTCGTCGGCGTCGGAATAGATTGGCCTGCCGCTTTCGGGCATGGCGTCCGGGCCGCCCCAATTGACATTGCAGCCCATCGCAGCGGCCTCGTGGCAGACCGAAAACAGCGGCATGACCACGTCGAAACCCAGCACCGTATGCCCCGCCGCCGCCAGGAGGGCCATTTTCTCGGCCTCCAGGTGCGCATCGGGAAACCACACGCCCACCTGCTCCATTAATTCCTGACAGGCGATGGAAGTTCCGGTCCCAAACACAGCCTGGCCGGAGTCGTTCTTGCGAACCACGGCGTCCATGAAAAGTTTCCTGCTCATATTTTGCACTCCCTGTTCCCTGCCGGGCGGTTACTTTACTTTCAATCCGGCGATGTGTTTCAGTCGTTCGATAATCGGCAGGTGCTGGGTGCATTTGCCCTCGCACTGGCCGCACTCCACGCACGCGGCAGCCGCTTCGGGCATCAGGCCCCAATGCCAGTTGAGGCGGTTGACGATATCCTGATCGCCCTGTCCCAGTATCTTATGGTTATATGCCTCCATGAGTTTGGAAATTTCCACGCCCTCCGGACACGGCAGGCAATAGCCGCACTGTGTGCAAAGATTGTCAAACCCCTCGTCGATCTTGCTTTTGAGATTTTCGATATGCCCTGCGTCGTATGGCTGGAAGTCTTCGACGGCAGCGACGGCCTCATCAATGTGCCGCTTCGTCGTGAAGCCCACAAGGGCGCTGGTAATGGCCGGGTGTGAGACGTTGAAACGAATGGCCGCCTCGACGACGCTTCGGTCGCCCGACCCTCGCAGAAAATCCAGCCTCCCGGCGTCGTTGGGGATCAGCCCGCCGCCGAGGGGATTCATCGTTACCACGCCCATGTTCATCTCGGCTGCACATTCCAGCGCCGAACTTCGGAAGGGGAAGTTCAGCATGTTGTAGCCGACAGTTATCCCTTCGAGCAGGCCTTCGCGGACGATTTCGCAGATTTCCCGCCCGGAAAGGTGCAGCGAAGCGGCGACGTGTCCGACCAGTCCTTCTTCCCTGGCCTTCAGCGCCGCCGCCACCGCCCCGCCGGCTTTGCGCCGGGGCCACTGGTCGGCGCTGGTGATGCACCAGATGTGGAAGAAATCTATCTTCTCGACATTCATCCGCCGCAGCGATTTTTCGAGGTCTGCCCGAAGTTGTCCGCCATCGGACTTTCCGGACTTGGTAGAGCAATAGAACGAATCCCTCGGCATCTGCTTGAAGGCCGCGGCGAAAACTTCCTCGCTCTTTCCGGCGTTGTAACCGGGGGCGGTGTCGAAATAGTTAATCCCCTGAGCGTGGGCATGCAGCAGCAGTTCGGCGTTGGCGTCGATGTCGTCGGGGTTATCGAACCGCATCCCGCCGAAACTCACAACGGAAATCTTCTTACCCGTTCTGCCGTAAGGTTTGTACCACATGGGAACCGATTCTATTATCGCCCTTCAACTCTCTCATGACAACACCGAGGCGACAATTCGTCGCATTGCTCGACAAGCGAAGCAGGCCCGGCCTGCCA
>DAOWOP010000010.1 GCA_030642005.1 Planctomycetales bacterium
TGATGCGCTGAGCAACTATATCACCGCACTTGGGAGGCCCGAAATAGGCGACCAGTTCGACGCAAAGGGCGAGGCGTACTGGCCTGCCGACGTGCAACTTATCGGCAAGGATATACTCTGGTTCCATGCGGTCTATTGGCCTTGCCTGCTGATGGCGCTGGATGTGCCGCTGCCAAAGACCATCTTCGCCCATGGCTGGTGGACGTCCGAAGGTAAAAAGATGTCCAAGAGCCTGGGCAATTTCATCTCGCGCGAGACAATTTCGTCGCTCTGCGAAGAATACTCGCGCGACGCGTTCCGCTATTTCGTGCTGCGTGAGGTGCCGTTCGGGTCCGACGGTGATTTTTCCCGCGAGGCGCTACAAAAGCGTTATAATACGGAGTTGGCCAACGACGTCGGCAACCTGCTCAGCCGGACGGTCAATATGATAGACCGATATTTCGGCGGGACGATACCCGCCCCGCAGCAGCGGGCCATCGAAGGCACGGAGGCCGAATTCCTCGCCGGGGCGATAGAACGCCTTCAGGACGAATTACCCGGTATAATGGACCGCTGCGGATTCAGCGATTATATCGGCGCGGTCCTGTCGCTGGCAACGGCGACGAACCGTTACATCGACGCGACCAGGCCGTTCACACTCGCCAAAGATCCGTTGCAGCGCGAGCGTCTGGGGACGATCCTTTACACCTGCGCCGAGGCCGTCAGGATAGTGTTAACTTATCTCGAGCCGTTCATGCCGGAAAAGGCAGCCGAAGGATTGGCGCAGTTGGGCGTCTCCGGCGGCGAATCGAAGCCGTTGAGCGAGCGAGGCCGCTTCGGCCTGCTTGAGCCGGGAACGAAAACGGTCAAATCCGCCCCATTGTTCCCGCGGAAGCAATGAATTGGATCTCGTATAAACCACAGAGGACACAGAGTTCACAGAGAATATCAAAAACGGATTTGCATTTTTTCTTCTCGAAATAAATATCTCTGTGTTCTCTGTGGTTGGGTACCCGGGCAAGACCAATGAGCGACAGACCGGAAAAGAAGTTTGAAGAGGTTATCCACCGCGACGGGCGTTATCCGCGCGAGGCGTTTGCGTTTCTCCACGACGGCCTGGCAAGAGCGGTCAAGGATGTCTATAGCGACGAAGCCAAAGCCGAAGGTCCGCACCACGTTACAGGCCGACAACTTTGCCGGGCGCTGCGCGACGAAGCGTTGGAGCGGTGGGGGCTGATGGCGCCGACCGTACTGGGGCGGTGGGGTATCCGCAAGACGATCGACTTCGGCAACATGGTCTATCTGCTGACCGACCACGGGCTGATGGCCAAAAGCGACGCCGACAGTATCGACGATTTCCGCGACGTGTACGATTTCACCAGGGCCTTCGGATCCGACGAAGTGTACCGTGGCAATAACTGACCAATGTCCGCCGACAGAAAAAAATCCGACACGCCGTCCGAGCAGGACAAAACAAGCCGGTTTGAGCCGACGGACGTAATCGACGGCGTCCCTGACCGCAGCGGCCGTCCCGGCGCGTGGAAATACCTCGCCATAGCAGCCGTCTTCGGCGCGTGGATCGGCTTTCTCATTATCTGCGGGGTTATCGGGACGTTGTGAACCGTCCCGGTTTGATCACGGTTCAATCATGCCGCGATTTTCAGCGGCGTCAGCGGCGGGATGCGGACGATACTGTTGAGTCCGAATCGCCCCGGTTCGACGCCGAAAGCTGAAAAATCCGTGTACCATTGTCCGTCGGCGACGTAGCGGAACTGGTAATCCCCCGCCGACAGAGGCATACGAAGCACCCAGTACCCGTCGTCCTGACGGATCATGTCGAGTTGATCGGACCGCCAGTCGTTGAAATCCCCGCTTAAAAATACGCGGGCCGCATTGGGGCGGTAGAAGCGAAACTCGGCATGTCCATCCGTGTGCAACGTTACCATATACCGGCCTTTCAATAGCGAGACGACGATTATTACATCGACTTCCGGACCGGTGGGGTTAAGTAACGATTATGCGGATATGGTAACATTTTCCGATACGGAAGAATTTAAAACCAAGCCCTCGGAGCGCAGTCCAAGGGCTTGGAGTACTCTTTACTCTCTCGCAACCAATCGAATAACTTACTTACTCCGTCGTCTCAGCAGCGCGCCGATACCGCCCAGAACCAGCAGGCTCATCGTCATCGGCTCGGGGACTGCAATGATGCTGCCCGTCGAGGGAGGCCAACCGGCACTCGCGCCGGCGATGCCTATGCTGTCGAAGGGCGTGGGCGTTCCCTGAGTCCAGTTTGTAGCCAACGTGAACTGTGGGTGCTGGAAGTCCTGGATGATGAAATCCCACCGTTCGCCGGGCTCGAAGATATTGTCCGGATTCATGCTCTCGAAGAACAACGGCGTATTGACGCCAACGTAGTCGATCCTGAAGGCGTACTGCGCGTCGCCCATGCCCATGTTGCCGATCCACCCGTCGTAGTTACTAATAGTGGTGTCCGGGTCCGCAACATAATGAACGTCTTCCCAATAAGTGTAGGTGAAGTTGAACATGGATACCAGGATGTTGGGTATGGCCGGATCGTCATAGACAGGCCCATCGATGCACGCCGTTATATCCGTGAATTCCCAGGATGATTCGATCAGTTCGTCGGGCGGGAACCAGTCACCCAACTCGTGTACCGGACCTTCGATCCACAACGGATCCTGAGGGCCGTCGTCGCTGTACACGTCCACGGGCACCGCCATGGCCGGTACGGTTACGAACATCAGGATTGCACTCAACATCAGGATTGTTTTCGCTTTACTCATTTTCGTCTCCTCGTTTCATTTGACTCCGCCGCCGGGAACTTCCCCGACAGTACCTCCAAAACACCAAGTTTTGAAGATCGCAGCGGCCTTTGGAGAAATCCATTCAACCATCAGCCCCAAACCATCAGGCTCACCGAAGCGCTCCGTCCGTAGGGTGCTTCGTTACTCAACTGCTTTCAGGTTGTCACCTCCCGTCGGTATCTTTCGGCGTTTCAAGCGGGCTGTTACCTCCGCTTTTGCGCCGTCCCTGGTTCTACCTGCCGGCAGTCATCATCGACCATACTGACGGGCGGGCGTTTAACTCCGTCGCCAGCCGATTCCGAACCTGTCGGCCCGAATCAAATGCTGCTCCGGGATCACCCGGAAAAACCTGGATCGACGAAAAAACACTCTTTGCAAGACATGGGAACTTGGCCGGATGGCCTGAGGCAGAGGCGAACGAGCGAGGCTCACTCCTGCCCCAATGAGATGAATAGCTCCGTCGCTCCCTGAGCGGGCTAGAGCAATGGTAAGTATATCACGCTTCGCGGTTTTGTCAAGGAAAAAATGGGAAAAAATAGGGCATAGGGCGTAGGGGACACCAAAGCCGACGGATAGCTATCCGTCGGTCTTACCCCGCCAGTCGGATGAGGACATCCAGGCCCTCGGCGAGTTTTTCGTCGCTGGTGGCGTAAGAGAGGCGGAAATGCGTGTCCCGTTCGGAAAAGACGCTGCCCGGGATAATCAGGACGTTGTTTTCGATTGCCCGTGTGACGAATTCGCTGGCGGTCTGGCCGGCCGGCGCCGGCACGAAAGCGTAAAACGCCCCGCCCGGTTTTTTCAGGCCGAAAGGCTTCGCCAGGGCCTTATGAACCATATCGCGTTTGCGACGGTATTCGGCGACTCGCTGCGACATGTCGCACCCCATCGCCGCGACTCCGGCGGCCTGCGCCATACTCGGCGCGCAGACGAAACTGTACTGCTGGAGCATGGTCATCTTCTCAATGACTTCGGCCGGTCCGGTGCACCATCCCAGCCGCCAGCCGGTCATCGCATAGGTTTTCGAGAATCCCCGCATCAGCAGCGTGTTTTCGCAGACTGACGCCGGTGAGGCGAATGGCTCGTCGTAGCAGAAGGAATTGTATATTTCGTCGGAGATTACCAGCAGGCCGGCGCGGTCGGCGACCTTGGCGACGGCCTTCAGTTCGTCGGCGGTATAGACCCGCCCGGTAGGGTTGCCCGGCGAGTTGACCACCAGCATGGTCGTGCGGTCGGTAACGGCGGCGGCGATTTTATCCGGGTCGGGCGTAAAGTCCGGGTAGGTATCCACCATGACGGCCTTTCCGCCGGCAAGGTGAACCAGGTGCTTGTACATGACGAAGTACGGGTCCAGGAGGATGACCTCATCGCCGGGGTTGATAAGTGTCATAAAGGCAAGCAGCAGCGCCCCCGAGACGCCTGATGTAATCAGGTAATGCCTGTCGTCGTGCCAGTCGAACTCTTCGGCGGCTTCGGCGGCGACGGCTTCGCGGAGTTCGGGGTGGCCCTGTGTCTGTGTGTACTTGTTGAAGCCTCTTTCGATAGCGGCAATGGCCTCGGCCTTGGCCGGGGCGGGTACGTCGAAATGAGGCTGACCGATGGACAGGTTAATCGGGTCGGACAGTTTGGCCGCCAGGTCGAAGACCTTGCGGATACCCGAAGCGTCCAGGAGTTTCATCCTCTCGGCGATATGATAACGAACAGGCATATGGCGAATCCGATGGGTAACTACATTGGCTAAGACGATCAGGAGGATCCTTTGGGAGTTTCTCCAGCCTGGACGCCTTCGGCGCCTTCGGGTTGTTCACCTTCGACGGTTTCTTCCGGTTTTTCCTCGACCTTCTTGCTCTTGGTGCCGGCCTTGCTGTGGCGGACCTTGGTCTTGGGCAGGCCTAAAGGCCGGCCTGTCTCGGGGTCGAACTTATCTTCGTCAATCAGGCGGGCAATACGCTCCGCTCGCGTCAGAACGCTGCGCGTCTTTGCCAACCCGCCGTGGGTCCTGAGTGTCCTGTCCATGCTCATTGTATTGTGTTCTCCTGATTTACCTTTCAGTAATCATCCACACCCCGGTGCTGCTGCGTTGTTTAAAACCATACCGCCCGCCCTGTCGCAGATATTCCTTGCCCAGCCGTTCGATATGGGCGACGTATTCGGCGACGGCGGCCCGCGTCTGCTCCGAACTGATGTTCCGAAAACCATGCATGTCTTTGACCATGTACATACCGGTATGGGTCGACCGATGAACCGTTGCGTCGATACCCTTGTCGTAGAGGAACTGCTTGATGTCCATGGCCTCTTTCAGCGTATGTATGCCGCCCTGGATAACCAGGTAACTGTAACCCTTTTGGCGCTGCGCGTCGTCGCGGACCATTCCGGTGCCGCCGGGCCTGGGCTTAGGCGAATCAGGCCTGGGCAACACATTGACAGGCTCGTCGCCTAACTGTGTCGTACTGCGATTGTGCTGTGCCTGGATTCGTCCAGGCGAGGCCGAAGCGTTCTGCGATGTCCTGCGTCCCAGAAAAAACGCTCCGACGCCCAGCAGGATTATCGCCAGAACCACCACTATGGCGCTGACCTGGTTGAGAGATATAATCAACCTGCCGGCCGAGACGGACAATACCGGCTCACGGCGTTCCGCCTGGCCCGCCGGGACGGGCCGAGACGAGACCGGCTGCGAAGCCTTCGACGCTTCGTCGGACGCCTGCCCGCCGCGGTCGAACCACGACGGAACGTCCAGCGATTTGCCGCTCTGCGACTCGCCGGCGCCCATAACCTCAAACAATGATTTGCCGTCCTTCTTCCTGGCCACGGATAACGGTTCTCGCCTGATCGGTAATCATCCCCTTCCGGCAACCACAATGGCTACCTGAAGGCTTGCAGGATACAGCCTTGACACGAGGCTGTCAAGTTGCCTTCAACGCGCAAAAAAGCATTAGCAGGGATGCAGGGGATGCAGGGGATGCAGGGGATGCAGGGGAAAAACAGCAAAAAATGAATATCGAATAATGAACAGGGAATGTCGAATTTTGAAGTAAAAGAAAAAGCCGGCTGATGGATGTTTTTTTTCACTTCGAAATTCAAAATTCTCTGTTCATTATTCGACATTCTCTTTTCCACTGTATCCCTGCTATTTTTGCCCGGTTGCCTTGACGGGATATTTCGCGTAGTATCATCATCGTACGGGGCGGATTTTATACGGCCCGCCGCGACAACCGAATCGAAAGGGCGAAAAATGAAACTCTCAACTCCGCTGACGGCGTGTATAGTCCTGTCGATGCTGCTTTTACTGGCAGGCGGGTGTGCAACGACAATACCGGCCAGGGAATTCCTTGCAAAGTACGCCACAAACATAGACGTGCCGAACCCGGACCGGGCCGATTTGCCCTGTCGGATATTCCTGGGCCGACACGAAGACATCTATCGTATCAAGGACGCAATTCCGTGCAGCCAGGGCGGGGGATTCTTCGGCAAGACGATCCTGTGGCAATGTCCAGCCGCTGAACTGCCCAAGGATTTTCCCGAAGCGCATTGCCCCGGCGACGTGATTATCGACGGCCGGGCCGGCGCGAAATACAAGTATCTGATTCAATCGTACAGCAGATAGGAAAGGGCGTAGGGCATAGGGCGTAGGGGAAAAAAGAAAATGTTGAATATTGAACAGGGAATTTCGAATTACGAAGTAGTAAAAGAAACCCCCTTCAGAGGCATTTTGCCCCGATGTACATCGGGATTCAACATTCCGTATTCAATATTTGACATTCTCTTTTTTACCTATACCCTACGCCCTACACCCTGTCTGTTGAAGCAATGAAGGTTTCGGTGATCATTCCGGCGGCCGGCGGGTCGAGGCGATTCGGCGGAAAGGCCAGCAAGGTCTTCGAGCGGATTAAGGGCCAGCCCATTTTCATCCGCGCGATAGAGTTGTTCGTCAATCGCAACGACGTCTGCGAGGTGCAATTGGTCGTAGCCGAAGCCGACAAAGAGGTGATGCGAACCCGTTACGCCGCCAATATCGGCTTCATGGGCGTCAAACTCGTCGTCGGCGGCCCGACGCGAACCGAATCGGTCGGCAACGCGCTTGCGAAGGTATCGGACGAAGCGGAATATATTTGCGTTCACGATGCCGCCCGGCCTTGCGTCTCGCAACTGTGGATAGACGAAGTTTTCGCTGCGGCGGAGAAATTCGGCTCGGCCATTCTCGCCTATCCGCTCCACGGGACGCTCAAGAAAGTCGCCCCGGACAATAAGATCGCCCAGACATTGTCGCGCGAGAATTTGTGGGAGGCCCAGACGCCGCAGGTCTTCGGCAGGGACATTCTCATGCGGGCCTACGAAAACGCAACGGACAAGGCCGACGATGACGCCGCCCTGGTCGAGGCTATCGGCGAGCCGGTAGCCGTCGTAACCGGCGACCCGAGGAACGTGAAGATTACAAGGCGGTCCGACCTGGCGCTGGCCGCTGCGGTGGTCGATTCGCTGCCGAAGCCGAAACTCGCCAAAACCGCCGGGCCGTTCGACGAAGCAAAGTGGTAACGCGAATGCACGCGAATAAAGCGAATGACACGAATACAAAAAGGAGCATGTTATGGCAACTGTTAGAAACATCCTGTTGGTAATGGCGTTTATGGTTTTTGCGTCCGGTTGTGATAGCCCGCCTGCCGGGCCTAATACAGCCGACGGCAAGGCGGTCAAGACCGTCGCGGTCAATCCGTCCGATGCCGCCGAGGCTGCCGCGGTAAGCGACCTTCAATCCGCCGCCGGCGCTTACAAACAGGCCCTCAAGGTCCTCCAGACCTATTATGTCAAAACAGGCGCTTACCACAAGCAGGTCTGGACGGAAAAGGAACTGGCCAACCTCAACGGCGCTCAGACGTTCACATTTGAGGGCGTAAGCGCTCCGGTCACACCGCCGAGTGAGTCGGTGGCTGATATTAACGAAGCCGCCGCCGTCGAAACGGTTCTGGCCAAACGGCGAAACTGGCAGCGGCGCCTGGAAAAACTTACCCGACACTACAGCCAAAAGGGCCTGAACTTCAAACTGGCGCTGGTAAGGAACATCCAGGCGCGGTTCGACCCGATCCGCACATATGTCTACTTCATGCACGCGGAGGTCCCGCCGGCCGACCTGAAACCCGCCGGGGTCATCGGCGCCGCCGACGCCCTGTTCAAAGAGGCGCTCAAACTGTACCGGCAAGGCAAACCGCTGCCCGGAATCACCGATTATCCCAAGCAGCGACAGGCCTTGCTGAAATTCCGCCAACTTGTCAAAAAATATCCCACCAGCACCAAAATCGCCCAAAGCGCATACTACATCGCCGAAATTTATAAGGAATACTTCGGCGAGAACCTCCGTGCGCTGGCGTGGTACGAACGCGCCTGGCAGTGGGACAAGAACATCACGCTGCCGGCACGGTCGCAGGCGGCTTACATTTACGATTTCCGCCTGGGCCAGCGAGGCAAGGCAATTGCCCTGTACCAGGAAGTGATAAAATGCGAAGGGTTCGACTGGAACCGCGTCAGATACGCACGCCAACGGATAAAGGAATTGACGGAGGAGAAAAGGTAAAAATATCTGAATTTTCGGAACGCCACAGCCCGATGTGCGTTTATAATGGTGCGGGGCTGCGTAGGGAGATTTTGTCCTTTGCGCGGAAATTGTAGCCGAATGAGGTGAACGATTATGTTTCTCACGTCGAAAAGGGTTTTGTTGACGCTTCTGGCGGCAGTTGTCGCTATTACTTCGGTTCCGGCGACGGCGGCGTTTGACAATCCCAAGGCCAGGAAACCTCCGCGTGCCAAGCCTCACCGCCGCAGCGCGGGCGAATCGCTCCCGCCGCTGCCGTTGCCTGCAACGCCGCTGCGGCGTTCCGAGCGCAAGCGTCAGCCCGCCCCGCCGGCGCTGATCGGGATGGTAACATTCACCGGCTCGCGATTCGTAATCAAAGACGGCAAAAGAGTATCCGCCGAGCGGTTCCCTACCACGCAGATCGACGTCGAACGCCTGACCAATTACGCCAATCACCGCCTCGGCATCCGCTACCGATACGTCGCAACCACGCTGAAGAGTTTCTCGTGGGACCCCGTCGAACTGCCGCTGCTGTACATCACCGGCTGGACGCCAATGCCGAAACTCTCCGACGAGGCTATCGCTGGCCTGCGCCGGTACATCTACGACGGCGGGACGCTCATCGTGCACGCACAGTGCGGAAGGAAGGAATTCACCGAAACCGCCCGGCGGGAGATCGCCAGGCTGTTTCCTAACCGGCAACTGGCGCCCGTCGATACCGATTCGCCGCTGTTCCGCAGTTATTTTCGCATAACCACGATGCGCGTCCGCAAGGGCGCCGAACCGTTCAAGTCGATGCCGCCGTACCTCGAAGCCGTCTATGTCGGCTGCAGGCCCGCGATTATCTTCTCGCCGATCGACCTGAACTGCGGATGGGACGTCGAACGCTACCCCATCGAAGGCGGAATCCTCTACCACCAGGACGACGCCCTGGCGCTCGGCGTAAATATCATCACCTGCACGCTGGCAAACCTGAAATACGCCCGCGCATTCGCCACCGAGAAGGTCTATCATCAGCAGGGCGAAAAGACGCGAGATGAACTGGTCATAGGCCAGATCGTCCACGACGGCGACTGGGACCCCACGCCGCACGCGCTGCCGAACCTGCTGAAATACATCGCCGCCAATACGACGCTGAACGTCCAGTTCAAACGCGACGAGGTCAACCTCGCCGACGAAAGCGCCTTCGACCACGTTGCCCTGTACATGACCGGGCTGCGGGATTTCAAGTTCAGCCCCGCTGAGGTCGCCCGCCTGCGAACGTACCTCGCCAGCGGCGGTGTGCTGGTAGCCGACGCCGCCGCAGGACGAAAAGCATTCGATACCGCCTTCCGGCGCGAACTCAAGCGTGTCCTGCCCAAGGCTGAACTCAAGCCCGTCGCACTGACCAGCCCGCTGTTCGAATCGCCGTTCAAGGTCCGCACCGCCGATTACACGGATGCAGCCAAGGCCGCCAGGCCGAACCTCAACGCACCGGCCATGCTGGGCATCTATATCGAAGGCTCGCTGGCGGTGATTTATTCGCCCTGGTCGCTTGGTAACGGATGGGAACAAATCCCCTACGCCTACAACGTAGGCTACGCCACCGACGACGCCCTCCGTCTCGGCGTCAACATCTTCGCTTACGCGGTTACGCATTAGCATTGCTCCACAGAGTAGTGCCAACCGATGCGAGGGAAACTTTCGGTCCGCAGGACCCCGTTGGGGAACGAAACGGAACGAATGGGGACGAATGGGAACCAAACGGAACGAAACGGAACCATTCGGAACCAATGGGAACCAATGGGAACGATTGGGAACGATTGGGAACAAAGGCGAAAACCGTAACTTCTTGATATGCAAGCAGTTATGTATTTCGGGGTCATTTTTCCGCTCATTTTCAAAATCAGTCCACGCCTGCCACGCCGTAGCAGCGTTTGCGAAGGCGGGAATTACACGAATTACACGAATTTTTCCCTGGTCTCTGTTTTTCGGTATTCCGGTCATCCGGTTGACTGGTTGACTGGTTGATCGGTGAATCGGTAAATCAGTGAATCGGTTGATCGGTTGACTGGTAAATCAGTAAATCAGTGAATCGGTAAATCGGTTGATCAGTTCTGCTCTTTCAGTTTTTCCGTTTTTCCCAAGTCCCAAGTCCCTGGTGCCTGGTCCCTGTCTTCGGTATTCCGGCTTGCCACGCCGAAGCCTTGGCGAAGGCGGGTCTTTATTCGGTTGTCAAAGACTTCACGGGGGCGCTATATCGCCCCCCGTATTAACATTCGTGTTCACGTTTGCGCGCGCAAACGTGAACGAAAAACGGGTGTGAAATCTGTAACCCCCGGCCCGGCCGGTAGTTAATTTTTTTCAGAAAAATCTCGAAGCGCCCAAAGTACGTTCACGTTTAAGCGCGCAAACGTGAATGCATGGATTTCCATGAACGTATCAGCAAAGCCGACGGATAGCTATCCGTCGGTTTCAGGCGATGGGTGATGAAAGGACTGTTTTTCTCTTCGATATTTGAAATCCCGTGCCGGGCACCGCGAGCACGCCGCCCGGCATGGGCTAAAAACGACCGCCCTCGTCGAGGGCTTGCATGTTGGGTTATCCGGCGGGATAATGAAATTAGAACGGTTGAACAGGAGAATTGGAATATGGCGACACGTAACTTTACAGCCGCGATTTACCGCGAGGACGACGGGTTTGTTGCGTTGTGCCCGGAACTGGACGTAGCCAGTCAGGGCGATACATTGGAGGCTGCCCGCTACAACCTCCGCGAAGCGGTCGAACTATTCCTCGAGTCTGCCGGCGAGTCCGAAATCACCGAACGGCTGCATGGTGAAGTCTATCTGACCGGTCTGGAGGTCAGCGTTGGGTAGGCGGCGCACAACGTAACCGCAAACGCAGCGGCTACAGCGCCGGGTTGATAGATTTTTACTTGTCACTCACACAGCGGTGTAAGTAGTATGTCGAAGTTGTGTTAAGGAAAACACTCGTCGCAGGAGAAAGGAGCGTAAGATGGCCGCCTTGCACGGAAATATGAGTTGCGAACTGTATCAGGGTGCTTTTTCGGGAGAGGTTGTCTTTGCCGTCGAGACCCTGGACGGCGAACCCTACGAAGGGATCGCCCCTAAGCACTACGCGAAACCAGTTGACGACTTATGCGCCGACCCAATCAATGGTAGCCTTGAGGTGAGGGTGATAAGGAATGGCGGTAAAAGTGCGCGGGTCAGGATGCCGGATGGTGAAGCGATCGATGTCCCGGTAGCGATAATCAATCTATCCAACAAATGAATACGGGGGGCACTGGCCATGTATCTGTCTGACGGCGACCTTCAAGCGGCAATCGAATCAGGCAGGTTGATCGTTAAACCTCCCCCTGCAACTATTGGCCCCACCTCAATCGATCTTCATCTGGATTCTGTGGATCAGGCTCGGATTTGGGACATCAGGAAACTTGCCGGCGATAATATCGAAAGAGGGCTTCACGAGTTGCAGATGAACATTGCGCGGATGAACTACGGAAAAATGTCACGGAAATACTTGGTGCCGCCGCCCCATGAAAAGGACTCGCAAGATACTGATACGGTCGTGAGGCGGGACGATTGTGTTGTAGTGCGTCCAGGCGGTTTTATTTTGTGGCAAACAAAGGAAATTGTCGGCACGCCGGAGGATAAACCCGAGTTTATATGCTTCATCGACGGTAAGAGCACCAGGGCGAGAACCGGCCTCGTCGTCCATCTGACAGCGCCCACCATTCATGCGGGCTGGTCTGGAAACGTCACACTCGAGATGACCAATTGTGGTCCGCTCCACCTTGTTCTGCACGAAGATGACGCTGTTGCCCAGATTACTGTCGCCCAAATTACGAGTCCGCCGATGCCTGATGTGGGGCCGCACGAATCCGCGACGCATGGCCAGAGTGATGTAACCGGCGCGAAAGCATGAATTGAGGGATCGTAAGGCGAAACGCTGGAGGCCGCCGCCGATCAGACCACAAAGAGCCGATATTCCGGTTCTTCGAGTCCTTCCAACTGGGGTTTAATTCGTGGTTCAAGCGGGACGAGAATATCCATATATAGCAGCCTCAAGTGAAATATTTCGGCGTTATCTTCGATGACGATAACATCTAGCTTCACGTTATTTGCCCATTCGTCAAATGACACACCTCGTGTTATGTAGTGTGAGGCCATAGCCATGTCTTCACACTGAAGATACCACCACGATCTCTCCTTTTGCCCTGTGAGTGCATAATGCCTTGACGCATCATATTTCTGATCAAACACCGCTTCTGGGTCATCGGCTGCAACGACTTCTATTCCCATTTTCAGCAAGAATCGACAGATCATATTTGCTTTTATCGGATGCGCAAGTAAACGCATTTGCGTCTTCTTTCTGGTTAGTGTCGCCTCTTCGAATGGGGGACCGGGATCGTAACCGATTATACTAGGTCGAAGTGACGCACGGATGACTCCTTCCCATGACGTGAACCATGGGGGCTTCCCTTTCTTGGTTGGGATACCAAGAAACGTCCTAAAAAAAGAAAAAGGATAGTCACCAAGGGCTTGCTGCTCTATTTCCGAACCGAAATGGTTTTGGCATTCATCGCAAACGAGATTACCAGGTAGGATTGCCCAATCCCCACCCCCGAGGGACTCCGGTAGAATGTGTTCGCGGGTCGTGAAACGATTTGCCGTAGATCGACAGAAAATGCACTTTGGCATAAGAGATACTCACAATTGGAGAACTTGCAACTTTGCCATATACCTGATTCTAAAACTTGTGTAATTCGTGTAATCCGTGGACTATTTTTTCTGCTGTTTCTGTATCTTCGCCCAGGTGTCGCGGAGGGATGCCGTTCTGTTGAATACGAGTTTGTCTTCGGACGAATCGGGATCGGTGCAGAAGTAGCCTTGTCGTTCAAACTGGTATCGGCTGCCGGCCGGTGCGGCGGCGAGGGATGGTTCGACACGGCAGCCGGTCAGGATTTCCAGCGAGTCGGGGTTCAGATTGCTTTTCCAGTCGGCGGCGTCGGCGGAGGCTTCGTCCTTTAATAGATGATCATACAACCTTACCTCGGCGGGCAGTGAATGCTCGGCTGATACCCAGTGCAGCGTGGCTTTGACTTTTCTGCCGTCGGGCGAGTCGCCGCCGCGGGTGGCTGGGTCGTAGGTGCAGTGCAACTCGACGATTTCGCCGGCATCGTCCTTGATTACGTCGGTGCACGTGATGAAATACGCGTACCGCAGGCGGACCTCGCGCCCCG
The DNA here is from genome assembly GCA_030642005.1 of Planctomycetales bacterium. Classification (GTDB taxonomy): domain Bacteria; phylum Planctomycetota; class Phycisphaerae; order SM23-33; family SM23-33; genus JAUWNJ01. The sequence continues at coordinate 13,613 of DAOWOP010000010.1, forward strand.
GCGCAAGGCGGAAGAATTTTCGCGGCGGCTCTTCCATGAAATCCTCCCGCTCGATGTATAACACCTTTGAAAACGGCACCTTGCGCGTACCGGCGGAGGCGTCTTCAGGGTTGTTTATGGCTTCCAGTTCATCAGTCTGCCCGTCGGGATAATTGTCGATGACAACCCGCAGCGGGCGGAGGACGCCCATCACGCGCGGGCTGCGCTTGTTCAGGTCTTTGCGCAGGCAGTGCTCCAGCAGTGCGGTGTCCACTGTGCTGACGACTTTGTTCATGCCGATGCGTTTGAGGAAATCGCGAATGGCTTCGGGCGTATATCCTCGCCGCCGCAAACCGCTGAGCGTCGGCAGACGCGGGTCGTCCCAGCCATTGACGTAGCCGCCCTCGACCAGTTCCACCAGTTTGCGCTTGCTCATCACGGTGCGCGTAAGCTCCAGACGGGCGAACTCGATCTGCTGCGGGTGGTGCACGCCGAGTGCGTCAAGGAACCAGTCGTACAGAGGCCTATGATTCTCGAACTCCAGCGAGCAAAGCGAATGAGTAACGCCCTCGATGGAGTCCTCCAGGCCGTGTGCCCAGTCGTAAGTCGGATAGACGCACCACTTGTTGCCCTGGCGGTGGTGAGCGGCGTGGAGAATCCGGTACATGACCGGGTCTCGCATGTTCATGTTCGGGTGGGTCATGTCGATTTTAGCTCGGAGGACGCGCGAGCCGTCGGGGAATTCGCCCGCCCGCATCCGCTCGAACAGGTCGAGGTTCTCTTCGACCGGCCTGTCGCGGTGCAGGCTGTTCTTGCCGGGCGCGGTCAGCGTGCCGCGGTATTCGCGCATCTGGTCAGCAGAGAGGTCGCAGACATACGCCTTGCCCTTTTTGATTAATTGGACGGCGTAATCGTACATCTGCTCAAAATAGTCTGAGGCGTAATAAAGGTGTTCGCCCCAGTCGAATCCCAACCAGCGGACGTCTTCGATAATCGATTCGACGTACTCTGCCTCTTCTTTGGTCGGATTGGTGTCGTCGAACCGCAGGTTGCAAATGCCGCCGGCGTTTTCAGCGGCGATACCGAAGTTCAGGCAGATGGATTTCGCGTGGCCGATATGCAGATACCCGTTCGGTTCCGGCGGGAAGCGCGTTACGACGCGCCCGTCCCATTTACCGGTCTTCAAATCCTCGGCGACGATATCACGTATAAAATCAGATTGCCGAGTGGAATCATTCATGTTCATGTTTGCGGTTGTCCGTGCCAAGTGATGGCCCTATTTTTCCTCATAATCGAATTCGACCTTACTCCAAAGAATAATCTCGGTGATCACAGGCTCAAGGTTTCCTTTGTCTGTTATTTCTTTGAACCTGTCGAGGAGGATGGGGATATTGATAATCTCTTCTACGCAGTCCATATACCGATGGACGATTTTGGTAACGCCGTATGCTTGTTGCGCTCGTTTCCTTATCTTCGCCGAAATGCTGTTTACAGAGTCTGTTGATTTAACCACAAAAGTAATCGGATAGTGCTGGACTTTGTCAATATCGAGGAAATATTTTCTGACATCCATCGTTTCCGTAACTTGGAAAAAGCGACCAAGAGGACGCATGACAAAATCGATACCACCATCGTTTGCATTGGTCCGACCCGTTTTGTAGAGAGCGAGGAACTCTTTGTTGATGTCATCCTCCGTCCATCCCCAAAGGATGGATTGGTCGGAATAATATTCCTTCAGGACGGCAAAACTGACGATTTCAAAAATGCGGGCATCGATATTTGGTTTGAAAAGGTCTGCAATAAACTTCTTGGCGATAGTAGCGTTTCCGGTTTGTAGTCGCCGGATTTTTCGACAGGCATTTATGAATCCTTTTAGGGCGTCCCTTTTTGAAGCGATGTAGGCATCGATGATTTCGAGGACCGATTGGGCTATATTTACCTTCTTTCCGGCAACCTTAAATCGTAACAGGTTCTCATTGAACCAATACCGATTGGTTTCAGCATTTCTGAGGATGGGAATATATTCGCATGTTGGGAAATACTTGCGAAATTCTTGATTCATTCTGTGATTTAGCGCGTGATTCTGCAACTTGCTTCCGAAAGGCAACTCTCGCTGTCGTCTGAACAGGTCAGTGAATTTGGCTCCTTCATAACTTTGATAATCTCCGGATTCGCTGTATCCTCCCTTGGCATAATCTTCGACAAGAACGTAAACAGCATAATGATTACCGAAAGACCCTCGCGATTTGGACCCCTTCGATGCCGATCTGGTCTTCACATTAAGGTATTGCAGGAGTTCGCTACTCTTATAGATGTCTTTGGCCGATTTTCCGAACTCGCCTTGGAGAACTCGCATGATAACATGTGTGAATTCGTGCTCCACAGCCTATTCCCCGAACAACCGTTGTTGATCACGCAAAACTCTCGAAGCCCCGCCATTTTTCCGTTCGCAAGTTTTATTTAAGGGTTTCAAGGGCTTACCGTCCAAGTGGTCCCGGATGCCCAATCTGCGTAACCCTGTTTTGATGTACTCTTCTTCCTGTTCGATACCAATTGTCCTTCTACCAAGCCGCTTACCGACAGCAGATGTGGTGAACGTACCGGCAAACGGGTCAAGTACCAGATCGCCGGAATTGCTACTGGCTTTGATGATTCGCTCTAGAAGAAATTCGGGTTTCTGGGATGGGGGATTTTCGTATTCAGGCATCCGATAACGTACCCGCGGGGAATACCAGACATTCCCAGGCACCTTCGTGCTATTGTAGCGAGCGGGTATTCTTTTTCTGTAATCGATCAGTTTTCGCCTTGCACCAGTTTTCGCCTCAACACGAATATCGGCGGTGTTGAAAGAATACTTATTCGGGTCTTTCACACAAAAGATGATTGGTTCGTACATTGAGCCGTATCTGTTTTTCGCCTGAACGCCGGAACTATCGTAATGCCATACAATCCGAGCGAGAACGTGGATGTGCTCGCGCAGAAATAAATCGATATAGGGCATACATTGCGTGCTTGCCATCACGTAAAGACTTCCACAATCTCGCAGCTTCCTGATGCACTCGGCCAGCCACTCCTTGCACCATTCTGTGTAAGCAGTATCGGAAGGCCACTTGTCAACGAAATTCGCAAATCGCTTTCCGATGTTATAAGGTGGGTCGGCAAAGATGAGATCTACGCTTTCGTCTGGTATTTTTGACTTGAGCACACACAGCGCATCTCCATGGTAAACCACATGGTCACCAGCGCTGAATTTCCTTATCGGCGAGGTGCCTATCGATGCCGCAGGGGTTGTTGCGTCATGGTTGTTCATTCCTACCTGCCTGGCCTTCCGCTATTTACTAAACAATACGAACAAGACGATTGACGAGCACATCAGACGGCGTTGGCGATGCGGCGGAGATACCGCAGCGCATGATGGATAGCCCAGAAAGGCAACCCCGATATGGCCACACCGAGACCGGTAAAGATAATGAAGACCGCGCCAGGGCCGGCATATTCGTCGGAAAGTAAAAACACGACGCCGATGACTGCGCAAACCAATCCTGCGACGAAAAACACCGCGCCGAAGACCGCCATGGCCGACTCGGTAACCGTGGGGCGCTCCGCCTTCTTGGGTTTGGGACGGTTCGGCGCGTGAAGCGCCGGGGGGGCCGTGGGGATCGCCTTCTGCAGCAATGCAATAGGGTCCGGCTTCGCCGACTGATTCGGAATGGGAACATCCAACCCGCACGCCGGGCAACGTTCGGATTCGCCGCAGAGGCCGTCGGGCACTTCAAAGGATTCGCCGCAACCCGGGCATTTTACTTCGATCATGGTCGTCAATCTCCTTTCCGCTAGTTCGCTCAACGCCGCCGCCCGGCCTATTTCGCTGAAAACCGGACCGGCCAGCAATGACCATTGGCCATCATTCTGTTTTTTGCTTCTGATTCAATCCCTAATTCCTTAAATCCTGAATGAATAAAGACGGGAGATATTGCAAAAAACCCGCTTTGGCACTAGGTTAGCAATAAACGCCGACGCAGAGGAGACTTTTTTCACAGATGGACACAATCAAGACACGATTTGCGCCTTCGCCGACGGGTTGGCTTCACGTCGGCGGGGCGAGGACCGCCCTTTTCAATTACCTGCTGGCGAAACAGGCCGGCGGGGTTTTCCTGCTGCGCATCGAGGACACCGACCGCGCACGACACGATGAATCAGCCGTAGCGAAGATTATCGAAGACCTCCGCTGGCTTGGAATCGAATGGGACGAGGGCGTCGAAATCGGTGGCGACAACGGGCCTTATCGCCAATCCGAGCGATTAGACATCTATCGGAAATACACCAATCAACTTCTCGAAGCCGGGCGGGCGTATTTCGCCTTCGAGACAGCCGAGGAACTCGACGCGATGCGTCAGGCCGCCCGCGCAGAGAAGCGGAACTTCCGTTATCCGCGTCCCGACCCGCTGCCGAGAAGGAACGACGCCGATAAGGCCCGCGCCGAAGGTCGCCCCGTCGTCGTGCGGTTCAAAATCCCAGGCCGCGACGTAACCATCCACGACGAGGTCTTCGGCGACGTAACGGTCGCCGCAGACGAGCAGGACGACTTCATTATCGCCAAAACCGACGACTGGCCGACGTATCACCTCGCCAACGTCGTCGATGACGCGCTGATGGGCGTCAATTTCGTCTGCCGAGGTCAGGAGTTTCTCAGCCAGACCTGGCGGCACGTCCTGCTGCGCGAGGCGTTCGGCTTCGACGAGCCGAAATATGCCCACCTGCCGCTGATTATGGACATGCAAGGGCGGAAACTCTCCAAACGCGACGGGGCCGTCGAGGTCCACGCATTCCGCAAAGCCGGCTATCTGCCGGAGGTGCTGGTCAACTTCATCGCGCTGCTCGGTTGGAACCCCGGCGACGACCGCGAAAGACTCACAATGTCCGAGTTAATCGAATCCTTCAGCCCCGGCCGCATCGGCAAGGCCAACGCGAAATTCGACCGTCGGAAACTCCTCGCTTTCAACACCGACGCCGTCGCCGATGCCGATGAAAATCACCTGCTTGCCGGGTTCAAGGACTACCTGTCGTTGAACGAAACGCCAATTCCCGGCGACGACGATTCGTTACTATTGCACCTGCTTCGTATCAATAAGGGCTTCCGCACCTTCGCCGACATACTCACCAAGTGCGGCGTGCTGTTCGTAACCGACGACGCTTTCGAATATGACCCAAAGGCCGTCAAAAAGGTGCTCGCCAAGGGCGACGGCGACGGCTATGCGATGCTCGCCGACCTGCGAACCAAATTGTCCGCGTGCGACTGGACGGAAGATGCGCTCCAATCGCTAATCGAAGACGTCTGCGCCGAAAAATCCATCGGAATGGGCAAAGTCGCCCAGCCGATACGGGTGGCAGTTACCGGCTCCACCGTCAGCCCGGCGATTTACGATACGCTGATGATCCTGGGCAAGGAAAAGACCATCGCGCGAATTGACAGATGCCTGGCGATGCGGGAAAAGGCCTGATTTGTCGGGAGTTTATTCCCGTATTTGATTATGATGGATGTGGATTGCTAACGAAGAATCGCAGGAATTATGCCTGAACTGCTGGACATTGTCGGACAGGACGCGGCGCTGGTTCAGTTGCAGCGAGCGTCGGCGGGCGAGCGTCGGCCTCATGCCTATATCTTCGCGGGCGCTGAAGGCACAGGCCGGCGCACGACCGCCGTTGAACTCGCCAAACTCCTGCTGTGTGAAAAGCCGTCGGAGCGCCCGAATAACGGCCGGTTCGCCGCTATGGACGATGATTTTCCGCTCCGTCAGGCCTGCCGGCGGTGCGACTCCTGCCGGACCGTCGAGGCTGGGACAAACGGCGACTTCCAACTGGTCTATAAGGAACTCGCCCGCTACCACGACGAGCAGAAGGTCCGCGAGCGGGTCATGCAGAACCTCTCGATTGACGTCGTTCGGAAGTTTCTGATTGACCCTGCGTGGCGGGCTTCGGTCGGCGGGCGGGGCAAGGTCTTCGTAGTCCGCCAGACCGAAACCATGAGCGCACCGGCCCAGAACGCCCTGCTCAAAACGCTGGAAGAGCCGCCGACCGGCGTAACGATAATCCTTCTCTGCACGAGTCCCGCCGAGTTGCTTCCGACGACCCGAAGCCGATGCCAGTTGGTTCGTTTCGGCCCGCTGCCGATGGATTTCGTCGCCGACGTTCTAATGAAAGACGGCATTTCGCCGACAGAGGCGAATTTCTGGGCAGCTATGACAGGCGGATCGATCGGGCTGGCCGGCCGACGGGCAGGCGAAAAACTGTACGAATTCAAGAAATCGCTCGTCGGGCAACTTGCCGATGCCGATTCACCCGGCAAACTGGCTGAAATGCTGGTCAAGGCTACCGAAAAACTCGCCCGGAAATTCCGCACACGGGACAAGGACCTCGCCACGTCGCTGTCCAATCGCCAGGCTGGACAGGTCTTTCTGGGGCTGATCTCCAGCCTTTATCACGACTCGCTGGTCTCGGCGAGCGGCGCTGCCGGCCCGCTCGTTCACGCCGACCAGCCCGACGCCGTAGAGCGAATCGCCGAACGCTTCGGGCCGACGGAACTGGCGGAAATCCTCGCGCAACTCGCCCGCTGCGAACAACTCCTCTGGCGAAACGTCAACGCCAAACTACTGTGGGACAACGTCGCGGTAACCTGCACCTCGGCTGCGGCACTGGAATTATGAGCAGATAAATTTAGTTACTATCAATCCAGGATGTTGCTGTGTCCGAGACCCCTCAATCGAAAAAAACTTTTGACTGAACTCAAAGGATTCGATAGAAGATGCGGAAACAGTCTATTCTTGACCACATGAAAGGAAAAGCAATGCACGACAATGAGACAATAAATTCAGGGGATCGCTTTTTTCTCTCAAATGATGACCCTCTCGGTATTAAGAAAATAACGTTGGGCGGAGATCCCCCATCCCTCCAGGTGGAAGCCCGTATTGCCACCAGGCAGTGGGCTAACCGGAGCGGTTCCACCGACCAGAGAAAAGTCGGTGAGTAACCTAAAAAAAAGATTTGAAGCCATCGATGACCTGGGGCACGGAAGAGGTCCGTTCGAGCGGGATTACACGGCTATTTTATACTCCCACGCCTTTCGGCGTATGAGACATAAAACCCAGGTGTTCTTTTATCCTCAAAACGACCACGTTTGTACCCGACTCGACCATTTATTGTACGTAGCCGCCATTTCTGAAATCGTATGTAAGGCTCTTAGGACAGAAAAAAGTATTGATTGCGATCCGATGTTGGCAAGGACAATTGGAATTGGCCATGACCTTGGGCACGCACCATTTGGCCATGCAGGCGAAGAAGTCCTTGATCAAATTGCGAAAGACATAGGCGGCTTCAAGCACGAAAAACACGGCTTGAGAATAGTTGACAAGATAGAAAAGCCTAGGATGGATAGGCCTGTCGTCGGCCTAAACCTGACGTTGGCTGTACGCGATGGTATCGTAAATCACAATGGCGAGAGTCGTTCTACGAGCGTTTGCCTTGGTAACTCTCCGTGCTTAGACGGGGACTCGCTCCCTTGCACGCTTGAGGGATGTATTGTCAGGTTAGTCGATAAAATAGCATATCTGGGAAGGGACCTGGAAGACGCCTTGATCGCCGTGGAGGCTAAAATGCTTAAATCATTTTCAGTTCCCGCAGAAATCAACGCGATCATCGGCACCAGGAATGGCGAGATTGTGAACTATTTCGTGGGAGACATAATCGAAAGTTCCACCGAACAACGAATCGCCTTATCGGAAGCCGGCGGCAAACTCATGGGCAGGTTGATGACGTTCAATTACGAACATATATATAGATCTAAAAAGGTCGAATCGTATAAAAAAAGGGTCAGTGACGTCTTGAGAACGTTGTTTGCTCGGTTCTTAAACGTGCTTCGGCAATACGAGGACCATATCGACTCGTACAAGAGTGACGACCTTCGCGTAGTGCGCATCTTGGGAAAATTTATCGAAGACCGGGGGAGGTTGTACTTCGACGAGGAAACAAGCATATTTTCGGGCGACAAGAAAAAACTTTACAAGAGGATTGTTACAGATTTCATGTCCACACTTACCGACAGTTTTGTCTTTCAGGCCTGTAGTGAGTATTTTCTTCCAAGGCACATAATATAAATTGTTGGCAATATGCCCAGGGGTAAAACCGGACCGTCAGATATAAGGTTCACTGATGAAACACTTTTTCCGATCAATCAGGTACCTCTGGCCTTATCGCGTTCGCCTCGGCATGGCTATGGTGTGCGTGTTCTTTATCATGCTGTTCTGGGCCGGCGGGTTGGGAGCGCTGCTTCCGGGCGTAAAGATACTCATCTCCGACGAAAGTCTGCACGGCTGGGCGTGGCGGTCGATGATTGAAGACCGGCTTGATGCAAGGGTCGTCGCCCGCTCAATTCGGGGAAAGCACCGTTTCGGCGACAAAAGGCTGGACGTTACCGATTACCTGGACGTGGTGAAACTGGGCAAAAAGACCCTCGCAGCCAAAGCGGGTTTGCAGGAGGCAGAGTGGCTTGTCGGCCTGGCCGATGAGAGCGGCAAGGTGCAATTCCTCGATGCTTACGAACTGGCGAAGGTAATCGGAAAAACCGAAGCCGACCGGACGGTCAACCTGGCCGCTTACGACCCGCAGACCCGCACCGGCAGAGTAATCGAAAACATCCCGCTGGAAGATGCAGGCTGGTCCTCGCGCCTCCTGGGCGCTCTGGCCGACAGGCTCCCCCGCGACCAGTACACGCTGCTGCTGATGCTGCTCGGTTTCGGGATCGTAATTACCATCCTGCGCGACATTTTCCGCTTCGTCCAGGAGTACCTCGTTCAGTCGGCCGTTTATCGAGGCCTGATGGATCTGCGCTGCGACAACTACAACGTCGTGCTGCACCTTCCGACGACGTTCTTCTCCGAGAAGGGCGTTACCGACTCGATGAGCCGGTTCATACAGGACACGGGCGAACTGGCCCGCGGGCAGATTACGCTTTTCGGAAAGACGCTCGTCGAACCGGCGAAACTAATCGGTTCGTTCACGGTGGCGATGTACCTGTCCTGGCGCCTGACGCTGCTGACGATGATCGTAGGCCCGCCGGCGTTCTTCGTTATCCGCAAGTTCGGAAAGATTATGAAACGCGCCTCGCGCCGGGCGCTGGAATCGTGGGCAAGCATGCTCGGCGTCCTCGAAGAGACGCTCACAGGTATCCGTGTCGTCAAGGCCTACACGATGGAGGGTACCGAGCGAAGGCGTTTCTTCCGCGTCAACCGCGCATTGCTCAAGCAGCAGCGACGGATGGCGGCCATTGATTCAGCCACTTCGCCGGCGGTCGAAGCCATTGGAATCATCGCGGCAATGGGCGCCGTCGCAGTGGCGGGATACTGGGTAATCAACCGCCCTGACGTTATGGACCAGGGGCATTTCCTGGCGCTGATGGCGTGCCTGGCGGCTATGTTCGACCCGGTCAGGAAACTCGCCCACGTCAATACGCGATTCCAGCGCGCGGACGCAGCCGCTAAAAGGGTCTTCGAATTGCAGGACCAGCAGCAGGAAAAGACCGTCCACAACGCCCCGACTCTGCCCCGGCATAAAACCGGCATCGAGTTCCGCGACATTACCTTCCGCTACCCGGGCGCAGACGACGACGCACTCAGGGACGTCAATCTGAAAATCCCCGCCGGGCAGGCAATCGCCATTGTCGGGCCTAACGGCTGCGGAAAAACCACGCTCGTCTCGCTCCTGCCGAGGCTGCTCGACCCGACCGCCGGGAAGGTCCTTATCGACGACGCCGACATCGGCGAATACTCCATCCGCTCGGTCCGCCGGCAGATCGGAATCGTTACGCAGGATTCGGTCGTTTTTCACGCTTCCATCGGGGAAAATATCGCCTACGGCAAGCGACGCCCAGCCGGCGGCGAGGTCGAAGCCGCCGCCCAAAAAGCATTCGTCGATGAGTTCGTCGCCGAAATGCCGGACCGCTACGAAACGATGGTCGGCGAGCACGGCTCAACGCTGTCGGGCGGACAGAAGCAGCGAATCGCCATCGCAAGGGCCATCCTCCGCGACCCGGCCATTCTCATCTTCGACGAAGCCACCAGCCAGATCGACCCCGACAGCGAACAGAAAATCCATCAGGCGCTGACCGACTTCCGCAAGGACAGAACCACGCTGCTCATCGCCCACCGCTTCTCGACCGTCCTGGAGGCCGACCGCATCGCAATGATGTCCGCCGGGAGAATCGTCGATGTCGGCACGCACGCCGAACTGCTCGACCGCTGCAGCCCCTACCGCCAACTCTATCAAAGCCAGTTCGCACCGAAAGAATAATACGGCAGGGTTGTGCAGCTCTGCTGCACACGGAATCCCTGTGAAAATTCCTCTTGCCTTCCGTATAGCCTGTGCTATACTGATATTGTACCAAGCGAAAAAAGATTCAGCGAGGTCCGAAAGATGCTGAACCGCAAGGGTTATACCCTCGCAAGGATTTCGGGCTCGCATCACGTGTTCGTCAAGCCGGGCGAAAATCCTGTAAGCATCCCGGTGCACAAAGGAAAGGTCAAACCGTATTATGTCCGTGAAATCAAAAAACTCTAAAGCCGTAAATCGTCCGTTCGCTGCGTCCATTATGGCCAGGGCGAAGAAACAGGCCAACCGATACCAGATTGTCCTGACGTATGAGGACGGCGAGTGGTTCGGCCACGGGTTGGAATTATCGACTGTTTTCGCCGACGGAAAGACGGTCGCAAGATGCGTCAAAAATACTCGCGACGCTTTGATCGCAGCGGTGGCCACCATGCTGGAACGGGGAGAAACTCCGCCCGTCCCGGCAAGTTCAGGCCTGCGGAGCGAACAGGTCAACGTACGTCTGACACCGGCCGAAAGAGCCGTTATCGAAGCAGCCGCCAAACAAAAGGGATTCCGCGGATTATCAGATTTCGTCCGCGCCGGGGCAATGGCACTGACAAAATAACAGCCACAATACTCGTCGCAATCCTAGAAACGCCACCCCTCTTGGCGGATTAGTTCCACGAATCTGATGCAGCGAATACGCATATCTTGGCAAACATCCGGTATCTTCGGCCGATCCAGGCTCCCCGTGGGGTTTTCTCCCATGACAACGATACAGTTGTTCGTGTGGGCAGTAGCAATCACCCATGGATCAGCAAAGCTTTTGCCGGTGCGGCCATCCACAAGTCGGGGATAGCTGGCTATAATCCGGGAATGGCAAGTTTGTATGTTGTCGTCCAGAGGTAAGAAGATGTCGTTCCGCTCTTTTGCCCACTCATGCAGCGTGTCGCCCTCTTTGCGTTCCAGTTCCTGAAGAACTTCTTCGGACGAGATGAGTTGGCCATCGTCAATCAGTGCGTCTACCTTTTCCCAGAGGGTGGGAAACATTTCCGCCGGATACCATCGAATCCAGGCATCCATCAACGCACTGGTATCGATACAGTACTTCACCGGTCACCTCCGGTGAGAACGTTTCGACCGCCGAGAAGATCCTCCACTGCCCGTAGATGTTTGAGCCGTGCACCGAGCATCTCGGCAAGATCGCTACTGGAGATGGCTTCGCGGTGGTAGGCATCCAGGACAATACGTGCGAAGGGCTGGCCAATAGCACGGATGATGCGCCGCGACATAGGCATAGGCCCACCGGTCGATTTCCCGGCCGCTGCACGTTCCCTAGCGTACTGCAAACGCTTTTGACGATAGAAATCATCTGTAGCACGGCCAAGGATCACAAGGCGCCGCACCACTACTTCACGGCTGACCTTGAAGTAGTTGGCAAGATCGCTGATGGTTTCATCGGACCAATCCGTAGTGCCGGATGCGCTTCGCACATCCTCGTGCGACAACAAGGCTTGTCTCGGCACAAGGACTTCACCGGCGATGCGATTGCAAAACTGCTCCACGCGTTGTTCATGAGTTCTTGGTCGGCGGGTCAATCGCATGTTCGACATACCGGTGGCACCCAACATCAGGTGAATAAACTCATGAATGAGGGTGAAGATTCGGCCGTTGGGCGAATCTTTTCCGTTAACTGCAATCAACGGGAAGATTGGCTCCGCGATAACAATGCCCCGGACCTCATCAACATCGACACGGTTCAAGTGCATAACCAGCACGCCTTGCCACTCAATAGCGTCTTTCCAGCCATTGAGGGCATCGTACGGAGTTCGCCAGTGTCGGCGGGCTGACATGGGCATACCCATGAATTCCATAGCCCGATGAGCTACGATCTCCGCTGACTCGCCAAGGCGAATGGTGCCTACAAACCGCTTTGGTTCTTCCGGCGGTTCCTCGGTAATCTCAATCGCAGCATCCCGCAAGTACTCGATGCGACGAAGCTCGGCAATGAGTTCGGGGCTGAGATCACTTGGTTGATCCTTGGGCAATCGGCGGAAATCGTGAGGGACTGAAAAGCCCATCGCAGTTGGCCGCTCGGGCAGGTAAAATGCTGACAGGGGACGGCGGTAAACTTGGGACATCTTCCTGGCTTGGATAATCGTGGGTCGTTTGTCTCCGGTCTCCCATTCGCGCAAACGACCAGCCTTAACGCCGATCTTACCGGCGGCCTCGTCGAGGTCCATATTGATAGACTCTCTCGCCCAGATTAGCAGGTCAGGATTGACTAACGCTTCTTGCCGCATATTCTACATTATAGACTCAATGGGCCTCTTTGTGAAGATCGGTTGTATGGTCCACTTATCTTGAGGGGCAAGTTGAAGAAATAGGTAACCGCTAACCTATTTTCGCGGTTCACAACCGTTTTCTCCGATCAGTGCGTTACTGCGTATGCGAAGATATTGACGCCAAGGCGGTGGGCGGCAGGGGCAGGGGTGGTTGGCAGGAAACAAAAGGATATAGAAGTGAAGAAAGAGTCCTTCCGGCACCCAAAGCCGACGGATAGCTATCCGTCGGCTTTGTACGCTTATGGGAAAATTTTTTTCGTTGACGTTTGCGCGCGCAAACGTCGATGCAAAAA
>DAOWOP010000243.1 GCA_030642005.1 Planctomycetales bacterium
ACTGCTGGCCAAGCGGACGAAGACGAAAAACTTCGGAATGATGTTCGTCGCGCCGCAACTGAAGGTCATCCTGGCGACCATTCACGAGCCGCTGTTCAGTATCGTCAACCACTTCACGATAGGGCGGGTCTTCAACCCGATAGACCTGGCCGACAAGGCTTTGCGTGAGATGTTCGGCATCGACAATCCGCATATCGCCGTTTGCGGGCTGAACCCGCACGCCGGCGAGGGCGGACAGTTCGGCGATGAGGAAAAACGCATCATAGCGCCCGCGATTCTCATGGCCGCCGAGAACGGCATCAACGTTACAGGCCCGTATCCCGCCGATACGCTCTTCCGCCGGGCTGTGCGGGGCGAGTTCGATTGCGTTGTGGCTATGTATCACGACCAGGCGCTGATACCGATAAAACTGCTGGCATGGGACGATGCGGTCAACCTGACCGTAGGCCTGCCGATTATCCGCACCAGCCCAGGCCACGGAACAGCCTTCGACATCGCCGGGGCGAACCGCGCAAACCCAGCCCCGATAAAGGCAGCCATACAACTGGCGATAAACCTTGCAAAACGCCGCGCAGCGGTGAAATAAACCGGGATGTTTAATAACAGATAGGGCGTAGGGCGTAGGGAAAAACGAAAAAGAACGTAATTGGTAATTCGTAATTCGTAATTGGTCAAACCGGCTACCATCTACCAGTTACGAATTACCAATTACTGATTGTTGTTCGCATTGTTCGCGGCTAAACAAATTGAAACCCCAGGCGATGCGATTTTACCTGTGGATGGTCGGCGGGCGGAAAAAAACAATTAAAGTTAAAAAGTTTATCTTGACGAATATACCAGACAGGCATTAAAAGGATGCCAATCGTGAATTGGGGCTTTCCGTACAGGTATCGTATATTAAGGAGATATGTGATGAATGGAAAGGTAAGGATGCTGTTTGTGGTTGGGTGTGTGGCGTGCCTGACGGCTTCGAGCGTAACGCTTGGCTCTTTACATCACGCTGCCGCGCCGGTGGATACGAGGGGCGAACTGGCCAACCGTCTGCAAGTCGCCGCGTACCAGGGAGCGAGCAACGCCAATGTCGCCAAGAGCAACGCGCAGAGGCCGATTTCTTTTTCGCTGGAGAGTTACCGCGCAGCCGCCAACCACGCCGCCGGCAATGGTTCATGGTTGAGTGACCTGAAGCCGTTCGTGGAATACGGCTACGGCCATAACCGCGCCAAGCAACGTGACGGCCTGACTAGCAATACGCACACCGTTACCGGTGGCGCGAGCTTCAAGACGTTCGCCGATTTCCAGGCCGGCGCTATTTTCAGCATTATCCATACAGGTGGTGATTCGTCCGGGGTTAATGGCGTCGATTACAGTGAAGACGGGTTCACCGCTACTTTCTTTATCAGCAAGAATATCCAGTGGTTCTACTTCGGGACATCGCTGACCTACGGATACTCCGGCGGGATCGCGCGGACCAAGCCGGCCGCCAACCGTTTCCGGACCAAGATCGACTCAAACACCTTGGTCGTCTGTCCGTACGTCGGTGCTGTTTACGTCAACGGCCCGTTCAGCGCGTCCGTCACCCCGACCTACGTGTACAGGTATCAGGACGTGGCCTATCGATCCGGAATCAACAATTCGACCTCCGAGGGCATCAGCGACGGGACCTTCGTCCTGGCCAATACAGCCTCCTACATGGTCAATGAGAAATTCTGGGTCGATTTCAATTTCGACTACAATCAGATTATTCACGAAAACGAGTCTAAATACGCCCAGGGCAGCACGGACAGAGGCTGGTTGACGCTGGGACCGAAATTCACCTACTGCATCACCGAGACCACTCATATTTCCCTCGGCTATACCGCCACTGTCGCAAACAAAGATTTCGAAAACCATCAGATTAATGTCGGACTGGATTTCCGTTTCTAAAAAACTTCACGCCGTCCACGGCATAACAAACCGGAGCGGAAGCCGGCTGAAAGGTCGGCTTCCGTTTTTTTACGGACAGGCAAGGCGATTGCGGAAAAAGGAACGCCGGTTATGCGGATTTGCCAATGAGGCGACGTTGCACATTCTTTGGCTTTTTCCTGGCGACGGCGGTAATCGCTTCGGTGGGAATCCAGTGCAGATGCGCCGAGAAGCCTGTCAGCCCCGCCGCCGGACCGGCGCTTTCGACCAGGTATCGTGTCAGTTTCGACAGTATCATTAACGTCGGCTACAAATGGCGCAGGCCGATGTACGGCTGGGCCGCAACGGAACTGGTTGTCGAACGGACTCTGCGGCAATGGTACTCCAGGCTGGAGGTTCGCCCGAAGTCCAGAGATCTTCCTCTGGAGGATTTGAAAGTTGCCCTGGAATCGCTCCCGTCATCCGATCAGACGGACATCTCGATTGTCTATCTTGCCTCGTCGCAGACCCGGCAGGGTCAGTGGGAATTTACAGGTGGTACTCGTCGGGTTTCCTGGCCTGACCTGCTGGGTTCGATAAACATCAGGCCGCATCCCAGGCGAATTGTTCTTCTGGACGCCTGCCATGCTTCGGCCGTTATGCGATCCGGGACGTGGTCGGAGCGTCTTGCGCCGTCGTCGTTTTTCGCCTCGCTGGAAGGTGAGCGAACCTACGAACTCAATTTCCGCAGCCCCTTTCCCCTGGATCTGCCGAGGCGATTTCCCGAAGCGAACGCCTGGCTGCGCGAAAACATGCCGGCGGACTGGGACGGGAAAATCAGTTTCTTCGGGCTTACATGGTTGCGGGCATTTCTCAAAACCGCCCACCCGCCGGAGACGCAGGACGACTGGAAGGAATTCCTTCGCCTCTGCCGGAAAGAGTCCGAAGACTTTCGGACCACCCACAGCCGGAGACTTTCTTCCACCGTCAACGGGCACGTCGCTCCCGGCGCGAAGTAACATTCGGTACTCTTACCCCGCGTTCCTCATTCCCACACGGTACCCGCATTAAATCAATGGTGGTGACCTTTGCAGGGAGGTTTCGGCGGTTTTGGCGGATGCGAAGTAACCGGAGGTATGGTTTTCACAGGCCTGTGAGTGTGCTTGTGCCCCGTCTTCGGACGGTAATGCTCGTTATATTTATCATCCCAGCAACTGGGCGCTTCCTGGTTGTAATGATTATTGCACTCTTCTGCCGCACTCAAATACTCCGAGTGCGCCATATCAGTCTCGTATTGCGAGGCGTGGTTTTCAATCAAGGTCTGCCATTGCTGGTGAGCTTGCCTTCTCTTTTCAATTAGACTTTTATGTTTATCCTGGTATGCCTTCCAATCGGCCTCATACTCGGTTTCCATCGCCGGGCTCAGTTTTCTGCCGCCGCAACCGCCGGGTTTATCGCTACAGCCGTTGGTGATGATCATCATTAAAAGACTCGCCAGTATCCAGTTGGTTTTGCATCGAAAGATTCTCATGATCTTGTCTCCTCTGATGTGGCTACGGACATGTCTGGCGCATTATAAGCACCTTCACTCATGTAATATTGTACACGAAACTCCCCCTGCTGTCCAGTATCTGTATTACAAAGATAGAAGCGTGTGTGGCTGATTTTCCTGGCCCCTATGCAACGGTGCAATTCCGGGGCGTTCCGGTTGACTGAAGCTTTCAGCGTTCAGCAATCAGCAAAAGAAAAAACTGAACAC
>DAOWOP010000039.1 GCA_030642005.1 Planctomycetales bacterium
CTGATTGCTGATTGCTGATTGCTGATTGCTGATTGCTGATTGCTGATTGCTGATTGCTTAAAATTGCGAATCTCGCCGGAAAAATCAGTCACACACACAAGATAAATAGCAGCGGCATATTGAAACGCGGTTTGGGAGCCTTGGACGTGAAAAAACAACGAGAGAACGGTGCGGAATCCAAGATTAGGCGTATCGATTTGTGGTTGCTGTTCATTGCCCCGGCCGTTCTTGCCGCGGCGACTGTTGCGGCGAACCTGCTGCGGTTCGACTCCGGCGTGTACACCGCCTGGCTGGAGGTCGTCGCGCCGTACCTGGCGGCGACAGGGATGGCGATCTACGCCGTCCGGGCTATCGTTACGAGGAATCCGCTGTTTCTGATGCTGACGGTCCTGGCTACGGCGATGCTGCTGCGGGAAATTGACTGGACGCACATGGGCATGATTTTTTGGACACACCTTGGCATATACACAGCCTTTGTCGTCGTAGCGGCCTGGATGGTACTGTGGCGGAAGAAAATCACCGAGCCGCTCAAGAACTACAGATACACCTCCTTACTGATTGCCGCGGTTTGGACGTTTTTCTTCTCGCAACTGGTCGCCAGGCGGGTTTTCAAAGCGGAAGCATGGCGCCTTGCGATTATTCCAAACGAAGATGAGATTCACCTTTTTCTGGAAGAGGCCGTCGAAACGGCAGGGCACATCCTCTGGATTGCCGGCGCTGTCGTCGGCTCCTGGCGGCGGGGAAATCGAAGGGAAAAACCGGTAGAGACAACGGAATGAAGAGCATTTTTGCGATATTCAGCGCCGTTGTCTTTGCCGCCGCTTGCAGCGGGTGCGCAGCCTGCCACGACGCCGATACCGACAGGCTGGCCGCTGCGATTGACTTATCGGCTGGTTATCTTGTCGGCGCGTGCGGCGAGGACGGAAGGTTCGTATATCGAATCAATACGAATCCCGACGTTACCCCCAGGCCGAAGTACAACATTTTGCGACACGCCGGAGCGATATATGCACTGGCGATGTACGAACAACGTCGGCCTGATAAGAAAACGCGAGATGCAATCGGCCGGGCTGTCAGGTTCCTCAAGAAAGAGGCCGTCGCGCCGATACCAGGCAAAGACGACCTGCTCGGCGTCTGGTCGCGGTCGCCGATAGTCGGCAGGTCGATGCCCAACCAGGTCAAACTCGGCGGCGTCGGGCTGGGCCTGGCAGCCCTGCTCAGCGCCGAAAAGGTCAAGGCCACAACGACGCCGATAGACGACCTGCGCAAGATGGGGCGGTGCATTCTCTTTATGCAGAAGACCGATGGGAGTTTTTATTCCAAGTACATTCCTGCGCGTGGCGGCCTGGCTGGCGAATGGGTCTCGCTGTACTATCCCGGCGAGGCTGCCCTGGGACTGATGATGCTGTATGAGAAGGACCCGTCGCCGGAGTTCCTTGACGGCGCTGCCGATGCAATCGCATACCTTGCCCGCAAACGGGCGGGTAAATCCGTCGTAGAGCCGGACCAGTGGGCGCTTTTGGCGACGGCGAAACTGCTGGGCGTGTACGACAAATGCAACCAGCCCGTCCCGCGCGAGGCGATCCTCCACCACGCCCGCCAGATATGTAACAGGATGCTGTCCAACCGGATTCAATGTCCCGCCGGCTCGCCCGAGCACGGTTCTTTCAGTAAGGGAGGTCGGACCTGTCCGACGGCAACCGATCTTGAGGGGCTGCTGGCGGCGTTGACGTTCCTGCCGGCCGAAGATGAGGCCTTGCGAAATCGTATCAACGCGGCGGTGGATTCGGGCGTCTCGTTCCTTCTGCGGGCACAGATTCGCACCGGCAAATACGCCGGCGGGATTCCACGCGCCATCCGCACCCTGCCGAAAGATCATCCGCGATTTGATGAATCGTTCAACAGGCGAGCGACCGAGATTAGAATCGACTACGTTCAGCACGCGATGTGTGCGATGATGCAGTTCGACCGGCAGCGAGGGAAGACCGAAAAATGAACGCAAGCGACATCATTGAACAACTCGGCCTGGAGCCGCTGCCAGGCGAAGGCGGGTTTTACAGGGAAACCTATCGCAGCGGCGAAAAAATCCCCGCCGATGCGCTGCCGAAGCGGTATTCAACCGATAAGCATTTCGCCACAGCCATTTATTACCTCCTTACGCCGGAGGTGTTTTCGTCGATTCACCGGCTGATTAGCGACGAGGTTTTTCATTTTTACCTAGGCGATCCGGTAACGATGCTACAGTTGCATCCCGACGGGCGTGGCGAGACGATTATCCTTGGCCGGGACATCGAAGCGGGCCAACGCCTCCAGTGCGTCGTGCCGCAGGGCGTCTGGCAGGGGATGCACCTCAACGCCGGCGGGCGATTCGCGCTGATGGGAACCACCGTCGCGCCGGCGTTCGACTTCGGAGACTACCAGCCGGGGCGGCGGGATGAGTTGGTACAAAAATATCCGGATTTCGCGGAGATAATAGAACGTCTGACGTATGCGTAAAGAAACCCAGCCATTTGAATGGCTGGGCTTAGGGTCCGGGATACCCGACTCATCCAAGACGAACTAATAGCACATGGGCATCGAACATATAATCAAAGGGGTTGCGACATACCTGCCCGGCTTGGGCGGGTTCGCCTGCCGGAGGACCGGCGGGACGGATTCTGCGCGGTATTGCTATTCTGTCTGGCTTCGGCATCTGGTAATGGTCCATCGGGCCGGGCTGGAGACGCGCCCGAAGATCGTCGCTGAACTTGGGCCGGGAGATTCGATCGGCGCGGGGCTGGCGTCGCTGCTGACGGGAACCGAGAAGTATTACGCCCTCGATGTCGTCAAATACGCCGATGCGAGGGCGAATCTCAATATCTTTGACGAGTTAGTCGCTTTGTTTGAGGAGAAGCGACATATCCCAGGCCGGGATGAATTCCCCGAAATCACGCCGCAATTGAATTCGTGCGAGTTTCCCCACGACATTCTCACCGACGCCCGACTCGCCGAGACATTGGCGCCGTCGCGGGTCCAGGAAATCCGCAACGCCCTCAATACTTTATCCGGGCAAAATTGTCGGGTGGCACCTTCAAGCGGAGCGGAACGAAGTGAAGCGGAGCTTGTGGGTGCACAACGGCCTTGTCCATCCAGCACCCACAACCTCCGCTCCGCTCCGGTTGAAGGCGCCACCCCCGGGACGGACGCTATCGAAATCCGTTATTTCGCGCCGTGGCGCGATGCCGGCGTGATAGAAGCCGAATCCGTCGATATGATATTTTCCCAGGCAGTGCTGGAGCACGTCGAGGACCTGGCGGGCACTTACGAGGCCTTGGCTCGTTGGCTAAAGTCCGGCGGGTTTATGAGCCATCAGATTGATTTGGCCTCCCACGGCCTTTCCAGGCACTGGAACGGACACTGGGCGTATTCGGATTTCACGTGGAAACTGATTAAGGGCAAGCGGCCCTGGCTGATAAACAGGGAGCCATATTCGACCCACCGCGACCTGATCGAAAAAAACGGCTTTGAAATAGTACGCGAGGTTAAGGCTGTCGATACGTCGGGAATTGACCGAAAACGACTTGCCTGCCGGTTCGCCAATCTTTCCGACGACGATTTTAAGACGCGAACAGCCTATGTTCTGGCGAGGAAAAATGCATAATAGGGCCTGTTGATGGAGAGCGATCATGGACGAGATGGATGTACTGCGTGAGGAGTTGGAGCACTACAAGGCCCAGAAGGACAAGATCCGCAACATCGTCGGTCAGATCGGCGGCGCGACCAGCCGACAGAGGGACATGACGATTAACATTACGTTTCTCACCGTAGTCCTGTCCGCCTTTATGTTCGACCTGCTGCGGCACCTCATGGGCTGGAAAATCCCTCTGCTTCCGCCGATGCTGCTGCTGGAAGTGGCCGTCCTGCTGGTATCGCTGAAGATCATCTGGATGATCCACAAACAGTCCAAGGTGGAGCATTTCCATTTCTGGATACTCAACTCCATCGAGTTTCAGATGAACATGCTCTCCCGCCGCGTAGCCAACCTGGACAAGGCCGTCCGGGGCGAGAACAAAACAGAAGAAAAGGTATGAGTGTTATCACGCTGAAAGACATCCGGCGTGCGGCGGATGTGATTCACAGCAAGGTCATAAAGGAAATACTCTGATGCAATTATCGAAAGGACAAGGAGGACAAGGTAAAAAATGATACTGGACCAACTGGAAAACTGGCGGCGCTATGCCGCCCTGAACAGCGGATTCGCATCGGCCTTTGAGTTCCTCCGGCGCGGCGACCTTACCGAACTGCCCGAAGGGAAGCACCCAATTGACGGCGACCGCGTCTTTGCGATTGTCGTCCGCGCCGAGGGAGTGGGAAAGGACAAGGCCAGGCTGGAAATCCACAAAAAGTACGTCGATATCCAGTTCTGTCTTTCCGGCACAGATGAAATTGGCTGGAAGCCGACAGACTGCTGCTGCGGCGCCGAAGGTTTTGACGAGGATAATGACCTGGGCTTTTTTACGGATGAGGCCGAAGCGTGGTCGGTCGTTACTCCCGGCCGATTCGCGATCTTCTTCCCCGCCGACGCCCACGCCCCGCTCGGAGGCGCAGGGCCGATACACAAGGTCATCGTCAAGGTCGCCGAGGAGTAGGCTTTGTCTGAAAACTATTTCAGACAGGCATTCAGCATTCAGCGGTCAGCGGTCAGCATTCAGCGGTCAGCGTTCAGCGTTCAGCATTCAGCGGTCAGCATTCAGCGGTCAGCATTCAGCGGTCAGCATTCAGCGGTCAGCATTCAGCGGTCAGCATTCAGCGGTCAGCATTCAGCGGTCAGCGTTCAGCGTTCAGCATTCAGCATTCAGCGGTCAGCGGTCAGCATTCAGCGGTCAGCGGTCAGCATTCAGCATTCAGCAAAAGAAAAAACTGAACACTGAATGCTGATTGCTGACCGCCTAAAAACCCTTTTGCGAATCTCACCAGAAAAATCAGTCACACACACCGAAGCGCGCTAATCAGACATTTCTTGACAGGCGGGGACGAGTCTCTATGCTGTTTCGGTTGCGCCGACAAGAGGAAAGGGTGGGCTGGGGCAGATATGAGCGGTCAAAACGTTACTATCATCGGGTTGCAATGGGGCGACGAGGGCAAGGGCAAGGTCGTCGATGCCGTCGCCGGGACATGCCGGTACGTTGTCCGCTATTGCGGCGGGGCAAACGCAGGCCATACCGTCATCGTGGGCGATGAAAAGTACGCCCTGCATCTGATCCCGTCGGGGATACTCCACTCCGGCGTCCGCAACGTCATCGGCAACGGCGTAGCGTTCGACCCGGCAGTGGCCCTGGAGGAGATTGAAGGTTTTCGCAGCCGGGGCGTGGAAGTCGGCGACGAGAACCTCGCCATTTCATCGGCCGCCAACGTCGTCATGCCCTGGCACAAACTCGCCGACCGGCTGAACGAGCAGAGGCTCGGCTCCGGCAAGATCGGTACGACTGCTCGCGGCATCGGCCCGTTGTACTCCGACAAGGCCGCCCGAACGCTGGCCGTCCGCACCGGCGACCTGCTGGACGCCGATGTGCTGACCGAAAAAATCACCCGGATTGCGGAGGTCAAAAACACCATTTTTTCCGCGTTATACGCCCACGACGAGCCGATCAACGCCGAGGCTGTCTGCGGCGAGTATCTGGATTACGGGCGGCGACTGGCCGGGATGATAACCGATACCGGGGCCGTCCTCCGCCGAGCGATAGCGGAGGGCAGCCGAATCTGCTTCGAGGGCGGACAGGGCAGTATGCTGGACATCGACCACGGTACGTTCCCGTTCGTTACGAGTTCGCCGGTAACTGCCTGCGGCGTGCCGGCCGGGGCGGGCGTCCCGCCTAAGGCCGTCGGGTGTGTCGTCGGCATCGCCAAGGCTTACACCTCCCGCGTCGGCGCCGGGCCTTTTCCGACCGAGCAGGACAATGAGACCGGCAATCGCCTCCGCGAGCGTGGGCATGAATACGGCACGACCACGGGCAGACCCAGACGCTGCGGGTGGTTCGACGCCGTAGCCGTCAAATACGCCGCCGAACTGTCCGGCGTCGATGAACTGGCGCTGATGCTGCTGGACGTGCTGAGCGGATTTGAAACCATCTGCATCTGCACGGGATACCGTCTCGACGGTAAAGACATCGGCCCGTTCGATTCAATCCCAGCCGCCATGGGAGCGGCGGAGTGCGTCTATGAAGAGATGCCCGGCTGGGATGAGGACATCGCCCCGGCGAAGGAGTTTTCCGACCTGCCCGCCAACGCCCGCGCATACGTCGAACGGATCGAATCTCTCACAGGTCGGCCTGTCGGGCTGATAAGCGTCGGGCCTGAGCGGAAGCAGACTATTCTCCATAACACACAATTGAAGGCGCCGGCGCAATGTAACACCTGATACGATAAGCAACAGGCCAGCGCCCCTGATATGCAGGCGAAAAAAGAAACCCCGGCTCCTGCACCGCCGCGACGGACGGGAGAAGAAGACTCGGGGCTTACGTGCGTATTATCGGCGGAATAAAATACGAATGCAACAAAATTTTTTCCAAAAACTCGAGACGGCTCTCTTGGCGGAGCGATTACGCGCCTACGGCCAGAATAATCCCGGCTCCTGTGCCGTCATGGCTCGGTATCTGTGGAATATTGCCGTCTGCGAAACGTTTTATTCCCCGCTACAGATGTGCGAGGTAGCCCTGCGGAACTCCATTCACACAGCCATGACCGAATTCTACAAACAGGACACGTGGTTCAATATCGCCGACCTGACCCCTTGGGGCTATGAACAGGTCGGAAGCGCCAAAAAGAAAATCGCCAAGACAAAACATCCCGTTACGCCCGGCCGGGGGGTCGCCGAACTACAATTCGGGTTCTGGACCAGCCTCTTCGAGGACCACTACGAGCGAAACGCTTCATTCCTTCCAGCAGGAATAAAGAAGGTGTTTCCCAATCTGCTCAAGTCCCTGCACAACCGAAAGAAAATCAAGGCTCGTCTCGAAAATATCCGTCAACTGCGAAACCGCGTTTTTCATCACGAGCGAATTATCCACTGGAAAGACCTTCAGTACCGGCACGGACACATCCTGGAAACCGTCGGGTGGGTAAGTCACGAACTGGAGGAAATGTCGCTTAAACTTGACCGTTTTATCGAAACTTACAAGGCGGGAATCGACCCTTGGCTGAAAAGGCTCAACCACCACTGGCCCGCCAGGACATCGTATCCGCCCTCACGGACAAACTCGCAGGATTTATAAACGTCGGATACGAACGAAAGCAGACTATTCATAAGGGATTAGGGACCAGGCATTCCCCATGGCAGAGATTCCTCAACAGGCGATTTCCGAGGCCCGTGCCGGATTGGGTATTCCGGACGAGCGGTTTCCCCACCACGTTGCGATCATAATGGACGGTAACGGTCGTTGGGCTTCGAACAGGGGGTTGCCCAGGACCATGGGGCACGCCGAAGGCGGAAAAGTCGTCCGAAAGATCATAACCGCATCGGCCAGGCTTGGACTCGAAGCGCTGACGTTGTATTCCTTTTCCATCGAGAACTGGTCTCGCCCCCGCGACGAGGTCAACGCCTTGATGGGTTTATACGCCGAATACCTCGTCCGCGAGCGAGTAACGGTGATGGAGCACAATATTCGTCTCCGCCATCTTGGTCAGCGTGAAGGACTTCCCGAAAGCGTTCTGACCGAACTTGACCGCTCGGTGAAAATCTCCAGCAGCAATACCGGAATGTGGCTGAACCTCGCGTTGAACTACGGCGCGAGAGCGGAACTGACCGCCGCCGTTCGCGCTATCGCCGCACGCGCAGCCGAGGGAAAAATCGCACCCGAACAGATTGACGAGCGGGTCATCTCCGACGCGCTGGATACAGCCGGGCTGCCCGACCCGGACCTGCTGATACGAACGGCGGGCGAAATGAGAGTCAGCAACTTTCTGCTCTGGCAGGTCTCATATGCCGAGTTTTACGTAACCGACACTCTCTGGCCTGACTTTGACGAAGAGGATTTCGGCCGGGCAATTCACGCATTCGCCGATCGCCATCGTCGCTTCGGCGGACTGGAGACCAATGAAAAATGCTAAATGCTAAATGTTAAATGCTAAATGCCGAATGCTGACCGCTGAATGCTTTTTTCAGTTTGTCATTTATCATTTTTCATTTGTCATTTCCTTTTAGGCTTCGGTCGGCGCTTCCAATTTGATCGATAAGAGTCTGTAATATACGGTTGATGTTAAAACGAATAATAGTCGGTGCTGTTCTGATCGTCCTGATAGGCGTGCTGCTTTGGCTGGACCGGCGTGTCGAGTCGGCGGGGCTTGGCGGCCTGCCTTTGGCGGTGCTTATGGTGCTGCTGATTTCGGCGGGGTATCTGGAGTTGTCCCGTCTGGCCGAAAGCGTGGGCGTGTCCATATCCCGCTTCAGCGGCATGGTCTGCACGATTGCGGTTGGGACGCTGCCGTTCTGGCGACAGGCGCTGGCGGGCGGGCATTGGGCCTCGCTGACTCAAGTGGTTCTCGCTGCGGTGGTGCTGGTCCTGTTCGCCGATCAGATTATCCGTCATGGCCCAGCCGGCGCTATTCGGCGAATCGGCGTGTCGCTTCTGGCGGTGTGCTATCTTGGCGTCTGCGCCGCCGTCGTGCTGGACATCAGGATGCAGTTCGGTTTGAAGGCGTTCGTGCTGTTCCTTCTGGCCGTCAAGGCCACCGACATCGGGGCGTACTTTACCGGTTCCGCCATCGGGCGGCATAAGATGGCGCCCCGGCTCAGTCCCGGCAAGAGTTGGGAAGGTCTGGCAGGCGGACTTGTTTTTTCAGCGGCGGTCGCGGCTGGGTTTATAATGATTGTGGACCGGCTGGGAGGCACCGAAGATGTCGGCGGGCGGATTACTCCATTGTCGGCGGCCTGTTTCGCGGCAGCCGTTGGCCTGTTCGGCCAGATCGCCGACCTGTGCGAATCGGCGCTGAAACGTGATGCGGGCATCAAGGACGCCGGCGCGTCGGCGGGACCCTTCGGCGGGGTCCTGGATGTTGTCGATTCGCCGCTGCTGGCGGCGCCGGTGGCGTATGTCTTTCTGGCGCTGCTGTTGTGAGTATGAAGCGGAAATCCGAATATCGAAATCCGAAATACGAAACAAATTCAAATGACCAAAATCCGAAATCTCAAACTGAGGACATTCTCTTATCCGTCGCGCATTTGTTTTGAACATTTGAATTTCAGATTTCGAATTTGTTTCGGATTTCGTGCTTCGGATTTCGGATTTTGAATGCCAGTGATGATCTGGAGATTGCGATTTGGAACTGACGGTTACATTGGAGCAGCCGGAGCGGTCTTCGGTTTTATTCGGTCCGGCCGATGCGTATCTCAAGACGATACGCCAGATGATGAACGTCCAGATGTTCGCCCGCGGCGGGGTTGTTCGGATAACCGGGGCGGCCAAGAACGTCTCGCGGGCAGCGGCGGTGCTGGCGGCGCTTCAGCGGCGAATGAGACACGATAAGCCCATCGGCGACAGGGAAGTCGCCGACGCGGTCGCCGAGGCCTCGGCTGAAGGCGACTCGACCGAAGCCGCCGAGAGCATCACGGTCTATAACGGTCAGGCCGTCCATCCACGCTCGCCGGGGCAGAGACGGTACGTCGAGGCGATAAGAAAGCACGATATGGTATTCTGCACCGGTCCGGCGGGAACGGGAAAGACATACCTGGCCGTGGCAATGGCGGTTCACATGCTCAAGGCCGACCGCGCCAAACGCATGATCCTGGTCCGTCCGGCGGTCGAGGCCGGCGAAAAACTCGGCTTCCTGCCGGGGGACATGCAGGCAAAGGTCAACCCCTACCTCCGCCCGCTCTTCGACGCACTGCACGACATGATGGACTTCGAACAGTCCAGGCGGTTCATGGCCAACGACATCATCGAGGTCATTCCGTTGGCGTTCATGCGAGGAAGGACGCTCAACGATTCGGTAATAATCCTCGACGAGGCACAGAACACCACCCAGGCCCAGATGCTGATGTTCTTGACCCGGATGGGCCACGGCTCGAAAATGATTATCACCGGCGACGATTCGCAGATCGACCTGCCCGAAAACGTTACCAGCGGGCTGATCGACTCTGCCCGCCGGCTAAAGGGCATCAAAGGATTAATTTTCGTTCGTCTGGACAGACATGACATCGTTCGTCACCACCTGGTACAGAACGTCGTGGATGCGTACGGAGAGAATAGGGACCAGGGACTTGGGACTAGGGACTAGGAAAAAAAGAATGGAGATAAATACGGGTGATATACGGAGTTATCGGGACCTGGTTGCCTGGCAGAAGACGATGGCGCTGGCGAAGCGCATATACGGTGCGACGAAATTATTTCCGGCCGAAGAAATGTACGGACTGGCCCAGCAGATGAGACGGGCGGCAGTATCAGTGCCGTCAAATATCGCGGAAGGATACGGCCGGGGCGGCCGAAAGAAGTACATTCATTTTCTCCATATTGCTCGTGGTAGCCTGTACGAAGTTGAAACTCAGACATTAATTGCCGGAAATTTGACCTATCTGACAGGTGAGCAAGTCGATTCGCTGCTGGAGGATGCGAACGAATGCTCACGCATACTTGGTGGTCTGATAAAAAGTCTAAATACTGGAAAATGACCAGGCTTCGGAATTGAGACTGTTTTTTTGTCCAGTCCCACTTTGCTCTGCGAAGCGCTACGCATAGCAGAGAGTCCCAAGTCCCTGGTCCCTGATTTATCATGTTTTTTAAGAAGAAAAATCGACAGCGTCGTGAGATTCGCAAGAGCGTCCCAGCCGGGCCTGAACGCTGGCAGCGGTTCCGCGATGCCGGCGGGATCGGGTCGGTCTTGCTGGCAACGGGGTTGTTTGTCGCGGTGCTGATAATGGACGCCTGCCCGCTGGAACCGGCGCCCTATCGCCTCGGCGGATACCTTCCCGAAGACGTGTACGCCCGCGTTTCGTTCAGGTTCGCCGGCGCTGAAAGCCCGACGACCGCACCGGCGACCCAGCCGGCCGTTCGACCTGGCTCACGGCAGGCCGGAAAGGTCATACTCAAAGGCAGACTGCTCGCAGCCAAGACCTCAAGCGGCGGACTGAAAGACGCGCAGGTGGCGATCCTCTCGGCTGAACACGAGGCGTTCCTGCAACAGCGCAGCATTGATTCGCCCCTGCGGCGGTTCTGGATATTCCTTGGCCGGGCCGGAATAATCGCCGGCGTCGTCGCCCTGCTGTGCCTTTACGTCGCCAAGTACAGCCCCCGGATCGTGAAGAACCACTGGCGGGGTCTGGCCATCGCGGCGCTGATCCTGCTGGTGCTGCTGTTAAGCCGGGTTGCCGTCGGCGCAGGAAGGATGAATCCGTACCTGTCGGTCTTCGGGATATTCGTAGCCGCCGCCATGCTCGCCATCGCTTACGACCAGCGTTTTGCCTTTGCCGTCGCCGGGGCGCTGGTGATACTGACGGCCTTGCAGATTCGCCTCGGCACCGGCGGGCTGCTGGTGTTATGGTCGGCCGCTGCGGCAATCGTCTTCCAGCTGCACGAGGTTCGCACCCGCAGCAAACTCATCGAGACCGGCGGCGTGGTTGCGGTGGTGGTGTTCCTGGCTGTCTGTCTGGTTGAATCCGCCGCCGACATACCGGGGCGATTTATTCTTGTCGATGGTTGTTATGCCGCCGGAGCGGCTGTCGCCGGAGGGTTCCTCACACAGGGCATCCTGCCCCTGATTGAGCGGATATTCTCCGTCGCCACGTCGCTGACGCTGCTGGAATGGTGCGATGCCAACAAGCCCCTGCTGAAGCGCCTGGCGCTCGAAGCGCCCGGGACGTACAATCATTCGCTGGTGTTGGGCGCGATGTGCGAATCGGCCGCCGATGCCGTCGGTGCTCGCGGGCTGCTGGCGAGGGTCGGCGCTTACTATCACGACGTCGGAAAAATCAACAAACCCGATTATTTCATTGAGAACCAGGCTGGTTCTGCCTCGAAGCACGAAAAACTTTCTCCGGCGATGAGCCTGCTGGTCATCAAGGGCCACGTCAAGGACGGTGTGGAGATGGCCAGGCAGTACGGCCTGCCGAGGGTCCTGCGGGAATTCATCGCTACGCACCACGGTACGACGCTGGTGGAGTATTTTTACCACGCCGCTGCCGAGCAGCGAGCCGATAACGGCGAAAGCGCGCCCGACGAAGTCGAGTTCCGCTATCCAGGCCCGAAGCCGGGAACGAAAGAGGCTGCTATTCTAATGCTTGCGGATGCATCCGAATCGAGCGTCCGCGCCGCGCCGGAACCGACAGCCGGAAAGATCGAAACGCAGGTCCACTTCGTAATCACCAAGCGGCTGATGGACGGGCAACTGGACGATTGCGAACTGACGCTCCGGGAGGTCCACGCCATTGAGACCTCGCTGGTCAAGAGCCTCTGCGGAATGTACCACATCCGCCTGAAATACCCCTCGCAGGAAAAACCGAAGACCAACGGCGACGAAGAAAAACCCAACGGTTCCAAACACCAAAAGGAATAAAGGCGGTACCGTGGCCTTGAATTTTACTATGACGGGTCAGATTCGTTCCACTGCTGCGCCGAGTTGCCGGGCCGACCTGGCAAACGCCACGTCGGCTGTAACCAGGAGCAGTTGATTGGAATGGGCAATCACAAGGTGCATTGCATCCAATGGGCGCAGGCCGGCTCGGCGCAGTATGCTCCGGTTAATGTGCTGGCGTCGATATACGCCTTCAAACCCGTTCCTCCTCACGCATTTCACGGAGCGTGTCGGTCAGAGTCTTGCCGCGAGGTTTGATCGAGGCGCGGAACTCCGACAGGTCCGGAAAGACAGGGCGACGAGTATCGGCGGGGACAATTCGAGCCACCGGCTTTCCGTAGCGGGTGATCGTCGTCGATTCGCCGCATTCCGCCTCGTGAATTACCTTGCTCATACGCGTTCGGATTTCTTTTACACTAAGAGCCTTCATTATCGGCCTCCACTAAGTTGAACATCTTTAGTGAACACCTTTTCTTCGTCAACGCAAGATAAAGAGGGGTTTTTAAGCGGTTGATGCGATTTTCTTGTGTCTCGCGCGAGGCTTTTTGGGGGAGCGTTGACGAACATCATCAATCTGTTCAAGGCACAGTCGCCAAAATCTGCGGTCGGTGATTGGTTGTTTATTCTTGCCCCATGGTACCGTTGTCATCTTGTGCAGCGCGATTGCGGCATGATCTGCGACGATTCCCGGATGGTCCAGCGCGGGCAGCAGTTCATCAGACTTGGTAGCGTAGTCGTCAGCCAGAAAAGCCACGGCTTCAACCAAATCGACAAGGCTGTCGCTCTTTCTTAAAATCGACACGGCTTTCTTGTGAGTAAGTGAACTCATAACACACTTCTATTACTGCCCATATACGGTTAAATCTTCGGCAAGAGGAAGGGCTTTCTTGACCTTTTCCAATATGTCCTCTTTCAGTAAAAATCCATCTTCTGCACGATTGAGACTTGAAGTCCGAAATATCGCTTGTATGTGCCCACTCCGGGCGATTAATGAGAATCCGTAGTTCGCCTTTATGTCCGGCTCAAGGCTTAACCACTCGGCATGACCCGGACAGGAATCATTAGAGGCTTCTTTCAGAAGAACCTTATCATCTCCTGTAATTATACCAAGAAAAAGTGTTTTTGTCTTGGTATTTAACAATTGGATGTATCGTTGTTCAATCCGCATTTTATCAAAAGGCGTATTTCGCCACTACAAACCCGCCGACCAGAAGGACTACGAACGCCAGGCTCAGCCAGCCGAGGTATTTCTCGATGAAAGGTGTTACCTTCGGGCCGAACCGGCGGCACAGACCGGCTACGAGGAAGAACCTCGCCGATCGGCTGACCGTCGCAGCCACAAGGAAGATGGCGAAGTTAATCTTAAAAACCCCGGCGGTGATCGTGATTACCTTGAAGGGAATCGGCGTAAAACCGGCTGTGAAAACGACCCAGAAATTCCATTTTTCGTAGGCGTCGCTGATCCCGTCGAACTTTTCGTGCGTGAAGCCGGGAATCCAGTCGAAGAAATATTTCCCGACCACCTCCCACGCGCCCCATCCGATGAGGTATCCGGCCACGCCGCCGAGGACCGACGCGATGCTGCACAACAGTGCGTATCGAAACCACTTCCGCCGATTGCCCAGCACCAGCGGGATAAGCAGCGCATCCGGCGGGAGCGGGAAGAAACTACTCTCGGCGAAACTCAGCACGAACAGCGCCACCGCCGCCGAAGGCCTGTACGCCCACGCGATCGTCCAGTCGTACACCTTCCGATGCAGATGCCACCACGGCACGCGGTGATGAGCGCCCAGCCTCACGCCGCAGTGGGTGCAGAATTCAACATCCGCGGCATTTGACATTTTGCAGCGGAGGCAAGTTACCTCGACGGCGTCGCTCGGTGCGGTCTGATTGATGGCGTTTCTCCTTTCCCGTTACAATAACAGTTAATAAGTTACAATACCTGCAATGTCGAATCAGAAAGAAAAAGTTCTGCTTGCGATGAGCGGGGGCGTGGACAGTTCCGTGGCTGCGTATCTTTTACGCCGGGACGGATACGACGTTACCGGCCTGTTCCTCCGGGTGGGTGATTACGTCTGCGACGCCGACGCCAGACTGGTGGCCGAGCGGCTTGACATTGAACTTATCAGCCTGGACGTTGAAGCCGACTTCGCGCGGATAATCGACTATTTCGTGGATGAATATTCTCGCGGGCGAACGCCGAACCCGTGCATCCGCTGCAACACGCTCATCAAGTTCGCCCATCTTATCGCCCGGGCTGATGCGCTTGGGATTCGCTACATTGCCACAGGGCATCACGCGCGAATGGCGGGCGGGCACATCTGTCGGGCCTCCGAAAAGGACCAGTCCTACGCCCTCTTCGGGATTCCGCGCGGGCATCTGGGGCGAATCCTCCTGCCGATAGGTGGTTTGTCCGAGAAGTCCGAGGTACGCCGCATCGCCGCCGCGTTGGGGCTTGAAGTGGCCGACAAGCCCGACAGCCAGGAGATATGCTTCGTTTCCGGAGATTACGCGGAGTTGCTGCGGAGCAGGCGGTCCGATGCGCTTCGGGCGGGCGACATAATCGATTCATCCGGCAACGTCCTCGGCCAGCACGAGGGCGTGGCGAATTTTACGATAGGCCAGCGCCGCGGGCTTCGCGTCGCCGCCGGCGAACCGATGTACGTTACGCATATCGACCCGGCCGCCGCTACCGTAACCATAGGCCCGAAAGACGAGGTAATGTCCCGGCGATTCTCTGCCCGCGATGCCAATTGGCACATTGATATAAATAAAGGGTGGCACCTTCAAGCGGAGCGGAACGAAGTGGAGCGGAGCTTGTGGGTGCCCGGCGCCACTGTCCATCCAGCACCCACAACCTCCGCTCCGCTCCGGTTGAAGGTGCCACCCACCGAATTCGCTGCGATAGTGCAGATTCGTTACAACCACTCCGGCGCGCCCGGCAGGGTCCGCATCACCGGGCCTGACCGGTTCGAGGTCGAATTCGACGAACCCGTCGCCGCCGTCACGCCCGGACAGGCTGCCGTCGTCTATGACGGCGAAACACTCCTCGGCGGCGGTTGGATACGGATATAAGATTTGACTCACCCGTCCGGTTCGGTAGGATGTCTTTTCGAGACTTTTGTGCAAGAGCAATCCCTATGAAAATATCACTGAACTGGCTGACGGATTACGTTGACGTATCGTCCATGCCCGCGGGCGAACTGGCCGATGTCCTTACGCGCATCGGCCTGTGCTGCGAGGGAATCGACGAGACCGAAACCGACATCGTGCTGGACCTCGAGGTTACGTCCAACCGCCCGGACTGTCTCGGCCATATCGGCGTGGCGCGGGAGGTCGCGGCGGCATTGGGCCTGGAGTTGAAAATGCCGGACATGTCGGCCGGGCCGGTCGGCGCGACGCCGGCAGCCAAATTGACAAGCGTCGAAGTGCTCGACCCCGACCTGTGTCCTCGCTACACGGCTCGAATCGTCCGCGGCGTGAAGGTCGGCCCGTCGCCGGCGTGGATGGTCGAACGCCTCGAAGCGGTGGGCCTGCGGGGGATTAACAACGTCGTCGATGTTACCAATTACGTCCTGATGGAGTTCGGCCAGCCGCTGCACGCATTCGACCAGAAGCGCCTCGCCGAAGGGCGAATCGTCGTCCGCCGAGGGCGGCCCGGCGAGCAGATCGTCAGTATCGACGGGACGCAATGCACGCTGACCGAAGAAATGCTCATCATCGCCGACGCCGACAAGCCTGTGGCTGTCGCCGGTATCATGGGCGGTCTGGAAAGCGAAGTCGGCGACGAGACAACCGACATCCTCATCGAAAGCGCCCAGTTCGACCCGTTGGCCATTCGCAAGGCCGCCCGCGCGCTGTCGCTGATGAGCGAATCGTCTTACCGCTTCGAGCGTGGCGTGGACCCGGTCGCCGTCGAGGCTGCATCTCTGCGGGCGTGTCAATTGCTGCTCCAGACAGCCGGGGGCGAACTGGCATCGGGTGTTATTGACGTCTGGGCTGAACCTTACGAGCCGCCGGAAGTAACTCTTCGCACCGACCGCTGCCGGGCGCTGCTCGGCGTCGAAATTGACGATGCGGCACAGGCAGAGTTGCTCAATCGTCTCGGCCTGTCGGCTAAACCGGCGGACGGTAAGGTCATCTGTCGGATTCCCCCCTGGCGGGCGGACCTGCGACGCGAGGTTGACCTCATCGAGGAGGTTGCCCGTCTGCACGGCTACGACAAGATACCCGTCCACAATGAGGTAACGCATCCGGTGGCGGGCGCCGGCGGGTCCGAATATTTCCGGCGGAGCGTCCGCAATGTCCTTTCGGCGGCTGGGTTTGACGAGGCCATTACCTACACTTTCGCCGACGACGCCGAAGCGTCGCTTTTCGGCTTCGAGACAGGCCTGCACGTTGATGCCGCCGTCCGGCGGACGAACAACATGCTCCGCCCCACGCTGCTCGGCTCACTGCTGCGAGCATGTAAGACCAACCAGGACGTCGGAAACAGCGAGGTTAGCCTGTACGAACTTGCCGCGGTGTTCCCGCCGCCTGAGTCCGGCGACTTGCCGGGCGAGTACACTGCCCTTGCGATGGTAACGCAGCGCGACCTGCCGCATCTGCGGGGCGCCCTGGAAGCGACAATAAACCGGTTTGCTCCGGCGGCGAGTTTCCAGGTCGCCCCAGGCCCGGTGGCGGGTCTCGCCGAAGGCCAGGCTGCGGAAATCCACCTCGATGGACGGCGCGTCGGATTAATCGGAATGGTCGCGCCGACGGCGCTGGATTATTTCGGCCTGAAGAAGCCACACGCCGTCGCGATGATTAGTTTCGACGCGCTGATGGACTATGCCGGCGATGAGCGGACCTATCAACCCCTGCCGAGGTTCCCCGCCGTCGGGAGGGACCTTTCGCTGGTCGTGGATGAGGCCGTTACCTGGCGGCAACTAATCGAGACCGTTGAATCGACGAAGCAGGATATGCTGGAAGCAGTGAACTACGTCGGGACGTACCGGGGCGAGCAGGTTCAGGCCTGGAAAAAATCCGTAACCGTCTCGCTGACCTACCGTTCGGGCGACGGGACGCTCCGGGGCGAGCAGGTCGATGAGATGGTCGGGCAGGTTGTTGCCGTCGTCGGCAAACAACTCGGCGCAGAACTGCGGTCGTAAAATGCGAATAACGGAGGCGCTTATCCCGGATATTGCACCACAGGACCTGTTACAAAACAACGAATGAGAATCTTTTGCATCATATTTGTTACCCCGAATTGAACCATGCCCACCACAGAGGACACAGAGATCACAAAGTTGCTTATTTTAAAAGTACTTACGAGCAATTTGACGATTTCGTAAAATGACACTCTGTTTTTTTTTAGATTATGGTAATCGGGGCACGATTGGTTGTGAGGAATTCCATAACTCTTGAAAAAACAATGAAACATGTTTAAAAAAATCTCTGTGAACTCTGTGTCCTGTGCCCTTTAGCCAATTTGGAACGTAATTAACATGATAAAAAACATGCCGACAACCCGATGTGATTGTTGTCAAAGCAATCCCACGGGAGATCGGCATGGACGCTACTTCTCTTGTATCGGCATGGAACGTTCTGGTTC
>DAOWOP010000083.1 GCA_030642005.1 Planctomycetales bacterium
GCATAGGCCTTCAGGTACGCGCCTCGCCGGCCCCAATCTTTCTTCGACAACCGCTCAATCGCATCCCGCCGAAGGTCCGGGTCATCGGACTCAAACATCTGCACGACCAGTTCGGTTGGTGACGGGCCGAACATCTTTTTTACGATGTCGTCAAGGCCGGTGTTCTTGCCCTGCTGGGCGCACCCGCCACACACAGCAGCAATAACCAGAATCAGGATGTTTCGGAGAACCTTCACAGGACTCAAAGGTATCAGTTAACCGGCGAGTCTGGCAAGGATTTGTTCGACGGCCTCGACGGGTACGCGAGGCCGGCCCAGTTTCACGCCGGACTTTGCCGAGCCGTGGAAATCCGACCCGCCTGAGACCAACAGCCTCAGACGCCGGGCCAAATCCAGGTATGAGCGCGCCTGCCGATCGCTGTGGCTGGAATGATACGCCTCGATCCCGTCAAGCCCGTCGTGGATAAGCGATTTGACAACGCGATCTAACATGGCGTCATTTGTGCATTTCAACTCGACCGGATGGGCCAGTATCGCCACGCCGCCGGCGGAGTGAATAGCGTCGATACTCTCGCGGGCGGTGAGTTTCTCCTTGTCCACGAACGCCGGTTTGCCCGTGCCGATGTAGCGGTCGAAGGCCTCGGCTTCGCTGCGAACGTGCCCCTTCGCCCGCAACAGTCTGGCAATGTGAAGCCGGCCCACCATAACCGAATCGGCGTCCGGGCGGTTTCCATGCGAGGCCAGGGCAATCAACTCATCCATGGAAATATCCATGCCCAGTTCGCACAGTTTGGCGACCATCTGCGGGTTGCGTTCGTTACGGGCCTGACGCAGCAGCCGGGCTGTTTCCTGTAAGCGCCCGTTATCCGGGTTGATCCCCAGGCCGACGATGTGCAGCATCCCTCTCGTGCTACGCAGCGAAACGCCGCTTCGCAGAGTAGTACCGGCGAAGACAGCCGAGATTTCGATGCCGGGCACGAACCGCACCTCCAGCGCATCGGCGGCCTGTCGCGCCTCGGCCAGGCCTGCGACGGTGTCGTGGTCCGTCAGCGCCACCGCCGCCAGGCGTTCGGCTTCAGCAAGGCGCACCAACTCCGCCGGAGGCGTATCACCATCCGAAGCAGTCGAATGAGTATGTAGATCGACAAATCGCCGCATAAGAAGAACGAGCCACAGAGACACAGAGAACACAGAGAAGGAAAAATTAAGAGAAGCAAAATAAATTTACTCTCTGCGTCCTCTGTGTCTCTGTGGCCTGTGCTCTTTTCCTAAAAATTGAACAGTTCTGTGGATAGGTATCGGTCGCCGCCGTCGGGCAGGATCACGACGATGACCTTTCCGCTGTTTTCGTCTCTGCGGGCGATCTCGTCGGCGGCAGCCAGCGCAGCGCCGGATGAGATTCCAACGAAAAGCCCTTCTTCGCGCCCTGCCCGCCGGGTCCAGGCGATTGCATCGTCGTCGGTTACGCAGACAACCTCGTCCACCACGTCCATGTTCATTACTTCGGGAATAAACTCCGGCCCGATGCCCTGAATCGCATGCGGGCCCGGCGTCGTCGGCCGGCCGCTCAAGACCTGCGTCATGACCGGACTTGCGGCAGGTTCGACCGCGACGGCCCGGAAATCGTCCTTGCGCTGCTTGATGGCTTCAGCCACGCCTGTGAACGTCCCGCCAGTGCCCACGCCGCAGACGAGAATATCAACTTTACCGTCGGTATCGGCCCATATTTCCTCAGCCGTCGTTCGGCGGTGGATTTCGGGATTGGCCGGGTTGGTGAACTGGTTTGGCATGAAAGCGCCGGGCGTGGAGGCGACGATTTCCTCGGCCTGGGCGATCGCGCCGGGCGTGGCCTCATCCGCGGGAGTCAATACAACCTCTGCTCCAAGGGCCGACATAACCTTACGTCGCTCGATGCTCATGGATTCTGGCATCGTGATTATGCAGCGGTAGCCTCGCACGGCACAGATAAACGCCAGCCCGATGCCCGTGTTGCCGCTGGTCGCCTCGACGATGACCGTATCGGGACCGATAATACCGTCTCGCTCGCCGGCGGCGATCATAGCGGCTGCGACGCGGTCTTTTATCGAACCGAGAGGATTGAAAAACTCGACCTTCGCCAACACCACCGCATCCGATTGAATAATGCGGTTAATCCGCACCAGCGGCGTTCGGCCAATCGCGCCGATAATGTCTTCTTTCCAATTTCCCATTTTCAATTTCCGATTTCCCATTTTCAATTTCCGATTGAAAGAACATAAACATAAGCCGGTTCTTTCCGTCAATTGAAAATCATCTTTTACGCAGGGCCTTTGCCATTTCCCGGACCAGATCGTCGCTGTCGGCGGCGAAGTGGTCCAGCAGCGTCCGGTGTCCTTTCGTCCGCTTCGCAGCGAGCAGTTCTATCAGCCGCAGCCTGACCATGCTGTCGGCGTCCTGGATTCGAGGCCCCATCAGCGAGATAATCCGTGCGTCCAGGTCAACGTGCTGAAGGGCTGCGAGCATCTCGGCTCGCACGACGGGCGAGCGGGCCTCCAGAAACGCCTTCGTCATGCTCATGAGGATGAGCCTGGTAAGGACCTTCGGCAAAACCGGCTTTGCTTTGCCGATTTCGCTCCTGCAAACGTATCCAAGCAGCGCTGCGGTCTGCCGGGCCGCTCGCATCTGCTCGGCCGATGAGCCGCCCTTCAGGTCCCGAACGATATAGCCCAGCGCCGGCCTGGCGGACTTCTCGCCGCCGGAAATATCAAACAGCGGGGCGCGGCGGATCGTTACCGGGACGATCTTTATCCCCGGCGCTGAAGAGAATAACTTCTTGTCGTCCTGGAGCGGGTCCAGTACAGCGCTGACCGTCAATTTCATTTCCGCCAGGGGATTTGTCGTGAGCATTTTTTCGACTTCGCCGATGTCCACGCGAACCGTCCGGGAAACCTTCCGGCCCGGGGCAATATATTTCGGCGCAGGCAATGTCAAAAGCGTCAGGTTCGGCCACGTCGCCTTGACCGGGCCTTCTACAGCCACGCTTAAAAATACCGATGGATTGAACAGCCCGGCCAACCCCACCGGGACCGGCTGCTTTGAGATGTTCTCCACCACTACGGTAACGGCCACGGGTTCGCCCGGTGCTACTGTGGTCTTCGGCGCGATCAATTTCACACGGACGAACCGCTCCGGGTACCGGCCCATTTCGAGCAGGTGCGCGGGGAGTTTGGCCAGGGCGTCGCGCAAACGGCCGGCATGGGGTACAGGCGGGAGTTTGACTTTGTGTTCGTCTGCGACGGCCTTGAGCGCCCGCCAGGCCGGTCCGGTGCGAATATCGCCGGCGGCCTTGAGAAGCACCTTCCGCCCCTCGTCCGGTTTGCCATTGCGGTAATAGTGTCCCGCCAGGACAGCGGCGGCGTAGGGGTCTTTTTCGACCAGTCGAGCCAATCGTTTCGTTCCGGTCTCGGCCTGTCCGACGGCCAATTCCGCCGCACCCAGAACGCGCTGGACGTATAGATTATCCCCCTCCGACAGCGCCGCGGCCTTGGCCCACTGAATCGCATCGGCCGGGCGAGAGCGAAAGACGAGGTTGAACCACGCCAGTTCAGCGGCCACAGGCCCGCGCAACTTTGTACCGGGCGAAGCCAGGGGCTTGTAAATCCCGGCCATGGCCTCGACGTGAGCAGCGGCCTGCTCGTCCCTGCCGACAGACCGGCACGCCTCGACCATCAGTCCGAGCAGTTTAAGGCTCCGGCTGTAGCGTTTCAGGTGCGGAGTAAAAAATGCAATAGCCTTTTCGGCCTGACCAGCGTCAAGCATTGCGTTGAAGCAACCGACCAGCAATGCTTCTTTTTCGTCGTCCGGCGGGCGGGTTGCATCGGCGATGGCGAAGGCGTGCTCGTAGAAAAGCATCGCCTTGTCGCACAGACCTGCGTTCTGAAGCGACTGGGCGAGGCTATGGGTCGTGTACAGGCTGCGCGGGTTCGACCCAAGGACGGCGATGGCCAACTCAAACACGTCGGTCGGAGCGGTCCGTTTGGCAATCTGCGCCTGCATTTGCAGTGCAGCCGGTTCGTGAGAGTCAAATTGCAGCGCCTGTTCAGCAGCCAGCCGGGCCTCCCGTTTCAAACCCCGGCCCTGATATATCCTGCCCAGCCCAACGGCGGCGGCCGTGCGAATACCGGCCGAGAGTTTCTCATTCGCAACGACCGACTTGAGAAAAACGATGCGCTTATCGGCCGTATTGAGCCTCTGAAGTGTCAGGCGAATCCATCGAACTCCGCAGGCATAGTCGCCGGGCGACGCCTCGACGCAGGTCCCGGCGGCAGCGGCGGCGGCGGCAAGGTCACCTATCCCTTCGTAAAGGTCAATCAGTTGACGGTTTGCCTCATCGCCTGAAGGATAAAGCCGCTGGGCGTATCGCAGCAGGGCCAGAGTCCTGCCTACTCTCGCCGGCGCCGCTCCGGCGCGCATGTGCCACAGCGACCTGGCGTCATGATTGAGGCTTTCGGCGGCAAGGCGGTCTTCGGCCGACGGCGTCTGCGCCTCTGCGCCGACAGCAACGGGTAAGACAGCAATGACACAAAGTAAGGACAGCACTCGAATCGTCATGCCAAACCTCTCCACGTCATGATATTCCGTATCGCAACCTGCAGCAGTCAGCAGTCAGCGTTCAGCATTGTTTTATGATTGCTGATTGCTGATTGCTGATTGCTGAACGCTGAATGCTTTTAAGGATTAACGGTCAGCGCTTCAGGCTTATCGCCTCGCCTGACGATGAAGTTAATCGGTTTTTCACTGCCGGCCTTGGCCAGGGCGTCAAGTATGCTGCCCAGCGCGGCGGCTGACGGTACCGCCCTGTCATTAACAACGGTAATAAGGTCGCCGGGGCGAATTTTACCTTGAGCAGCCGGTGAATCCTGGCGGACCATCGTTACGACAACGCCCTTCTCCAGCAGCGGCTTGTCCCGCCCGACATGTCGGTCCCACACCACCAGGTCGCGCCCGACCAGGCCGAGGGCCTTGTTATAGTAGCGGTCCGCTTCGTAAGCCCGGGTCGGTATCGCCGCCATGGTTACCTGTACTGTATGCCGTTCGCCCTTTCGCAGCAGCGTCAGCGAAACCTTCTCGCCGACCTTGCGGTGAATCAACCGCCTTGCGAGTTCGGCAATGGTGAATTCGGGTGTAGCCATTTTCTCCAGCGGCGCACCTTCAAAGGCCACTACGGCGTCGGCCTGCTTAATGCCCGCCTTGGCGGCGGGGCTGTCGGGGATGACCTGGCCGATCAGGACGGCCGTCGCGCCGCCGAGGTTCGTTATGGTTCCGGCCTGTTCGGGCCTGACAGGATGAAACTTCACAATGCCCGTCCAAGGCAACTTTCTTGCGCCCACCGGCTCGCTCAATGCGCCGACAAACTCCTCGACCGGCATAAAGAACTTTCCGGCCTGTTTTCCGGCCAGTCCTATGCTGACCCATCTGCCTTGCAACATCATCCGGTGCTCCACGGGCAATTGCCCGGCAACAATTCCGATGGCCCGTCCGTCGTCGGTAAATACCGGCGAGGAGGAATTTGTAAGTTCGCCACCGCTGACATAGACCATTTGCTGCGGCAGGCGAATCACCGACGAAACTATGCCCGTGCCGAGGAAGAGCACGTTGCCCGTCTGCGGTCCCAGCAGGCCGACAGATATGACCCGCTGCCCCAGGCGGAGGTTGGATGTACGGGCGAATCGCACCTCTGAGAACTTATGCCCGCCGGTGGCGCGGATAAACGACAGGCCCGTTTCCGAATCTGTTCCTACGAACTCGGCCTCGATCCGCTTGCTTCCGGAACCGGGAGTAACAAGGATAAAATCCTTCAACTCCCCCACCGGGATGCCTCCCGGCACGTCGCGGGTCATGAACAGCCTCTTCGAAGCGTTTATGCAGATGCACTGTCCGCTGCGCGGGCGAGGCGAAATAATCCTGCTGTCGATAACGAACTCCAGACGCACCATCGCACCGGTCACGCGAGAAACCAGTTTCGGTATCGACTGTGGCGTCCCGCCCCCGGCGGATTGAGCAATCACCGCAACGGCCGGTACACACAAAGCAATTAACATAACTGCAAAAAATTTCCTGTTCATCAGCGTCTCCTCTTTCGTTGTTTTGTCCGGCTTTGCCGCCCGGGCTCATCCGCCCCCGCTCGCTCCGAGCAAAACAGGCCGGCACCGGGCTGAAAATACCGCAAGGCGAAAAAAATCACCATGCCGATAACCATCATACCAATCGAAGTGTACTGATTGTGTGTTAATTCCAGTCGAATAAGGTTATGCGGATTGTCGCCGCGAATGCCTTCGAGGGCAAAGCGCGTAATCGGATAAAGTATCAGCATCAGCGCGAAGACCCGCCCTTCCCGCCGCCGCAGGCGCGAAAAGCACAGCAGCAGAATCGCGATGAGAAAGGCGTTGATCACTCCGAACGCCTGTGCCGGCTGGACCGGCAGCGACCGAAGGTCGGCGGCCAGGCAGGCCTGTTCGGTCGTCAGTTCCGAAGGGGACTTCAGGATCGGCCCGCCGCGGGTGTTGCGAAAGACTCGACCGTTCGAGTCCCGCAAGAACAGCCACGGGGGCAGGTCATCGACGGCCAGGCCTCCCCGCTCAGGCCCAACGGCGACCTGATGGGAAAAGACCGGCGAGACCGACGCGGCGCCGAAATCGTTGGCGCCCTTATCCAGCAGCAGCAGCGGGCGGGAAGCATACGGGAATCGCATCGCCAGGGAATAATCCGCCCTGCACCTCCCGCCGTAGCAACAGCCGTTCAGCAGGCATCCCATTCGCCCGAACGCCAGGCCAAGCATCACAACGGGGGCCAGGATGTCCAGGTGCCGCCGGATCGGCAGCCGACGCACCCGCAGATACGCCAGAACCACTACAACCGCAAGAATCACTCCACCGAAATATATCAGCCCGCCGGAGGTTACATTCAGGATTTCACCAAAGCGGTCGGCCCGCCCGGCGAACTGTTCATCCCATTTCTCTATAACGAACGCCAGCCGAGCGCCGATAATCCCGCCCACCAGCGACAACAGTCCAAGCGTAACGACCACGTCCGGATGCTCGCCGAACCGCCTGGCGCGCCGGCGGGCAATATAAGTCGCGCAAATAAATCCCAGCACGAGCATCAGGCCGTAACCGTAAATACGAAGATTTACGGGATGCCCGAAGATATAAACCCGTCCAAAATCTATGATTACCTGTAGCATGAATATCAATTTCCAGTTTCCGATTTTCAATTTTCAATTGGAAGAATGTCAGGGACATCTTCTGTCTAATTGGAAATTGAAAATTGAAAATTGGAAATCCCAATCGCTTTATCCTACCGACTCGCCTTCGGCACGTCCACACGCATATTGTCTATAAGCCTGGCTGATGGAAACCTCACCGCCAGGACGATTACTACGTCGCGTTCGATTATTTCAACGGCTTCGAGGCTGTCCGGTTCAATGACTGCCACGTAATCAATCTCGCCCAGCGGGGCCTTCTCGCCCAGGAGGCTGCGAACGCCCTCGATTACCTCGGCGGCGTTTCTTTTACCTTCACGAACAAGTCGCTCGGCCAGATGCAGCGACTCGGACAATGCCGCCGCCTGGGCGCGCTGCTCGTCATCGAGATAAGCGTTCCGGCTGGACATCGCCATGCCGTCAGGCTCGCGGACCGTCGGGCAAACTACGATTCGCAACGGCAAGTCCAGGTCGATTGCCATTCGTTTTATAACGGCGGCCTGCTGATAATCCTTGGCCCCGAAATAGGCGACGTCCGGCGCGACGATGCTGAAGAGTTTGGCTACAACGGTGCATACGCCGTCGAAATGCCCGGGCCGGCAGCGCCCTTCCATCGACTCGGCAAGTCCGGCAACGCCGACCGTCGTGGCGAAGCCGGCCGGGTACATCTCATCGACCGATGGGACGAAGACCGCATCGGCGCCGTGGGTTTCGCACCCGGCAAGGTCGTCCTCAATCGAGCGGGGATACTCTCTGTAATCCCCGTTCGGGCCGAACTGCGTCGGATTGACGAAGATGCTCACCACTACAAAATCGCACTCGCACCGAGCCGCATTTATCAGACTGTAATGCCCCTCGTGCAGAGCGCCCATCGTCGGCACCAGGCCGACACTGCCTGCGCCATCTGCACGCGCATCGGCAATTATGCGGCGGATTTCCTCAACCGTTTTGGCGACTTTCACTTACAATGCCTCCCGAACGTCCCGCAGCAGTTTCTTCCGGACTGATTCTTCCCGCAAATCCACCTCGCCGACGTCGATACCGATGACCGGACAATCGGCCTTGGCTACGATTTCCCGATACGCACGGCGCATCCGTGCGAGGAAATCAGCGGTGAAGGTCGCCTCATAGCGCCGGCCCCGACGGGCAATCCGCTCCAGCAGTATATTCTCAGCCCCATCCAGGTGGATCAGTAAATCCGGCGGCTTGACTATTTTCTCCACCGCCCCGGCCAGGCGATGATAAACAGCCATGTCGCTTTCCGGCAAATTCGCAGCGGCATAAGCGGCGTCCTGGCAGAAGCCGTAATCGCTGACGACCGTTTCCGCCGACGAGAACGCAGCAGGATTCAACTGGCTCAGCCGGGAAAACAGGAAATACAACTGTGCCGGCAGAGCGAACTGGCGCCGCCCAAGGAAAAAATCGGCAAGGAAAGGATTGCCGGTGTAGTCTTCGTAAATAATTTCCGCGGGCAATTTTACAGCCAGAGCCTCGGCCAGAGTCGTTTTACCGACAGCCGGTGGACCGATAATGCTGATTAGTACCGCAGACACCTATTTACCCCCCAACGCCACAAGTAGTTCGGCGACGGTTTTATGAAACACCGGATGAACGACCGCGCCGGCAATCTCGGCCAGGGGCTTCAGGACAAACAGCCGCTCGTGCATCCGCGGATGCGGCAGCGTCAACCTTGCGCTTTGGCAAATCACATCGTCGAACAGCAGCATATCCAGGTCGCAAGTCCTTGGGCCCCATCGCTGTTCGCTCTTGCGGTCGCGCCCGAGTTCGGCCTCAATTTCCTGCATGACGTCCAGCAGCGATTCGGCCTCAAGGTCCACAACCAGCATCGCCGCGGCGTTTGTATACTTAGGCTGGTCCGGCGGGCCGACAGGTTCGGTCCTTATAAACTGGCTTATCCGCCGGACGGATACGCCCTCGCGCCCCTTCAGCAGTTTCAGCGCCCGCAGAAGCGTCTGTGCCTGCGGCTCAATGTTCCCACCAAGACCAATGTAAGCAATGTGTTTCACCAGGTCAGTTTCGCCAAACGTTCGACGGCT
Source organism: Planctomycetales bacterium (assembly GCA_030642005.1). Classification (GTDB taxonomy): domain Bacteria; phylum Planctomycetota; class Phycisphaerae; order SM23-33; family SM23-33; genus JAUWNJ01. Next base: position 9,297 of record DAOWOP010000083.1, read on the forward strand.
TCGTTAATTCTCTCGACCTCCACGGTCAGCGCTGCCCGGAAATAACCTTCTCCGGTCGGCCCGAAGCCTATGCCCGGAATGAACACAACGTTCGCCTCGGCCAGGCACCTCCTGGCAAAGGTCATTGAATCCGCGCCGTCGGGACATCGGCACCAGACGTAGAACGTCGCAGCCGGGCGGGCAACTTCGTAGCCCAGTTTCGCCAGCCCGTCGCAGAGCGCGTCGCGCCGCGTTTTGTAGAGTCGGCGCTGATGAAGGATTTCTTCTCGCTCGAAACCCTCCAGCGCCGCTACGCCGGCCCACTGGACGGCGTTGAACTGGCCTGAATCGACGTTGCCCTTGACGGCCGCCAGGGCGGCGATTACCTCGGCGTTGCCGGCAACCCAGCCGATCCGCCAGCCGGTCATGTTGAACGTCTTGGAAAGCGAGTGGAACTCCACAGCCACGTCCTTAGCGCCGGGGACCTGGAGTATGCTCGGAGGGGCCGACTCGAAATAGACCTCGCTGTAGGCTGCGTCGGAAGCCACGATGACCTCGTTGGCCTTCGCCCAGGCGACGAGTTTTTCGTACCAGGCAGGGTCCGCTCCAGCGGCGGTCGGGTTGTTCGGGTAGTTGACGTAGATGAGTTTGGCCCGGCCTGCGACCGCAGCGTCAATTGCTTCGATTTTCGGCAGCCAGGCGCTCTCGGCCGTCAGGTTCAGGTAATGCGGCTCGGCCCCGGCGAAAACGGCGGCCGAGTTATAGACCGGATAACCCGGACGCGGAACAAGGACTACCTCGCCCGGATTGACCACCGCCAGCGGCAGATGCGCGATGGCGTCCTTTGAGCCGATCGACGTGATTATCTCGGCTGTCGGGTCGAGTTCCACGCCGTAGCGTTTCAGCATAAACTCCGCCGCCGCCCGGCGAAACTGCGGAACGCCCTCGTCGAACGGATAGCAATGGTTGGCCGGATCGCCGACGGCCTTACGCATCGCCTCGACGATAAACTCGAACGTAGGCCGGTCCGGGTCGCCGACGCCCAGGTTAATCACATCGCGCCCAGCCGCGATTGCCTCGCGCTTCGCCCGGTCAATCTCAACAAACAAATAAGGCGGCAACGCCTTCAAACGATCTGACTTTTTCCAATCCATTCGTATGCCCGATCAATTTTCCATATATCAAGTAGGTTCAAACGTCAAAAATCTTTCCGGGGTTGAGGATGTTGTTCGGGTCCATCGCTCGTTTGACTGCCCGGAGCATATCGAGGTAGCCGGCCGATACGACCAGAGACATGTACTCTTTCCTCTTGTGCCCGATGCCGTGCTCGCCGGAGATCGTCCCGCCAAGTTCGGCCGTCAGTCTATACATGTCGGTCAGTATATCAGGCAGCGTCCGGCCCCATTTCTTCAGCGACCATTCCGGATTCATCACCGGCGTGGCGTGAAGGTTGCCGTCGCCGGCGTGGCCATAGCAGGGGATCGGGCAGTCGTACTTCTTCGACAATTCCGCCAGGCCCGCGACCATCTTCGCAATGGCCGCTATCGGAACGACTATGTCCTCAAGGCTCTGGTGCGGAGAGACGACCTTGAACGCCTCGGCTATATTCCGCCGGACCTTCCAGATTCGTTCGCTCGTCGTGTAATTGTCGGCTACGTACACCTCTATCGCCCCGGCTTCGAGGCACATCTCGCCGATGGCTTCATATTCACGCTCGACCTGCCCGGCATCCGAACCGTCCACCGTTATCAGCAGCATCGCGCCGGCTCGGGCGTAGGGAATCGTCTCGTTCAGGTACTCGCACGATGCGCGAACCGAACTGCGGTCCATGAACTCTATGGCTGTCGGTATTATCCCCCCGCCGGTCATTATCTTCGGAACGGCCTCAATGGCCTGCTCCGCCGACTCGAATAAACAA
>DAOWOP010000171.1 GCA_030642005.1 Planctomycetales bacterium
CAGTTTGATCCGCGACTGGCGGAGTTGCTGTTGTCGCTGGACCTGGAGGATTTTCTGACACAAATCCGCACAACCGGAATGGGCGACTCGAAGGCCTTTGAAAATTCGACCACCCTGTCGCCCTTCGACAGGCTCAGGGCGACCATGAGCGGCGTCGAAGGGTCGCGAAACGCCAATGGCCTGCGGAAACAGTAGTAATTTGCGGTTGAGGAAAAGACGATGAAGATTACTGAGGAAAGTTACGGTCAGGCCGTCCTTCTCATTTGCAGCGGTGAACTGACGGCCGATTCTCTGGACGCCTTCAGAGCCGTCGTTGAGCAAATCGAGTATCGTCTCTGCGAAGGCTCCGATCAGCCGGACGCGACCGTTAAAGGCGACCTGGTGCTGAACCTCGAAGCGGTGCCTTTTGTGGATTCAGCCGGACTGGAGTACCTGCTCGATTTGCAGGAAAGATTCGCTGAAAAACTCGGACGGGTCAAACTGACCAGCCTTAATGAAAATATCGCGAAGATCCTTGAGGTTACTCGTCTGGACAATGCCTTCGAACAATTTGAGGACGTCTCCAAAGCAGTCAAGGCAATGTAGAAAAGCGATCAGCGGTCAGCAATCAGTAAAAAGCTGAATGCTGAATGCTGACCGCTGACCGCTAACTTGGTAACAACGATGATTACGATTGGAAGCGACCAGAAACTTCAATTGGGCCAGTTGCTCATTAAGAGCGGCGCCGTTACCGAAGAGCAATTGGCCGAGGCGCTGGACCTCCAGAAGGCCGACAAGAAAGGCCTCCTGCTGGGTGAGATACTTCTCGAACAGACGATCTGCTCTCAGGAGCAGATCATGGAGGCCTTGGCGCTGGGGTACGGCGTTCCCTTCGCCCGCATCTCCGGCAGGATCGCTGACCCGAAAATCATCGATGTTCTGGACAGAGATTTCGTGGAAAAGCATTGTGTCCTGCCTCTGTTCAGGGTCCGGGGGGTGCTGACAATAGCGGTAACCGAACCGGCCAATGTCTTCCTGGTAGAAGAAATCGCCCGCAAGACCGAATACCGTGTGCAGATCGTCTGCGCCACCGCCAAAGACATCCGCAGCACCATCCAGACGCACCTGCCGGCCGCCAACGTCTTCGTCATCGACGACATCGTGGGCGAAGTCAGCGCCGGGGACCTTGCGCTTGTGGAAGAACAGGCTGAAGATTTGGTCGATCTGGAAGCGGCCGCCGGAGACTCCCCCGTAATCCGGATGGTCAACTATCTGATTTATAACGCCGTCCGCGAGAGTGCCTCCGACATTCACATCGAGCCGGACGACAAGTCCCTGCGAGTTCGCTTCCGCGTTGACGGTCGGCTCTACGAAAAGATGCACCTGCCCTTCAAACTTTTACCGGCCATTGTCAGCCGGATCAAGATAATGGCCGGTCTGGACATCTCCGAGCGCCGCCTGCCGCAGGACGGGGGCATCCACGTGTTGATGGAAAATCGCCCCGTCGATCTGCGCGTCTCGACGCTGAACGGAAAGTCCGGCGAAAAGGTGGTTATCCGCGTCATCGACAACCGCAACGTCCTGGTGAACCTCGAGAAACTGGGTTTCGGATATGAAACTCTCAAACAGTGGCGTAAAGTAATTTCCGTCCCCAACGGCATCGTCCTGGTAACAGGCCCGACCGGAAGTGGGAAATCCACCACGCTCTACAGCGTGCTGAAGGAACTCAACAACGACGAAGTGAACATCTGCACAATCGAGGATCCCATCGAGTTCAATCTTCCATGGATCAACCAGTTCCAGGTCAACGAGAAGATCGGATTTACCTTCGCCGCTGCGCTGCGTTCGCTGCTCAGGCAGGACCCGGACATCATCATGGTCGGTGAGGTTCGTGATTCGGAAACAGCGCAGATTGCGATCCAGGCCGCTCTTACCGGGCATATGGTACTGGCCTCTCTCCATACCAATGACGCTCCCGGCGCGATTACCCGCCTGCTGAATATCGGTGTCGAGCCGTACCTCGTAGCCGCTTCGCTGACCGGCGTACTGGCGCAACGCCTTGTTCGCAAGATATGCAACAACTGTAAGGAGCCTTTCGACCCGTCGGCCAAGATCCGCCGAGCCGTCGAGCACCTCGCCGGGCAGGTCGAAACGTTTTATCATGGCACAGGCTGCAACAAGTGCCGAAACAGCGGGTACTCCGGGCGGATCGGAATCTACGAACTGCTGACGCCTGACGACGCTATGCGGGACAACGTTACCGCTGCGACCAGTATAAACGAACTTCGCCGACTGGCCGCCGAAACGGGTATGACCGGCCTGCGCGCCGACGGTATGGACAAGGTCAAAGCCGGCATCACCACCGTCGAGGAAATTTTCCGCGTTACCGACGCCGGATGAGCGGACTAAGCGAGTTGCAATAATGTTTGAATACTGTCCTGATGTGTCGGGACAAAACACGAAATCCGAATGTCGAAATACGAAACAAATTCAAAATCCGAATTTCCCAATGTTCAAAATACAGAACGTTGGGGACGTTTTTGTTTTTACGTTTCGGATTTCGGTCATTTGTATTTCGATATTGTTTCGGATTTCGGATTTAGATATTCGAATTTTGCAGGTTGGTGACTTGGCTGTTCAAACTTTTTTACAGGTAGATTGGAAAGGATGACTCACGACGTGCTCAAGACAATAGACGACATGTTCGAACTGGTGATCCGGCGGGGCGCCAGCGACATCATCTTTACACCGGGCGTACCCCCGGCAATCTGGGTGTCCGGAGAGATGATAATCACCGAATTCGAGATGATGGAGCCTGGGCGGATCGAAGAGGTGTTCATGCCGCTGCTCACGGCCGAGCAGACCGATCTGCTCCAGACCGTCGGCGACATCGACTTTGCCATAGGCAAACATGGCGTAGGACGTTTTCGCATTAATATTCATCGGCAGCGAGGCACGCTCAGCGTGGCTATGCGGTTTATACCGCAGAAGGTTCCGGATTTTGAGCAGTTGCGACTGCCGGAACGCATCATCGAATTCGCCAGACTGCCGCGGGGACTGGTGCTGGTAACCGGCGGGTCCGGCGCCGGCAAAAGTACAACACTGGCCGCCATGATCGAATTCATCAATGACAACTACGCTTATCATATAATCACACTGGAAGACCCCATTGAGTACACCTTCCGCCACAAGAGGAGCCTCATCGAGCAGCGTGAAGTCGGCGTGGACACATCGAGTTTCGCCTCGGCGCTTCGGCACGTGGTCCGCCAGAAACCCGACGTTGTACTGATCGGCGAGATGCGCGACCTGGAGACAATTTCCGCGGCGCTGACAGCCGCCGAAACAGGCCACCTGGTGCTGGCGACACTGCACACAACCTCAGCCGTGCAGACAATCAATCGCATCATAGACGTCTTTCCAGCCGAACAGCAGGGGCAGATACGTGTGCAACTGTCGGCCATACTCCAGGGCGTTGTCTGCCAGACACTGCTTCACGATCAACTCACCGACGGCATGGTGCCCGCCGTTGAGATAATGGCGCCGACGCCGGCCATTCGCCGGGTTATACGCGACAGCGAAACACACCTGCTTGCCGGGATGATTGAGACCGGCCAGTCCCAGGGTATGCAAACACTGGATATGGCGATTTCGCGGCTCGTCGCCGACAGACGAGTTACAACCGAAGACGCCATGGCCAATGCACAGGACCCGGAAAAGATGAGACGCCTGCTGGCGGCATAAGAAAAAGCAGTCAGCAATCAGCCGTCAGCATTCAGCATTCAGCATTCAGTTTTTTCTTTTGCTGACTGCTGACCGCTGACTGCTGACCGCTGATTGCTGATCGCTGATTGCTGAAAAGCCTGTCTGAAATAGTTTTCAGACAGAACATATACGGAGCACAAAAACATGGCGAAGTTCGTATATCAGGTCCGAGACAACAGAGGATTAACGGGCAGCGGGGTTCTGAACGCCTTCGACCTGGCCGAAGCATCACGCACGCTGCGAAGCGAAGGAAACGTCATCATTGACCTGCGCGAACAATCGGCTTCGGCTGAATCGGCGGGAACCGTTCAGACCAGAAAAGCACGTGCCAAGCATGAGGAAGTCATCTTTTTCGCCAACCAGTTGGCCGTCATGGTCGATACCGGCGTTCCGCTGCCGGACGCGCTGGACTGCATCGCCGAGCAGGTTGATTCAATCATCTTTCGCGGCGTGGTAATCGACCTTGCCGACCAGGTCAAAAGCGGGGTGGATTTTTCGGCCGCCCTGGCCCGATACCCGAAGATTTTCGGTAAACTGTTCGTGGCGATGGTAAGGGCTTCAGAGGCCTCCGGGATGATGGGTGAAATGCTCCAACGCGTCGCACAATACCTCCAGCGCCAGCAGGAGATACGCAGGCAGGTCAAGGGAGCGGCTACCTATCCGCTGGCAATGCTGTGCTTCTGCGTAGTGGTCGTCGTCGCCATGCTGATATTCATCCTGCCTCGGTTTGAGAAGATCTACGCCGGAAAGTCCGCCGTGCTGCCCATGCCAACCCGATTTCTGCTGGCTTTGTCCGGCGGGCTTGTCGATCACTGGATGTTCATCATCGTCGTTATAGCGGCTGTCGCATCAGCCTGCTGGTGGTACTTCCGCAGGCCCGACGGTAAAGTTACACTCGACCGCATCCGTATCAACATGCCTGTCCTCGGCAGCATGTTCCGCCGAAGCGCCATGGCCCGATCGCTGCGAACACTTTCGACGATGATATCGGCCGGTGTGAGCATGCTCGATGCGCTGACGATCACGGCTGAAGTATCAGGAAACATCTTCTTCAGCCGAATCTGGACCGCGCTGGGCGAAAGAATAAAGGAAGGGGCAAGCCTGTCGGATGAAATGCTCAAGCGACCTCTTATCCCTCGCAGCGTTACTCAAATGGTCGCCGCCGGTGAAAAGACCGGAAGGCTCGGACCGGTAATGGACCGCCTGGCTGGATTCTGCGAACAGGACCTCGAAGTCTCAATCAAAACCGTTACCAGTTTCATCGAGCCGGTGATGATCGTCGTAATGGGAGGAATCGTCGGCGGTGTCGCTCTGGCCTTGTTGCTGCCGGTCTTCTCACTCTCAAAAGTGGTCGCCGGATAAAATCGTCCGCGACAGGTATGTCAATTGTTGTCTGCTTCGTGCTTCGGCGAGGGCGGGTCTGCCCGCACCGCAACGTTCATCTCGCACTCGGCGGCGATGTCGAGGAACTCCCTGCGATGGAGTTCCTCCAGTTGCTTTCCCCGGCCTTTGAGTTTCTCATTAAACTTGACGCACTTTTCCTGCATTGCCTCGTGCGTATCGGCGCTGCCGCCGATGATATGGAAATTCTCGCCGCGAGTCGCGCGGATATGGCCGTCGTCGTTATCCAGTCCGACGCCCAGAAGCATCGCCTTCTTTTCAGGTTCGGGGACTCTCACCGTTACCTCGCAGGTATTCCTGTTACCGACGCCTATTATATCGCTAATCCGTCCGCAATATCAATACTCATCAAGCGGGGAAATAATCCCGAACCAACCGCCGACCAATCTTGCAGCCTGCGGAATCCCGATGTCCACCTGTCTGCCAACAGGCAGGTCGGGAGAAAGATTCGCCTGCCTGCAAGCCGGCAGATGAGCGCAGCGAATCTGCCGGAACAATTCGGAACAATTGGGAACGAAACGCCTGCCTGCCTGCCCACCTTCGGTAGGTAGGCGGGCGGCGGGCAGGCAGGGAAAGATTCGGAACAATTCGGAACAATTCGGAACAATTCGGAACAATTCGGAAAGATTCGG
>DAOWOP010000181.1 GCA_030642005.1 Planctomycetales bacterium
GTTATCGAAAGGTTCCCCGAAACCGCCGCCGCAACCGAACTGGCCGAGCAGATGGCCCGCCTGGAAGAACGGGCTAAAGCCGAACGGGACAACAACAAATGAGGCCCGCGCGACACCGACCAGGCCCTGAAAAAACGATTCCGGCATCTCCTGAAAACACGCCGGAAATATCTGTGTAATACTGGGCGCACAAAGTAAATGCGCTGGCGGGCGATAAACGAGCCGCGACCGTGAGGGAGCGGTCAGACCGATGCGGGAGTTTTAATGACCGCTCCTTTACAGTCGCGGCTCGTAAGACGCTCTCAATGCAAGCGCAGTAACTTTGTGCGCCCGGTATAATTCAGATCCTCGAACTGTTACCCGAAACCCCCTGTTTTTGAACCAGGCCGAATTACGTACAAATATTAATATTATTCACCTTGCCTTTTGCTATATTGATGTTATAATTCATATAGATATGAATAATATTCAAAACATGAAGGAAAGGCGGAATTGGGTCGAGTCGCTGACGGACGAGGAAATGATGTTCGTGAAGCGGTTCGTATTAGCCTCCGGCTCCTTAAAGGAATTGGCGGGGGGCTATGGTATTTCTTACCCGACCGTTCGGATCAGGCTGGACCGGCTCATTGAGAAGGTAAAGGTTCTCGACAGCCAGGATATAACGGACAATTTCGAGCGGCTTTGTCGTGTACTTTACACTGAAGGGAAGATCGACATGGGCGTGCTCAAGGCCATCATGGCCGCTCACAGGGAACAAATGGAGGACGATCATGAAAAATCTAATCACAATCGCTGAAATTGCTTTGTGCGGACTGCTTATTTCCGTCTCGGCGGCATCTGCTGAACAGACTGTCAAAGAATTCTCGTGGTCGAAACTGGCCGATGAAGGCAGGATATGCGGCAAGCCATTTATCTCAAAGGATGGCAGGGAGTGCATAAGGGTTACAAACAGCGAATCAAAGGCATCGGAAACAGTGATACTATCCATCGAGAATCCGAACGCCGGTCCGCCGGCCTATGCGATTGTCGGACAGGTTCGCTACGAGGGCGTAGAAGGGAAGGGTTATCTGGAGATGTGGAACTACTTCCCGGGCCAAAAGAAGTTTTACTCCAGGACGGTTAATAACAGAGGTCCGATGAAACACCTTGAGGGTTCATCCGATTGGCGTCGTTTCGTTCTGCCCTTCCGCATGGCGAAGGACAAATCGGCCAGGCCTGAGAAACTTGTTGTCAACGTGGTCCTGCCGGGCAGGGGGACGGTTATGATAGGCCAACTGCGACTGGTGCAATACTCCGAAGGTGAAGACCCTCTGGCGGCGCCGGGTGCGTGGTGGTCGGATCGGGCGGGCGGCTGGATAGGCGGGATAATCGGAACGGTTATCGGTTGTCTCGGCGGGTTCATCGGTATTTTCGGCGGGATGGGCAAGGCGAGAAGGTTCGTAATCGGAGCGATGAAGGTGTTATTTCTCGCGGGTTTGAGTATGCTCACGGTGGCTGTAATTGCGTTGATAAAATCCCAGCCTTTCGGAGTGTGGTATCCCTTCGGCCTGACGGGGTCGCTGTGTACGATACTCTCGGTGTCGCTGCTTCGGCCTGTCCGCCGACGATACGATGCCGCCGAAATGCGGAAAATGGAGGCAATGGACGCAACCGGATAGGAAGCCCTGAGTTATATGGCTGGCGGTAAATTATTTGATGATGAGTTTTTGCAGCGGCTTCAGCGTCTTGGATTGATAGCCAAGCGGATTTCCGCATCTTCGCGCGGCGTCGGTCAGCGGCGGACACGCCGACTTGGCGACGGTCTGGAGTTCGCCGACCACCGCGCCTACACCCCCGGCGACGATATGCGGCTGCTCGACTGGCCCTACTACGCCAGGATGGAACGGATGCTGCTGAGGCTCTTCCACGAGCACAGCGAGGGGATCGTAACGATACTCCTGGATTGTTCCGGTTCGATGTCTCTGGGCGGGTCGGCCGGTCAGTCCCCCAAGGGGCGGGTCGGCAAGTTCGATTACGCCCGCCGGACGGCGGCGGCCCTGGCATACGTGGCAATGGCCGGGCTTGACCGCGTACAAATCCTCTCCTTCAGCGGCGAATTGAGCGACGGGCTGAAAACGGGCAGAAATCGCCGGCAGATATTGCAGGTGCTGGAATATCTCGAAGCCCTCACCGCCGCCGGCAGGACGCGCCTCGGCGCATCCGTCGAGCAATATGCCCGCAGATACAATGAGGCCGGAACGGTAATCATTCTGACGGACATGCTCGACGCCGAAGACGACCTGGCCGGGGCATTGTCGGTATTGCGCCAACGCACCGGCGATGTAATCCTGCTGCAGATTGTCGATCCCTGCGACACAAACCCGCCAATCCTTGGCCCGACGCAACTCGGTTCGGTCGAGACCAACCGCCGGCTGAACGTTAACATAACCGAGGCTGTTCTGGCCTCCTACGCCGAGCGGTGGGGCGAGTTTGTACGTTGGGCCGAGAAAACCTGCCTGGCAAAGGGAGCGATTTATCTCCAGGCTCCGACGACGGCGCCGTTCGAACGCCTTGTGCTTCATGTCCTTGAAAAGGCAGGAGTTCTGCAGGCGTAATCCAAAGGCCCTGCTGCAAAAGACACAAAGATTACAAAATTATTTTCTCAAATCGACCAATTTTCACCGTGTATTTGTTGCGACTTATTGCTATTTAGTGCTCACGTTTTGAAATCGATTAGTTTTGACAAATAGAAAGGGTACGCAAATATGTCCATGACAGAAGACGATCAAGCCAGGTTGCTAAGTGGTTATCAACTCCAGCGTGACGATCGGAACCCGCTGCTGACTCCCGCCGATTTCCCTGGGGCCGCGGCCGTGTTCAACTGCGGCCAGACAATGATGGGTGACGAAACGATTCTGCTGGTAGCGATCATCCATCGTTCCGGCCATTACCGCGGCGTTCCCGGCGCGACAAGCCACGTTGCCCGCAGCGCCGACGGCATCCACTTCCAGATAAATCCGGAGCCGTTCCTTCAGCGGCCTGATTTTGAACCCTACCGCCGGATCGATCAGGGTCCGATTGACACGCGGGTTACCTATATGGAAGACTGGTACTATATCGTGCATCCCGGCGGCGGGTGCCCGTGGGGTACGCTGGGGATACTGGGCAGAACGAAGGATTTCGAGCGTTACGAATATCTGGACGTAATCTCGCTGCCGGACAACCGCGTTCCATGCCTGTTCCCCGGAAAGATCGGCGGATACTACATGCGACTGGATCGGCCATACCGGGTTGCGCCGAACGAACATCACACCGACGGCAACATGTGGATCGCCAGGTCGCCCGACCTGGTGCACTGGGGACATTTCAGGCCGTTGCTGACGCCGGGATTCGCACCCTGGGCGCAGACGAAGATCGGCCCGACCTCTCCCATTCGCACCGAAAAGGGGTGGCTGACGATCATCCACGGCGTGGCCCTTTCGTGTGCCGGTTATCGATATTCCCTGGGCGCGATGCTGCTTGACCTGGAGGATCCCGAGCGCATCATCGGCCTGACCCGCGGCTCAATCCTCTCGCCGGATACGGAATATGAGCGGCAGGGGGTGGTGCCCAACGTGGTCTTTACCTGCGGAGCGATCGCCGAGCCGGATGCGGATCGCATCCGTATGTACTACGGCGCCGCCGACACCTGCATCGGCTTGGCCACAGGCTCGCTGAGCGGCCTGGTTGAGGCCTGCCTTCGCGACGGCCCGCCGGATGAAGGCGGATGTAACTGATACCGGGCGCACAAAGTTACTGCGCTTGCATTGGGAGCGTCTTACGAGCCGCGACTGTAAAGGAGCGGTCATTAAAACTTTCGCATCGGTCTGACCGCTCCCTCACGGTCGCGGCTCGTTTATCGCCCGCCAGCGCATTTACTTTGTGCGCCCAATATGAGACCGTTCCACTGCTGTCTCAACTCTCCGTTCCGAGGGTCCAGACGGCTGCGGAGGACGCGGGTAGTAATATCTCCTGCGTTGTGGCTCCCGCGATCCCCTCGGCGATGGTCTTCTGTTGCGGATAGACAGACCTGATAGTGAATTGCGAGCCATGCAGCCCGTAGGCGCTGGGGTCGATCGTGGCCGTGCCCTTGCGCACCTCGGCCGTGTGATTGACCAGGGCAATGCAGAGCGTCCCGTCCATCTCGAAGCAGCCGGACAGGATGGCGGGAATATCCCGTTTGGGCTCGTGGTTCGCGTCGAATACGACGTCCACCCGGTCGCAATCCAGAGTAAGCGGCGGCTTCCACACGCCCAGGTTGAAGTGAGCGCGGCCGGCGGCGTGTGCGCGCGTCAACCTTTCGATGTACTCGAACTGCGGCTTGAACTCTTCTTTATGCTGCTCGCCGGCAAAGACGCCGCTGATCATCAGTTGGCATCCGCTCACCAGGCAGAGGGCCTCCTGGAGGCGGAAGCCCGCCCCGTCTTGAGGCCCCGGCGCATCCCGGAACGTGCTGACGGTGCCGTAAGTCATGTGGTAATCGTGGTAAACACTGTTAAACATTGGAATCGGCAGCGAGTGCCGGCTTCCCACGAACCCCACGAGATCCGAGATCTCCCGTGTCAGATCGGCGTCGAGCAGGTCCAGGAAGCATTCGATGCAGGACTCGGACGTGATGATATGATTGGGCGAGCGAGCCTTGATGTCCTGCTGGACATTCTGCAGGAGTTGTCGCCCGCCGCGCACCCAGTGGTCGTGGCCGCCGGCTGGGTGATCGTGGTCGGGGTTGAAACACGGCACGGAATAGCACCCGGTGATCTGATCCAGGTACGCGCCGTCCATGCCGATCTCATCCATCATCTGGTTGTTGATGCGCCGGATAAGCGCCTGCCAGGGCGGAGCGGTAGGGCACATGGTGAACATCGATTCCTGAAACTCGTCGTTGGGCTTGCCATGCTCGTCTGTCGTAACCCATCGCATACCGTCCGCATTCCGAAAACTGACCGTCTCGGCCGTCCATAGGCGAGTGTTCAGATAGGGGATGCAGCGTACGCCGATCTCGTGAAGCCTCTTGACGCCCTCGATAAGCGTGCGGCGAATCGTCTCGTCGCAAGGGTAGATTTCGGGCACGCGCCAGTTGCCTGCATCGAATACTTCGGCGTTGGATCCGTACCAGTGGAAGGCTGCATTGCACCCGAATTGCTCCTTTATGTGTTGAATGACAGGTACGACTTCCCGCGGGTGGGCGTGCTGCGCGAACTGCCAGTTCCAGTACCACAGGTCAAGTTCCTTGGCAAACGGTGCGATATCGGACCGCTCGCGCGTCGGCCCGGCGGCGCACCAGAATTGCTCCATCGCCCACCGGCGGTAGATCACCGACGCTCCCCACCAGTCGCCCTCGTACACGCCGACCATGCA
>DAOWOP010000071.1 GCA_030642005.1 Planctomycetales bacterium
ACGCCGAGGACCGGCAGTGTCGTGCGAGCCGCAATCGAACCTGCCAGTGCGGCGCTCATACCGGCTGCGGCGATGATCACCTTGACGTTGCGCCCGGCAGCGCCGGCGGCGAACTCGTCCACCGCACCCGGCGTTCGGTGTGCGCTGAGGACGCGCACCTCCGGGGCAATCCCGAAACTACGCAACTGTTCGATGCAGCGGCTCATCACCTCGAAATCGCTGTCCGAACCCATCACCACGGCTACCTGCGGGGTTGATTTGCTCATAACGACAGTATCTCCGAAATCGCTCTACGCGCCAAGTTTCAAAACCGTTGAAGAAAGATAGCAGGATTATGGGGATTACAGGATTACAGGGATTTTTCTTTTCTTTGTTTTTATCCTGTAATCTCAAAATCCCCGTAATCCCGCTATTCCGTCCGTTTTTTTAATTACTGTCCAATTTTCTTTGCAATCAACTTATCCGAATCGAAACGCCACCTTGACGCTTTCGTGCCGGGCTTTGTGCATTGCGACGGACAGCGCGGCCTTGTAGTCCGTCAGGCTGAAAGTATGCGTCAGCAGGACCGACAAGTCCGGCGAACCGGCGAGCATCAGTTCGTGAACCAGTTGATAGGTCTGGATCCGCCTGCCGGCGAAGTCTTCGACGCTCCGGCCATAAGCGCCGATAACCGTCAGTTCACGAAACCACAATGCCGTCATGTCCGTTCCGCGTCCGTGCCCGGTCCCGACGAGGATCACCTGCCCGCGAGCGGCGGTCCACTTGAGGGCCTCTTCGATCGAGCGCTCGCTGCCGACGCACTCGAAGACGGCGTCGTATCCGCCCGACAGCATGTAATTGCCGAAGCGCGCCCGCGTGAGGCGCGAGCCGGTGCGTTCGGCGACGGCTTCGAATCGCTCACGCCGACCTGCGGGCGGGTAAAGCACCTCGTCAGCGCCGAACTCGCCTGCCAGTCGGCCCTGATGCCGATGGCGGGCGATGACGTCGATCTTCCCGTCGAAGCCGACCGCACGCAAAGCCCAGACGACGCCCAGGCCCAGGATACCCGCCCCATAAACGAGAACACGCTCTACCCTGGATAAGTCCGCCCGAAGCACCGCGTGCAGGCTGCACGCCAGCGGGTCGGTAAGGATGGCCTGTTCGTCGGGTATCCGCTGCGGAATCTCGATGAGTTGCGAGGTGTGGGCGACGAAGTATTCGCCCCACGACCCGCCGACAGGCCCGCAGTATCCCAGCGACGTTCCCGGCGGCAGGTGCGACGAGCCGTCGGCGGCGAAGTTCTCACACGCGCCGAACTGCCCTGACCGGCAGGGCTTACACGCCGGGTCGATTCCGCGGACACGGCAGCAGAGCGTCGGCTCGACGCAGACACGCTTGCCAAGCCAGCCGGAATCCACGTCGGCCCCGACCCGCTCGACCACCGCGACGTTCTCGTGCCCCATCGTCGCAGGCAAGGTCGAGAATGACTGGAGGAAGGAGTTCGGCGGCTGACGCTGGGCGATAACCGCAATGTCTGATCCGCAGATGCCACCCAGGACGGTCCGGCAAAGCACCCAGTCATCGCCCGGCATCGCCGGCGGGTCCACCTCACGCAGGGTCAGTCCGTTCAGTCGGGTCAGCAGACAGCCCGGCCAAAAGATCTTCAGCCACACGCACGTGCCCCACCCGACGGGATTGACGCCATAGACAATCGCTTTCATATCGCCTCAAATAAATACAGTCGCGCCGGTCGGATGGAAAGATGATTTTGCCGCCGACGGCTTCGGACGGTAGTATATTCGGAAATATCTCGTGGAGTTGTTGCCAATGACTGGAAATTCCAAATTGATTGTAATGGTATTGGTGTTTTCGCCGGGGTGGTTGTTTTTGTCCGGCTGCGGCGTCTCGGCGGTAATGTTTCCCGCCAAGGCGATTGCCGCCGGCGACACCCGCGCCGACTACGACACCGACGGCGACGGTAAGGCCGATTTCTTTTACCTGTTCGATCCGGCCGGTAGGATCGACAGGATAGCCTACGACCGCAACGGCGACGGTGAGCCTGACGAAATCATCCACCTCGACGCCGTCAGCCCCCGCTTCTGCCGACACTTGGTATTGGTGCTGGACGGGTTTCCGCTCGACGTGGTCAGGGAGTTTTACGATTCCGGGCATCTGCGGATGTTCGGCCGTCCGGCGGTGGTCATCCCGCCGTATCCGGTGATGACCGACCTGTGCCTGGAGGACGCCTTCGGGTACATGCCGTGCGCCGGCTTCGAGGCGAAGTACTACCACCGCACAAAGCGAACCGTCGTCGGGGGAACAAGCAACTACCTGGCCGGGAAGAACGAACCATTCGTGAAGATTATCCAATATCGCGCTGCACCTCTCGACGACGGGACGGCGTACATGAATCCCGAGGCGCTGTTCGAGAAAGAACTCGCCGACGTCAAGCGCCTCTGGGACCGCCGCGAGACAATGGAGGTAATCGCCTATTTTGTTTCCACAGCCGGTATGGGTTCACGCTTCGGCAAGGAAGGACAACTCATCACCCTGCGCCGGCTGGAACAATTCATCGGCCAGATACTTATGGAGACACACGGGTTGGTGAAAGTTACGCTGTTCGCCGACCACGGGCAGACCAACACTCCGTACAACCTCGCCGGGCTTGATAAGCATCTCAAGGCCAGGGGCTGGCGGCCGGTCAATCGCCTGCGACAGGACAAGGACGTCGTGATAATCAAGTTCGGCCTGGTAACCTGCGCAGCCTTCAACGCGCTGAACCCGGCCAAACTCGCCGACGACCTTCTGGCGGCCGAGTCGGTCGAACTGGCCAGTTACGTCGAAGGCGACGCCGTCATCGTCCGCACCAAAGACGCCAAGGCCGTTATCAAATCGACCGACGGAAAAACTTTCGAGTATGAGCCTCTCGTCGGCGACCCGCTCAAACTCACCGGCAAAGGCAGGATTAACGGGCGTGAACTGCTCAAGGCCGCCACCGACAGCAAATGCGGGTATCCCGATGCACTGTACCGCCTCTGGCGGGCGCATTTCGGGCTGGTCGAAAATCCCCCGGACGTAATCGTCAGCCTGTTCGACCGATATTGCACCGGGTCGGGATTCTTCTCCGGGGTGATGAAGAGGGCATCGACTCACGGCGGGCTGAACTGGAAGAACTCCGCCACGTTTATCATGTCCACCGCCGGGACCATTAAAGGCCCGCTACGCAGCGAGGACATTCCCGACGAAATGAGGAGAATCTTCAACCGGCCTTTCCCGGCAATGAAATAGAAGTTTGTCAATCGCCACGATTGAATTTATGAGTTTAGCCGTCGCCGGTACGGCGATGTGTCAAACCACCCACGTATTGCATCGCCGTGCCGGCGACGGCTAAACTTACATATGCAGGTGTAAAGTACAATTAGATCACAGGAGAAAAGATGTTATCCAAAGAAGTTACGGAATACCTGGCGTCTCATCGCGGGGAGCATCTTGAGCAATTGTTTGAACTGCTGCGATTCCCGTCGGTCAGTTCGCAGAGTGCTCACGAGGCGGACTGCCTGGCCTGTGCCGAACACATTGCCGGGCATCTGCGCGGGCTGGGGTTCTCGGCTGAGTTGCGCCCGTGGCGGAAACATCCTGTCCTTCTGGCTCGCAGCACGTCCGGCATTGCCGAGAAGTCAGCGCCGACGGTTCTGATCTACGCCCATTACGACGTCCAGCCGCCCGATCCGATGGGTTTATGGGTCAGCCCGCCGTTCGACCCGACCGTCCGCGACGAGGCAATCTATGCCCGCGGCGCAAGCGACGACAAGGGGCTGCTGATGTCCTGCATCAACGGGTGCGAGGCGTTCATCCGCACCGCGGGGCGACTGCCGATGAACGTACTTTTCTTCGTCGAGGGCGAGGAGGAAATGGGATCGCCCGACCTGGAGGATTTCGTAACCGCCGCCGCAGACGACCTCAAGAGCGACTTCGCCCTCGTGATGGACCTTGGTTTCTTCGCGCCGGCTGCGCCGACGATCCTGACAGGTCTGCGTGGATTGATGTACCTGGAGTTGACTTTGGACGGCCCGTCGGCCGATCTTCACAGCGGCCAGCACGGCGGGGCAGTGGTCAACCCGCTCAACGCCCTCGCCGGGATGATTGCCGCAATGCACGACGACGCCGGCAGGGTAACGCTTGGCGGCTTCTACGACGACGTTGTCGAGCCGGGGCGGGTCGAACTGGACCAGTGGGAGTCGCTGCCGTTCGACGAGAGTGAATACGCCAAAGAAGTGGGCGTCGAGCCGGTCGGCGGTGAACGGGGCAAGACGGTCCTTCAGCGTCGCTGGTCGCGCCCGACGCTGGATTGCAACGGCATCGTCGGCGGTTATCAGGGCGAGGGCGCCAAGACAGTCCTGCCGGCCTCGGCTACGGCGAAGATTTCGATGCGACTGGTGCCCAACCAGAGGCCCGATAAGGTACTGTGGGCCTTTGATGAATTTGTGGCTGACAATACCCCCGCCGGCGTGCGGGCAAGCGTGAAGGTGTTGAGCCGCTCGCGTCCGTTCGTTATTCAGCCCGACAGCCCGGCCGTCAGCGCCGTCAAAGACGCCTTGCGGGAGGCGTTCGGCGCTGATACCGTTCTCGCCAGGGCCGGCGGGTCCGTGCCCGTCGCTGAACTGATTCAGAGAGTCCTGAAGGTCGATCCGGTCGTTACCGGCTTCGCCCTTCCCGACGACAACATCCACTCGCCAAACGAACGGTTTCGCCTGGAACAGTTTCACACCGGCGCTGTCGCCGCTGCGGCGATGCTGAATAATCTGGCGGGAGCAGATTGATTACAAAAAAACGGATGGAATAGCAGGATTTCAGGGATTTTAAGATTCCGGGACAAAAAAGGAAAATCCCCATAATCCAGTAATCCCCGTAATCCCGCTATCCCGCCTGTTTTTTATTACTGTTCAAATTTTGTCGCAACCAATTTTTAAGTGTTGATTTTCAGATGAAATAGACCATAATCAATTGCTCTAAAACTAAAACGAACGAGTGAGGAATTACCCGTGTATGCGATAATTGAAGACAGTGGCCGGCAATTCAAGGTCAGCGAAGGCGACCTGCTGCGGATAGACCTGATTGACGTGAACGACGAGAAAAAAACGGTCGAATTCGACCGCGTCCTGCTGGTGGCCGACGGGGAAAAAATTACCGTCGGCACGCCGGTGGTCGAGGGCGCCAAGGTCGTAGGTGAAATAACCAAAGATCGCATCGGCGGAAAGAAGGTCTATACTTTGAAGTTCAAGCGTCGCAAGCGGCACCGCCGCCGACAAGGCCATCGGCAGAAATATACCGAAGTCCGCATTATGAAAATCGTTGCTTGATCGCCGGGTGGCACGGTCAAGTGGCAATTGTAATAACCTGATTGGCTCTTTTGGTGAAACGCTCGGAAAGATTCAATCTGCATGTCTGGATACGTCTGGTCGCTGTAATCGCGGCTGCGTCGCTGATAAAGTCGGCTTCGAGCGACCCGGTCGCGGCAACCCGCAAAACTCCCGCTACAACCGTCCGGGCTGTTGCGATGTCGCAGCCGGCACTCGTCGGCAAACTCACCCAGCCGAGGCTGGCGGAATCTTCCGGCATCGTGGCCAGCCGAAAGTATCCGGGTGTCTATTGGAGCATGAACGATTCAGGCCATCCGCCGATGTTGTTCGCCGTGGACCACACAGGCAAGGGGCTTGGCCGTATCAGCCTGACCGGCGCACGTAACATCGACTGGGAAGACATCGCCATTGACGCCGGCGGAATGCTCTATATCGGCGATTTCGGCAATAATTCACGCAAGCGAAAGGTCCTGACGATTTACGCCGTCGGCGAACCTGACCCGAAGTCCAAACTTAAAGCCGCCGCCGTAAAGCACAAATACAGGTTCCGCTACCCCGCCGGCCACGGACCTTTCGATTGCGAAGCCATGTTCGTCCGCAAAGGCTGGGCGTATCTGATAACCAAGGAAATGTCCAGGGCGAGGCTCTATCGCGTCCGCCTGGACCCGACCGGCTCGGCGAAGGCCAAAACCATCCAGGCTGAATATCTGGGGCTGCTTCGCGGCGCTCAGTGGGTAACGGCTGCGGACATCTGTCCCGCCGGCAGGAGGATCGCTGTCCTGTCATACCTGGGTGTGTGGGTATATCAACTGGATAAGCCTATCGAGAAGGTCGTCGCCGCCGCCAAAGCGACGACACAGACATCGCCGGCGACGCGACCGCTGCGGGTTGTGCGAGCAAAACCTCTCAATCGCAGCGTCATGCTCGGCCAGGCCGAGGCTGTCTGCTGGGAAGCAGGCCTGTGCTCCAAGGCGCTGCTGATTACAAACGAACAGCGCAAGGTATATCGTATCCGGATGATTGGTCCGGGTAAGGTTAAACATTAGCCCGGATAATTCACCGCAGAGAACGCAGAGTTCGCAGAGATGTTTATTTTAAAAGTACTTACGAGCAATTTGACGATTTCGTAAAATGACACTCTGTTTTTTTTAGATTATGGTAATCGGGGCACGATTGCCCCCACGGGACAGGCTTGTGAGGAATTCCATAACTCCTGAAAAAACAATGAAACATGTTTTAAAAAATCTCTGCGAACTCTGTGTCCTCTGTGGTTAATGAAAAATGCGGGTTAGCGCAAAAAAAGCGGGCGAGACAGCGCTTGCTCAAGGCACTGTCATCGCCCTTTGCCCTGGTAGAGGTCCCCTCTCACATACATGAGGCTCCTCCTGCACAGCCCCGTCAAGGAGGAGAGACGGGATGCTTTCGGTGGGCGCTCATCTCCACCGTCCGTGCATTTACAAGACCTCGACCCCTACCTCAAGGATTCTCTGACGACCACCCGGGTGACGGGTGGGCACTGTGGACGGTCGCTCATCTCCATCCAGGCCAAATCGTCGAAAGTTTGAGAATCCTCGCGTGAGGCTCATCGTTACAAACACCGACCTCAAATAAAAGGTCGGTCAGGCTCCTCGGCCGCTCCACGGTTCTCATACGAAGCACAGCGAATAGAGGCCTTCAGATCGCACGCAGCGATTTTTCCAGCCTCTACATGAGACCCCTTTAACCGAGACAATCTTTATTGGCTCTTTACCTTACAGTTACCTTTGCTGCGCCCGTTAGCACGTGCTGCACCAGTCCCGCCCACTGCTGCGGGCCTACGGGTCTGGTCAGGTAACTGGCCCCGCCCTTTCTTGCGGCCAATTCCATGGCTCCGCCGCCCATCTCGCCGATGACGACGATGGGACACTGAGGCCAGCGATGCCGCATCCAGGACAGGGTTCTGCCTATCGCTTCGGGATCATCGTTGTTTGCAAGGATTATCAATGCGACCCGCCCGGACGGGCAGTTCAGCATGACATCCTCGGCCCGGCGATAGGTGATAAGAACACCGTTATTCACTTGTGAAAGTTGCCGACCTACCTGGACCGCTTCGTCCAAGTCTTCACAGGCCATTACGATATATAATCTTTCACCGGCCCTCCGGCCGACCCTCTTTCGTAAAAGATCCGACACTCTATTCCCTCCCCTCCATAACTGATATAACTGAAGGGCAACTGCTGTGCCGCCATTGATGTCGCCGCCGATAATTTATCGGAAGCCATTTATCGACAGGATATTATGGCGAAGAAATTTTTTCGTCGCCCACCGATTGTCTTTTAGTTGCCGCAGCGAGGTGTTGCAAATCGCCACAGCCGGCGGCGCGCAACGAAGCGCAATCGTCGCATATCGCTGCGCTGATGATTGTTGAGTGGACGCTCAGATCAGGTCGTTTAATCTGTGGTTGCGTATCTTTCTCAGGAGTGTTGAGCGGTGGACTTCCAGCAGTCTTGCCGCCGCCGAACGGTTCCATCCGGTCCGTTTCAGGGCGATGAGTATCGCCGAGCGTTCGGCTTCGGCGAGTGTATAGGTGAGCGGCTCATCATGAATTTCCGTGATCCTGCTCGGCTGGGGCTCCATTGGCGGCTGATCCTGCACGTGCCGGGCATCATCGAGCCACGTCGTTACCAGTGTCGGCGGGAGCGGAGGCAGGTCGGCTGCATAAAGCCGTTCCACGTAGTTGCACAGTTCGCGAATGTTTCCGGGCCAGCAGTAATCCCGAATCTGTTGACGGATGCCTTCGCCCAGCACGCGTATGGGCATTGAATACTCTTCGGCGTAAAATTTGAGGTAGTGGTCCAGGATCAGAGCGATGTCATCCGTCCGGCATCGCAGCGGCGGAACTTCGATGCGGACAATGTTGAGACGGTGATAGAGGTCCAGGCGGAACTGCCTGCTTTTCACCGCCTGTTTCAAGTTCGTGTTTGTCGTCGCGATGAACCGCACGTCGGCCGGGACCGGCCTGGTCCCGCCGACCGGAATAACCTCCCGCTCCTGGAGCAGGCGAAGCAGTTTGGCCTGAAGGTGCAGTGGAATTTCACTTACTTCATCAAGCAGCAGCGTGCCGCCTTCAGCCGCCCGTACAACGCCAAGCGTCTCAGAGACAGCGCCGGTGAAGGCGCCTCGAACGTGCCCGAAGAATTGACTCTCAAATAAACTCTCGCTGATTCCGGCGCAGTTGACGGGGATAAACGGGCCGTCCCGTCGTCTGGATTTGACGTGAACGTGCCGGGCAAGCAGTTCCTTGCCGGTGCCGCTTTCGCCTTCGATCAGGACAACGCAGTCATTAGTGGCTACAGCGTCGGCGATAGCCATGACGTTCCTGAAGAGGGAACTTGAACCGATTATCACCCACGCAGGGCGAGAACCGTCCCCTTGCGGCGAATACACCGCACCCTGTCGAGATGTCTGTCCTCCTGACCTCATCTTTGAGCTTTGAGCTTTGAGCTTTGAGCTTAAACCAAATGAGCGTATTCAATACACATGTAGATAGAGATGCCACTTGCATACATGCCGAGGGGACAGCCTCCGTTCTCTCCCAAATGGCAACTTACTATATCTTTTATACACTAAAAACCGGATTTCGGCAAGGAGAAAAATCAAAAGAAAATCGCATAGAACGGTTAGGTTTTTATTAGGCGGCCTCGATTGTCGGATGAAAGATTTTAGCCAAGTCGTAACGCAAGGCGCCGCCAATAGATGCCGATATTCATCGCCAGAGGCGGCTCAAGCACCGAGCGGGTCGGGGCTGGGGCGGTGGGACCTGTTTGGGAAAATCCGCAATTTTAAGAAGACTGTACTGATGGGTCTGCGTAAATCGGAACCTCGGCTGAGAATCGGCCTTCAGGTCAAATCCGTCCTGGTCCTGATGGTTGTGGTCTTTGCGGCGACAACTGTCGGCGGATGGTTTTTTTGCGCCATCTCGCAGGACATCCTTCGCCGGAAAGATCGCAGCCAGGCTGAGGCTTTTGTCGGGAACCTGACAGTCGCCGCCGCGGCGAGCCTGATTGACCGGGATCGAGAATCGCTCCAGCAATTGGCGATGAGACTGCTGGATCGCCCCAACGTTCACCACGTCAGCATCCTCGACCGCCGCGGCGAGACCGCAGCCGTTGCCGAGCGAGTCGTAGCCGGTATCGACCGGCTCACCCTGGCATGCAGACCCGTGAGCCTGTCGTATGAGACGCGGCGAGGCGGCGATTTTCTGGAAGTTGGCCGGCCTGTCGTTTCCCCTTCCGACGGCAGGGAAACCGATGTGCTGGTCGGAGCGGTCCGTCTGGTGCTGGATACGCGGGAGACAGCCGGTATCATTACCCGCCTCCGGCGGGAAACGACGGCCATCACAGCGGTTATCGTGCTGTGTGTTATTCCGCTGGGATACCTGTTGACCTGGCGGGTGATGGTGATGCCGATTCGCCGGCTTATGAAGGCTACAAGCCAACTGGCAGAAGGCGATTTCTCCGCACGCGTCGAGACCTGCCGAAACGACGAGATCGGCGAATTGGCAGGCTCGTTCGGCATCATGGCCGAAAAGGTCCGCGCCTCGCAGAGACGCCTCCGCAGGGCGAACGAATCCCTGGAACAGAAGGTCGCGGATCGAACCTGCGAACTTCAGCGCGCCAACCGCCGGCTGCAGGAAGAAATGTCCGAAAAGGAAGATTTTCTCCGCGCAGTCAGCCACGACCTCAACGCGCCTCTCCGGAACATAGCGGGCATGGCTACCATGATTTCCATGAAGTACCGCGAGCAGTTGCCCGAGGAAGTAATCGCCCGCCTCCAGCGTATCCAGTCTAACGTCGATGCCGAGACCGAACTGATCGGCGAACTGCTGGAGTTGAGCCGGATAAAGACACGCCCCGAAAAACGCCGGATGATGGACTTCGCTCCGCTGTTTCAATCGCTGGCCCATGCGTTCGAATATGATCTCAAAGCCAGGAATATCACGCTTGAGATTGACGAGCCGATGCCCCGGCTGTTCGTGGAGCGCAACCGGATGAGACAGGTGTTTCAGAACCTCATCGACAACGCCATAAAGTACATGACCGACCGGACAGATGGAAAAATCCGGATCGGTTACAGTATGGTCGATGGGATGCACCGTTTCAGCGTAGCCGACAACGGCTTGGGCATTTCGCCGGCGGACCAGGAGCGAATTTTCAACGTCTTCCGGCGCGCCTCGGCGGCCGCTTCGACCGGGGTGCCGGGCAAGGGCGTAGGTCTGGCCCTGGTCAAGAGCGTAATAAGCAATTACGACGGGCGGGTGTGGGTCGAGTCCGAGCCGGGGAAAGGGGCGGTATTCTACGTCGCTATCAGCGTACAGCACACTACCGAACCGGTACAGGACAACTGGGACGAAGCAAACCAAGCCTGCGAGGCGGCTGAAATACGCAACGGCTAGTCGAGTCGCCGTAACGAAATGTCGATGAATAACGC
Source organism: Planctomycetales bacterium (assembly GCA_030642005.1). GTDB lineage: Bacteria > Planctomycetota > Phycisphaerae > SM23-33 > SM23-33 > JAUWNJ01. The sequence goes on from DAOWOP010000071.1 coordinate 10,809, forward strand.
GTACCGACAAGGTGAAATTCCCTGATGAGTAACAAAGATATGATAGATGAAGCGTTATCGGCCTCTTCGAGAGGGATCAGAGTGCTGATCGTCGAGGACGACATCGACCAGCGCGAACTGATATATGAGGCGATGCGGATACATTTCGCCGACCGCCGCGACACCGAAATCGTCTGTGTCGGCACAGGGGCCGAATGCCTGGCCCAACAACTGTGTGATTTCGACATCATCCTGCTGGATTACAACCTGCCGGACACTTCCGGCATCGATCTACTGGAACAAATCACCGGCATGTACGACGTCCCGGTCGTTTTCGTAACGGGCAATAACGACATTGCCTCCGCCGCCGAGGCCATCCGTCGGGGCGCCCAGGACTATGTCGTCAAACTCGGCGATTATCTCTTCGCCCTGCCAATTGTGGTCGAAAAGAACATCCGCCTGCACGCGCTCAAACGGGAAAACGCCCACCTCCAGGCGGAACTGACCACCACCCTTGAAGAGATGCAGGCCAAAAACGTCGAGTTGGAGCAATCCATGCATAAACTCCGGACCATGGCGGCTACGGACCACCTGACCGGACTGTCCAACCGCAGGGTCTTCGCCGAAACACTTCAGAGGTGTTACAACGAGGCCGTTCGATACAAGTTAGACCTGACCTGCCTGATGTGCGATCTGGACCACTTCAAGATCATGAACGACACGCTTGGCCATCAGATCGGCGATAAGGTGCTTATGGCTACCGCCGAGGTCATTCGCTCAAACCTCCGCAGCAGCGACTATGCCGCCCGTTACGGCGGAGATGAGTTCGTTATACTGCTGCCGCATACATCTATGAATAAGGCCATGAGCGTCAGCGATCGCATCTGTCGGCAGATTGTACCGGCTACGGGCCGACACGCACGGACCGGAACGGGGATAACACTGTCAATAGGAATTTCCTCCCTGACGGTGGATCAGCCCACCTCCGCTGACGCGATGGTGGCTATGGCCGATCGCGCCCTGTACGTAGCCAAAGACCGCGGCAAAAATTGCATCGTTGTGTTCAGCGAAATCGGGGCAGTCTCTCAATCCGTTCCAAGTCAAATCGTCGGATAATGCTGCAAAAAGACGCTCAAGTCAAAAACCTCTCTGGTCCATGACCATTTCAGCGCTGACGGGATGAGCGAGGGGACTGTGACGGGAACGCCTCGGGCGCCCCTTCAAGCAGATATGACACCGCTGCTTCCGTTACAGGCACGTCGTCCCGTTTTGCCCGGGCGGTAATGTCGTTCGTGGTGCTTGTGATGCGGCGGTACGCCTGGCCGGCCTTGGCGAAGATGTCGGGGCTGCCGGGACGCCGGCCAACGTAATATCCGCCCAGAAAGACCGCCAGCAACAGGATGAGTTTTACTAACCTCCGCATCGCCCAATGCCTCCAAATAACCGCAACCGCGACTTCCGACACATCCACCCCCCCCACCAAGCCAATTACACTGTACGATACAAACCACCCCCCGTGCAAATTATTCAGAGAGAAATTTGCGAAAAAATCTTGCCGGGTGGAAAAAAGCGGATGCCACTTCCAAACACGCAGAAACGGAACGAATGGGAACGAAACGGAACCAAACGGAACGAAACGGAACAATACGGAAAGATACGGAACGATTGGGAAAGATTGGGAAAGAATGGGAAAGTTTGGGAAAGTTTTAAAAACACGTAA
>DAOWOP010000031.1 GCA_030642005.1 Planctomycetales bacterium
TCAGCGTTCAGCGTTCAGCGTTCAGCGTTCAGCAGTCAGCAATCAGCAAAAGAAAAAACTGAATGCTGAATGCTGACTGCTGATTGCTGAAATAGGAGATATGGTATGCGGTTCGGCAAACTTGCCGTGATATGTGCGGCTTTGATGCTGTTGGCGGGTTGTAATGCTTCGCCGGTGGACGAGTGGAGCGGGATCATCGCTCCGGCGGTCCTGGCTGAAGGCTCGCTTCACTACTACTGGCGATGCAGGATTGGCCTCGAAGACGACGAGGCGGTCCGGCAAATATGGCGGCTTGACGAAAACCTCTATGCCCTGACCTCGGCGAACCGCTTTATCGTCCTTGACGCCGCGAAGGGAACGTACAAGTGGAGTTACCCCGCGGGCGACCGGGCGCAAAAGGTCTTCGCGCCCTGCCACGCCGACGACGTCATTGTGCCGAAAACCACCGGAATCGCCGAACTGGTCCGGCCAGACCAGAAGAACCGGATGAAGCCATTCAATGCCGTGATAATCAACACGGTCAGTTACGCCCTTCTGATTAATCGCGACACAGGCGACCTGGTGCGGAAACTCGATTTCAAGTTCGTTGCCAATACACCCGGAAGCAGCGACGGCACATACTTCTACGTCGCGTCGGTGAAGGGATGGTACTTCGCCGTCAGGCTCAGCGAAGGGCTTTGCCAGTGGGCTATGGCCACCGCAGACATGATCACGGCCAGACCCATGGTCTTCGGCGACAGGCTCTATGTCGCCAGTCAGGACGGTGAGTTTTACGCGATCAATCCGGGCAGGGCAAGAGACCGCCATGCGTGGACGCAACTGACAGATGCCGCCCTGTCGGCGGACTTCTCGGTGGATGCGCGAGGCTGCTTCGTCCCCAGCCAGGACAACCGACTCTACGCCTACGACAACTTCACCGGAACCGAACTGTGGAGATTCGTTACCGAGGGCCCGCTTCGCGATCCCGTACAGGTCGGCCTGCAGACGATCTTCCAGTATGCCCGGCGCGACCGCTTTTACGCCATCGACCTGGCAAGCGGACGGAAACGATGGGACCTGGCGGACGGACGGACCGTACTGGCTCTCGCAAAAATCGACAAGACCCCTTACGCAATGATCCTGACAGACGACCGCCAACTGCTGCTCGTACATGAAATACTGGGAGAGGTTGAAAAATCTTTTCCGATGACGGGCCTGGACCTGTTCGTCGCAAATGCCGTCAAACCGGTCGTCTATGCCGCCACTACCGACGGGAAATTCGTCTGCATTACGCCCGAATCGGTCAAACACCTGACGCCGGAAATGCTGAAAGATTAACCCGGTCAAGCGGATGTAACGAAAACATAAGTTACGTTTAGCGACGGTCGGCACGGCCGCCCTTTTCGGCGCTATTCAGCAAATTAAACAAATCCGAAAGGAGAGCATCGCTCGTGAAAACCAAAATCAAGCGTGCACTGATCAGCGTCTTCGACAAGACGGGAGTAGCCGAATTCGCCGCCGCGCTGACGGAGATGGGCGTGGAGATAATCTCCTCCGGCGGGACGGCCAAGACTATCGAAGCCGCCGGCGTAAAGGTACGCCAAGTCCAGGAGTGGACCGGATTCCCCGAAATGCTTGGCCATCGCGTCGTAACGCTTCACCCGAAGGTCCACGGCGCGATCCTGGCGCTGCGCGACGACCCGGACCACCAGGCCGACATTGAAAAGTACGGCATCGAGCCGCTGGACCTGGTCTGCGTGGGGCTTTACCCGTTCGAGCAGGCCATCGCCGCCGATGGCTGCACGTTGGTCGAAGCGATTGAGATGATCGACATCGGCGGGCCTACGATGGTCCGAGCCGCAGCAAAAAACCACAAATTCGTTACCGTCGTAACCGATTGCGACCAGTACGCCGAAGTCCTGGCAGAGATGAAGGCAAACGACGGGGCCGTTACGCAGGAACTCCGCTGCAAACTCGCCCACACCGCCTTCTGCCTGACTGCCCACTACGACACTGCCATTAACACCTACCTCGCCGACCGGCAGGGCGTATCGCTGCCGGAACGCCTGACGCTAAGTTATAAAAAATCCGCCGGCGAACTCCGCTACGGCGAAAACCCGCACCAGCAGGGCGCATTCTACGTCAGCGGCGCCGCTGACGTTGAACCCTGCATAGGACGGGCGAAACTCCTGGGCGGGAAACCCATCTCGTACAACAATTACTTCGACGCCAACGGCGCGCTGGAACTGGTAAAGGAGTTCGACGAACCGGCCGTCGCCGTCATCAAGCACGCCAACCCCGCCGGGTGCGCCGTCGATGACGACCTGGTCGAGGCCTACCGCAAGGCGTACTTCGGCGACGTCAACGCAGCCATGGGCGGCATAATCGCAGTCAATCGGCCCGTAACGGCGGACCTCGCCCGCGCAATCACCGAAACCTACCAGCGGTGGGGCAAGGACGCCGGGGCAGGGGGGTTCTTCGCCGAGATCGTCCTCGCGCCGTCATTCGAGCCTGAAGCCCTGGAGATAATCAAGGCCCGCAAGGGCTGGGGACAAGACGTTCGCCTGCTGGAGATCGGGCCATTCGATAAGAAACGGAACAGCGAAAAATACCTAAAGTACGTCGTCGGCGGGCTGCTGGTACAGGACCGCGACGCCCTCGGCCTCAACGAGGAAAAATGGAAAGTCGTTACCAAACGTCAGCCGACCGACACCGAGATGGCCGATATGCGTTTCGGCTGGCTGGTCTGCAAGAATACCAAGTCCAACGCGATAGTCCTTGCCAAGGACAAAGCCCTTCTGGGCGCAGGTGCCGGCCAGATGAGCAGGGTCAACTCGGCGCGTCTCGCCGGGCAAATCGCCAAGGCCTATGGCGGGGGCAATGCGGTCGATACCAAAGGCTGTGTGCTGGCGTCCGATGCGTTCTTCCCGTTCCCCGACAGCCTCGACTGGGCAGTCGAAGCCGGAGCAACGGCCGTCATCGAACCCGGCGGGGCAAAGAAAGACTCCGACGTAATCGCCCGCGCAGACGAACTGAACCTGGCGATGATCTTCACCGGAACAAGACACTTTAATCACTGATTCGTAAGGTGGGACTGATCCATAGGGTGGGACGAAGCGAAGCGAAGTCCCACCTCCTTCCTGGAAAATAATTTCCCCATAATTGACGATAATTATCGTTGACATTTGACGATAGTTGTCGTACATAAACAGTCTGAACACTTTACTCCTGGATTTTTTTGGAGAATCCGACATGGCGAAACGATTGACGAAGCGTCCTACGGATGCGGAATTGGTAATCCTGAACGTCCTGTGGGAGCGAGGTCCAAGCACGGTCCGGCAGATTAATCGGACGCTGAACGAATCACGCCCGACCGGCTACACCACCACGCTCAAGCAGATGCAGGTGATGACCGGAAAGGGGCTTCTGGTGCGGGATGAATCCTGCCGGCCTCAAGTGTACCGACCAGCCTTCTCGCAGGAGAAAACCCGCCGGCAGTTGGTCGAGCACCTGATGGACGGAGCCTTCGGCGGCTCTGCCCGAAAACTCGTCCTGCAGGTCCTGCGGACAAAAGATGTCAATCCGGGGGAACTTTCACGGGTGGAAAGACTACTAAATAAACTGGAAGGAGAGCGAAAATGACCGGCCTTCAAAGCATTCTGACGAATCCTTTCGTCCAGCGTGTCGGTTGGGCTTTGTTGCACTTCCTCTGGCAGGGAGCAGCCGTGGCGGCGCTGCTGGCAGGAGCGATGTTGCTTCTCCGCCGCAGGTCGCCGAATCTCCGATACGTCGTCGCATGCGCTGCGCTGGTGCTGATGCTTCTGCTGCCGGCGACCACTATGTGGGTGGTCGAACCAGTCGGCAGGCTGGGACGGAACGAAGCGGAGTCCCACCTTTACCATTCAGAAAAGGCGGAGCCCGCTCCGCTCGATCCGGCCTACTCTTCCGAAGTCGGTAGGCTGGAACGAAGCGAAGCGGAGTCCCACCTCCGGCCTTCAGGAACGGAAAAGGTGGGACTTGCTCCGCTCGGCCCAGCCTACACTGCCGCCCCTGTCGAACCCGCCGAACCGCCCCAACTGTGGCATGAACGGGTCGGCGGATTTCTCAGACCGGCCCTGCCGTGGATTGTCTGCGGCTGGCTTGTCGGCGTACTGGCCTTATCGATGTGGCACGTGCGGGGATGGATGCAAGTCCGTCGGCTGCGGCGAGTCGGCGTCATGCCGGTCGGGCGGGAGATTACCGAAGTTCTCGCCCGCTTGTGTAATCGGCTTGGTATCGCCACGGCGGTGCGGGCTGTCGAATCGGCACTGGTCCGCGTGCCGACGGTCGTCGGCTGGCTTAAACCCATGATCCTCCTGCCGGCGTCGGCACTGACGGGCCTGACGAGCGAACAACTCGAAGCCGTCCTCGCCCACGAACTGGCCCACATCCGCCGCAACGATTATCTTATCAACCTGCTCCAGACAGCCGCCGAGACGCTGCTGTTTTATCACCCCGCAGCCTGGTGGGTCTCGGCCCGCATCCGCGCCGAGCGCGAGAACTGCTGCGATGATTTGGCCGTCGCCGCCTCAGGCCGGCCCATGGTCTATGCCCGCGCGCTGACTGCCGTTGCGAAACTTTCCCTACCCGGAGCGCGATTAGCCATCGCCGCCGACGGCGGGGACGGTAGCGGCGGAAAGTTCCTCACCCGCATCCGCAGAATCGTAGGCCTGCCTACCGACAAGCCTAACTCTCGCGGCGCCTGGCTGGCAGGGGCGTTCACACTGCTGACCGTCCTGGCAATCGTCATCGCACTGACCGTCTCTTGCGCCACGGACAAGACACCAACTGCTAGTAACGACGACAAAGCAACCGCCACGAAGCCAGGGGAACTGCCGGGCGTATCCCTGTCGATATTTCCAGAGCTTGCTGTCAAGCCCTTTGCTATTCTGTTTCAGGCTGTCTCGGAACCCGAACCGGAGGAACTGGAAGACGGCGTGCAGTTCACGGTGCAGGACTTCCAGGTCATCGAGCTGCTGAGCAAAAATCGTCTCGTGGGGAACGTGAGGATTGCGTATGTGGTCCGTCCAGGCCAAAGGACCGTGCGACGCGATGAGAAGGTCATCTGGCTGCTCGGGTCACCGGTCAACGGAATATTCTGGGGGCTCAGAGCCTGCACCGACACGCCCGATAATCGTCGGGCAGTGACGGGCGTCGTTGATGCCAATAAAGTCGACAAGAATCCCGACAAGTTACTACGCCCCAAGCCGATGTTGCTGCCCGGTAGTCGGATTCCCCTGAAGCAGGCCGTCAGCGATGACGGCACGGTCGTCGCCATCTGCAAGACGGCTGGCAGGAGGTTGGATATGTATTCCTCCGGGGGCGTGCTACTGTGCGACCAGCAGTTTGAGGTTACGGACGTCCTGTTTGGCGACGCGCAGCCGGGCCATGTTGTAGTGCGGTGCACACAGTACGAAATGTCCGTTCTCTCGCTCGACAGAGAGAAGACAATCCAGGAGGGTCAAGTCGTCATCTGGATCGCCAGAAAGGGGCAACGTGCCGGCGTTTGGAAAGGCGTCAAGGCCCTGCATGACACACCGGGCAACCGGCGGACCGTGCTTCGCGCCGCAGATCTGCAGGCTCGCGCGCGCCGGGCCAAAGCGGCAGCTAACGCGCGCGTTGCGGGTGAAGTGCGGAAGATGCTGAAGTCGTGGCATCTGTTCGAAGAGCGATGGGTGGTCGATGCGGACGTCGTCGTCCTTGGGACAGGGGAAGCATTAGCCTCTGCGGTGGATGGTGAAATATCGCACGACAGGGAACCACTCCCGACCCTCCGCGTGCAGCGTGTCCTGAAGGGCGATGTCCGTTGCGCGCGGATCGTCTATCGCAGCATCATCCTCCGGCACGCCCCCTACTTCATCGATGGGCGTAGCTATCTGTTGTTCCTCAAGCCCAACGCCGAGGAACGGAAGCAGTTGGCCGACCCGAAAGGTTTCAACCTACCAGATGGGACTATCTGCAGCAATCCCTTCGCCGGAATCGATCTCTCGCAGAAACAACCCGAGGCCGAATTCCTGGCAGCGTTGCCCAAACTCAAGCCTGTCCGAAGCGGTTTTTCCGAGGGTTTTACCTTCACGCCCGCCAAATGGGCGGAGATGCGAAAAGGGGGCAAGATCGACTGGACCGAACAGAACCGGCTGATCGTCTTCTTGGAGAACGTTGTCCTGAAGCAAGGGGCGACCATTCTTGATGTCGGGGCCTGGCTCGGAACGCCGGACTGGCCGCGAGGGGCATTCCGATACACCTACTACTTGAACAGGCCCGCCTTCATGGCCATGATGCATAGCGGCGTGCGATGCGACCTGCGGCTGACCCTCCACCCGGACGGCTCGCTGGCCCAGTATGAGATCCTCCCGCTCCTCGAAACGGAGACTAGTCCGGGGATGTACTCCGATAGCCCGCTGCCGGGCGACGAGATGAAGCGGCTGGGTCTGCGGCATGTTCAGCAGGCCTTTCCTTCGGGCGTGTCGCCCACCCAGCCCGCCACGCAGCCGGCCGTACAGGAACCGCCGCAAAAATCTATCCCTCAACTGATAAGTGACCTGAAAAGTGGCAACCGCAGTGTGGCCGAATCCGCGAAATGGGAACTGGGAAAGCGGGGCAAAGCCGCCGTTCCGGCCTTGATTGCTTTGGTGAAAGACCGGACTTCTCCGGGCCGGGACTTGGCTGTCATATCCCTGGGTATTGTCAAGGATCCCGGCACAGTATCCTTCTTGATCCAGTGTCTTGGAGACGAGGACTGGCACGTGCGGGGACGCGCCGCGTATTCCTTGTCGCAAATCGGCGGCAAGGAAGCTAAGGATGCGTTGGTAACATTCCTCGACAAATGTTTGAAGAGCGACAGAATTAATCTCACAAAAGCCACTGAATCGCTCAAGGAACTCCCCGACCCCCGCGCTTTTTCCTCTCTATTGAGCATCGTGCGGAATGTCAGCAAGGGCAAGCGAAAGGGATACCAGGTCTGTTATGCCGCGCAGGCCTTGGGCAAGATTGGAGACCCTCAAGCATCGGAGGCGCTCGTAAAACTGCTTGATCCGGCCGTGCCATACTCAGAGTCCTGGGATTATATCTACCTGGAGGCCATTCGTAGAACGAAGGGACAGAACGCCGTCCCGGGTCTGGTCGCCTACCTTGAAGCAATCGTGAAAAAGATGAAGGGCCTACCACATGATCCTGTCATGAAAGCAATAGGCGCAGAAAGTCGGCAGCAGGCTCACAATTACAGGGTATATGTGCAGACACTTGCCTGCCTTGAGGCCATCTCTGCAAAGAAATCCAAAGGTGGTACACGCGAGAAAGTCCTGAAGTATTGGCAGGACTATCACGCTGAATTAAGGCGTAAAGGAAAAACCCGGGAGAGCACCACGCCCGTGGTAAAACCTCCCGCCACGCAGCCAGCCCCCACTGGAGCAGGCTCCAAAGGCCCAAGCACGCAGCCGTCCCGGCCTGCCAATCATCCGGCAAAGCCCGTCGCCAGGCGAACCATCGTCTCGTAATTCGCCATAGTCCTGGCTGTGATTTCCCGCCCAATGGGACAGGCAGACGGCATCAGAACGAACCCGCGCCCCTGCCCGTCCGTTCCTTCACGCAGGGACTTGGCGACGACCTTCTCGAAATCAGCAGGGGCAAGGTTTTCGATATCGCTGACCTCGATGTTCCCGAACAGAACCATCTCCGGCCCGTATTCGCGCCGGACGTCGGCTAGTTCGACATCTCCCTGCGGCGGCGGCTCAATCGGATCGATAGCGGCAGCGCCCATCCGGGCGATCATCGGGAGCACCGCCCGCAGCCTGCCGTGGCAGTGAATACGGGCGAAGCCGCCGTATTCCTGAATGATTTCCACCATGGGCTTTGTGTATTTCACCACGTACTGCTCGAACAGCCGCGGCGGGAGGTACGGCTCGGCGGCGTACTCAGGCCCGTAAATTCGCCATAGATGGCCGGGGAAGGCCCTGGCGATTTTTTCGGTCCCTTCGTAGATGTACCTGGCGTGTTTTTCCAGTAGGCGGTGAAACAACTCCTGCTCCGTCAGTGCGAAGATCGTGTAATCGCTCATGGGAAACAGTTCGGCAGCCGCGCAGAGCGGATCGCCCGTATCGACCATGACGATGCCGCGATCGCCAAGTTTTTCATCCTCGGCCGACATGGCGGTTACGTCCGGTTCGTATGCGAAGACCTCGTCGGGCAATTCAAGGTAAGCCTTCACGTCGTCGGTATCCTTGAGCAGATGCTCCAGCGTCCAGTCGGTGTCCGTGTCGGGAGACCTGCGGGACAGGCGAGTCATCTCTCTGCCGCCGACGCGAAGCGTAGTCCGCGTGAAGCGCGAACCGTCTTCGGTGTACCGCTCGGTCGTGAAGAATTCATCCCGGCAGTTGCCGGGCGAGGGCTTCATTGCCACACTGCGTTGACGAATAAGATCGGTCTGCTCCTCGGCCAGTTGCAGCAGCGGCTGCCAGTCCGGCGAGTTGTAGATGTTGAATTCATCGCTGTCGGACGGATCTACGTCGAACCCGCCGATTTCGTAGAAATTCACCGCGGGCCTGTCCACCGGCTCACCGCGAAGGGTAGCCATCAATCTTTCACGTCGAGTCATCATGACGTTTTGTCTCCGGAGGTTTTATTCTATTGGCCTGGTCGAATCCTCGCCAGCACCCGCCTGGCCCAGACCACGTCGGCGGCACCGAAAGACTGCGGGGCGTACTGCTCGTTTATCGGTATCAGGTGAACGGTATCGCCCGCCCGGCGGAAAACCTTGCAGGTAACGCCGATCTGTCCGGCCAGTTGCACCACCGCCGCAGACCCGTCTGCCGCAGGGGCGGAAGCCGAACATATCACCACGTCCCCGTGGCGAATGGCCGGAGACATCGAGTCCCCGTCGATCCGCACAGCGAAGGCGTCGGGGTGTTTGCTTTTGACGCCCTCGGCGACGACAAACTCGGCTGGGGACTTATCGCCCGGATCGGTCATGGTGATTATCTGGGCGGGCAGATCGCTTTGACCGGATTCATCGCCGGCTACAGCAGGGATGACCCTGCCGCACGACCGCCCCGTATAGCGATCCACCAGGTCGGCAAGGACCGTTACGCCGTCGGCTTCATCGGCGTCGGCCCAGAACTGCGGCACGCCGGCGGCGGACCGGCCAAGAATCGGTATCCATTCCCGCTCCGGCTGACCGCCCGAATCGGTCGTCGGTTCGGCAACCTCCACCACATCCGCCTGTGTTTCTTTTACCGCGTGCGGTTTCGCCGGCCAGGACAGCGATTCGGCCAGGATATCCACGAACGCCATCAGAGGCCCCGCCGCATCGGGATGATCGCCCAGGAGTTTCGCAATTCGCCCAATGGCCGGATGGTTGGTAGGTACCGACGGGGACGATTCGGCCCCCGTCAGCAGCCAACGCAAATCCACCCCACCCGCCTCGGCAATACGCACCAATATCTCCGCTGGCGGGATTCGGCTGCTTTCATAGTAATTATACGTCGAGGGCGATATGCCTAACTGCTTGGCAAAGCGGACTTTACCGCGATTACCATGCAATTCGCGCCGGACGTGCTCCACGCGACGGCATATTTCGGGAATAGGAGAATCGGCTGACATAATATTTTATAAATGCGAATAATTTTCTTGTCATATCACGCAAACGCGAATATCCTTTAGCCTGTAAGTTACATTTTACTCTATTAGAACAGAAAGGCAAGCGAAATGGCTAAAAAGTTACGCAAAGAGGAATGGGCGTTGGAGAAGTCTCTCGAAGCGGTGCTGGAACTGATGGGCTGGCAGGCCGAACTGCTCCGCGCAGCCTTACGGAAGGTGAAGCAGGAAGCGGGGCGACGACCTAGACAGCGAAAAGGATCGAAGAAACAACCCGATCCTCTGGTAGAGCAATGAGTGTACAGAAGGCGAAACGAACGGAGAAATTTGCTTCGCCTTACAGGAAAAGTTATTTAGAATAATTGGTGTCGTAGAATCTTTAGGGAGAGTCCGGCCATGGTGTTGACGGTTCGAGAAAAATTAAACGGTAAAAAATCGGCCAAAGACCAACCCGCGCTTTTTGACGAGGCGAGCCCAAAACCTTGTCGCAGGGCTGGCGGGATAACTACCTCGAACATTATTGTCTCCGCTCATATCGGTGGCAATGCCGAGGTGTTTACGAAAATTCTTGAATTACACGTTCCAGAAGGGTCAGTTGTTGCGGATGTTACCTGGGGAAAGGGGGTTTTCTGGTCGAAGGTCCCGCACGGCAAATACAAGGTCAAGGCGACCGACATTATGATGGGCGTTGACTGTCGGAACCTGCCCTATCCAGATCAGTCGGTAGATTGCGTAGTTCTGGACCCGCCCTATATGGAGGGACTATACCGCCATAAAAAATCGCACATGGCGGGGGCTGGTTCACACGCCGCCTTCCGCAAAGCCTATTCCAACGGGCAAGAAACCTCCGGCGGGCCTAAGTGGCACGAAGCGGTCCTGGCGATGTATCTTAATGCTGGAAAAGAGGCCTACAGGGTATTGCGGCCCGAAGGCGTACTAATCGTGAAGTGCCAAGACGAAGTGAGCGCCAACAAACAGCGGCTTACGCATATCGAGATTATAAATGCTTACGAGGCGATGGGGTATTACACCAAGGACCTTTTTGTCGTCGTCAGGTCTAATGCTCCGGCCATTAGCCGCCTTAAAAAGCAGGTGCACGCAAGAAAAAACCATTCATATTTTCTTGTCTTCGTGAAAAATGTAAAAAAGTCGTCAGCCCAAAGAACGCTCCGCAACAAGACGATCAAGTAAAACACAGGAGTCTTCAACGAAAGGTGCTGATGGTGGCCAAGTTACTCCAACCAATGAGGCAAGCAAATGCTTCCGCTGGTACTCTGTGTATCTCTTGTACCTTGATCGGGGCAGGTCTCGGTTCAAAGCGTAAATAAACCGCCATTTCTCCTCGAAAGCGAACAAGTTTACTGCCAGAATATCGAACTCGCCGACGAGTAGGCACGTCGTTTCCATCTTTTCCCCGTCGGGAAGTGTAACAGTACGACGGTCGCTGGCATCACATTGGGCTTTCCCCGTCCAGATATCATCTGCCCGCTTTGATAGTATTTGTCTGTAAGGATTTCAGTTCGAATATAAAGTCTGTACCTTTGTAGGTTACGACTAAGTCGCCCTTTTTCGTCCTGTCATGGTCGTCATATTTTCGCGCACTCGTAATCCGAGCGTCCCCGGCGAACACCTTCCTGAATTTGTGCTCGGCAACATATCCCATGAGCATTCCCCGAAGGCTGGGATTATCGTTCACAAGTTCGGTTAGTTCTTCCGGGGTTATTTCCCACCGGTCCAGTACTGTATTAGCCAAAGCACCGCCCCTTTTCCCATAAGACTCAAAGCGAAACGGGTAAACGTTATGCTGTCGTCCAATCGCTTATTACAGTGTCAGTATTCTTTCCCGTAACCGGTCGGTCCTTCCGACAAGTTTTCTTCTCGACACGCATCACAATATACCTATTAAGTGCAACTGGCGGCAAGGCCCGATTTCTCGCCGAGCCTTTGTCCCGAACCCGACACTTCGAAGTCGCAGCGGGTGTCTATTCAGGACAAGGGTAGTTGATGGCGGATGGCGCCTTCTGTTCAATTGGTGGCCTGCCCCCCCAAAGCTGTACCAGTTGAAATGCGGGATTTTCCGAAGAAAAAGGCGTAAAACATGATGGAAAGGAAAATCTCAAATGAAAGGCAAAAATCACAGCCCGGAACAGATTGTTCGGTTGCTCGTGCAGGCAGAAGCACAGATCGCCGCCGGCACGTCAGTCCAGGAGGTCTGCAGGGCCTTGCAGATCAACCCCGGCACCGCCCCGTAACCCACGAGATAATACGTCTGTCCCCGTAACCCGTCCCCGTAACCCCCGTAACCCCAAAACAGGTAACCGTGGGGTTGTTGAAAAAGTCCCATCGGGACGATTGACAATAGCCCAGCCATTTATGGCTGGGAATGGAGTACCGTTACCGTTTAGTCCTGTAGGGACGGATGAGGAGCGCATAAGACGTGTCCCTGAAAGAACTTCAATCGTCCCTGGCGGGACTTGACCGATCTGGTCGCCTTTGTCCCAGCAGTGAACTGCTGGGCTACTATCAAATGTCCCTCCGGGACTTGACAGACTTTTTCAACAGCCCCACCGTCCCCTATTTCCCTATTTCCCAAAACAGAGCCGAACGCCCAAGCCAATGCTCGACACTGGCCTGGCCGTTCGGCTCTGTTTTTAGAATGCTACCTGTTCCCAAACGGGTAAAAAACCGCTAAAATGTTACCACAACCCCGAACGCCAACGAAATAATACGTCTGTCCCCGTAACCATGGTAGCCCACGGCGGAAGCCGTGGGAAAAGGATGCCCCCTAAAGTGGAACAAGCCCCAGCGGGGCGGCAGGAGAAAAAGGCAACTCCATGTGTCGCCCTTACAGGGCTTTTTTCAGAAGGCGTGCTCGTCGCCCACGGCTTCCGCCGTGGGCTAAAATGTTATCAAAAATAGGTTAGCATCCCCATGTTTCCCCCATGTTTCCAGCGTCCCCATGTTTCCCCGCTTGCTTTACCATTGATCTGGTGCTGTGGCTGCGGCCACCCGCCGTAGAGAATCAATGAACGGATGTATAGTCTTGCATGAATTCTTCGAGAAGGAATATCCTTATCTCCTTCACCGACTGTAATTTTTCCTTCAAACGAGTATCTGTTGTTATAAAAGTCTTGTTTGGGGAAGAGAATGTCGTCTCAATCAAGTATTTGTCGTCAGGGGGGACCAAAGTCTCAATCTCTGGTGGCAGGTTTTTCACATCGGAATCATCAACAATTCTGGTATTATCTGAATTGTGGAAAAGATTGTTCAAATGCTTAAAGCGTTGTTTGGAGTGTATGTATTGCCCAGATTCTTTCATGTAACGACGGAACTTCTTGAAAAACGGGCTTGGCCTACGAACGACTATCTTGTCCCCTTTTTCGGCTAAAGCCTTAAGGAACCGTATTGCCAGAGATGTCTTCTCTGAAGCAATATTTGGTCGCATGTACTCCAGTAACCACTCGTTGACAACAATCTCCACTTATGCCTCCTCCGAGATATGAAAGAAATCCTTGATGGGTTTCAGTTCAGTCTCATAGAAGGACTTCAGTCCGCCTTTGATCTGCCCTTTCTCGTTAACTTCTTGCTTTTCTACAATTGTCCGCTTGCCTTTTTTTGAAAGATAATAGATTTTCAGATCGACGGGATCCAATTTCTTCTGTGCAACCCTGCCCAAAAGACTCATTACCAAATGTTCGCTGTGTGTGGAGATAAGAATCTGTTTCTCTTCTTCTTTAGTGACTTCAACAAACACATCAGCCAATTTACCGATAGCCTCCGGATGGAGATGGATTTCAGATTCCTCGATACATACCGTTCCGATGTCTCCGCGCAGTACTTTTGTCAAGAGGGCGACTAATTGATTCGTTCCAAATCCTTCGTTAACAAGATCGCAAACAAGGCCAGTATTCAGGTCAAGGGTTTGCAGATTGAAGTTTGCAGTTCCAAGTGTTGGTCGGACATTGAATCTTTTCGGCACAATCCTTGCTAGATAATGCGCAACCTTGCCTTCCAAATCGCGATCGGTGGCCAGCAATGTCGCCAGTTCGTCTTCGGTAAGCAATTGCTGCTGCATCGGGACAGAAGAATATGTCGGTTTCACAAACCCTCGCCTCAGGGGGACGAAATCTACCATTCCCAATTCCCGTATCGGTGAAGACAGAAGGGCAACGAGATTCTCATTTGCACCCAATTCTTCTTCAACTTCCTCCTCCTCTCCGCCAGGGGGTGAGATCTTCTCGATGTTAATAGTTGGGGTGATGCCGTTCCAAGTTATTTGCGCCTTGCCGAAATCACCTTCTAATTCGCAGCCTGTGCTTTTATTTGCAGGGTAAGGGAACTCCACTTCAAGGCTCATGGCGAGTTCTGGTTTTGAAACACCGAGACGCAGCTCCGATTTTTTCTTTCCTAATGTAACTGAATACCGAGAAGAGCAGTCTGCTTCCTGAACCTCGATACCAAGATTCAGGTTGAGGCTTTCGTCCTTGAGATGCACCGCCTGGCTGAAGCCACCCAAGTTGATAAAACCAAGGTTCAAGCAACTATCAAGACTCTGGTTCGGGTTCGAGATGATGTTTTTCAGGACGAGAAGAGCATAGATGATACTCGACTTCCCGCTGTTATTAGGGCCTGTAAGGACGGTGATCTTTCCCAGTTCTATCTGGTCCCTCACGAGACTCCTGAAGTTCTCAACGTATAGTTTTGTAATCATTTCAGTTTTCTCCGAACTCACTACCACAGATGCTCGCGAGTCTCAAGACTCATGAGCGCGAACCCCATTCACCGAACATTGTACATGCGACAACCCCAAATATCTACGCCATTACTGGCGGCGTGTTTTTTTCTTTGTGCCCTTTGTGGTTGTCTTTTTTCCGTGGGTTATTGCTGCCTGGGCGGCCGCCAGGCGGGCTACTGGGACTCGGTAGGGTGAACATGAGACGTAGTTCAGGCCTACCATGTGGCAGAACTCTATGCTGGCTGGGTCGCCGCCGTGCTCGCCGCAGATGCCTAGTTTGAGGTCAGGCCTGGCGGCTCGGCCCTTCTGGACGGCAATACGAACCAGTTCGCCAATGCCGGAGCGGTCCAGCACCTGGAACGGGTCGTTCTCGTAAATGCCCATTTCCACGTAAGGTTTGAGGAATTTTCCGGCATCGTCCCGGCTGAAGCCGCAGCCCATCTGCGTCAGGTCGTTTGTGCCGAAACTGAAGAACTCGGCCTCGGTTGCTACCTCGTCGGCGGTCAATGCCCCGCGCGGGACTTCAATCATCGTACCAATCTTAATCTTCGGAGCCTTTTTGCCCTTGCCCTTCTTTTCCTTCTTAATCTGCTCGATAACGTCCAGGACGATCTGTTTCTGGTTGGCCAGTTCCTTTACGTGCCCGACGAGCGGGATCATTATCTCTGCATTTGCGCCTGGAACGGCGTAGGCGGCTTCGACGACCGCGCGGGCCTGCATTGCGGTTATCTCCGGATAGTAGATTCCAAGTCGGCAGCCGCGATGGCCCAGCATCGGGTTGAATTCGTGCAGGCTTGAGACTCGTTCGGCGATTTTCGCGGGGCTGACGCGCATGGCTTTGGCCATTTCGGCCTGGCCGGCCTTGTCGTGCGGGAGGAACTCGTGCAGCGGCGGGTCGAGGAAGCGGATCGTCGCGGGCCTGCCCTTGAGGGCTTTGAATATCCCGATGAAATCTTTCCGCTGCAACGGCAGGAGTTCAGCGATCGCCTGGGTGTACTGCTTCAGCGGCGATTTGAGTTGCTTGGCCAGAGCGGCCTTGGTTTTCCCGTCGGTCTCGGCGGCGATTTTGTCTCGCAAACTCTTGACCTCTTCAGCCACAAGGATGAACCGGCGGAAACTGACGATGCGGTTGCCTTCGAAGAACATATGCTCGGTTCGCGTCAGGCCGATGCCTTCAGCGCCGAACTTGACGGCGACCTGCGTATCGTGCGGCGTGTCGGCGTTTGTGCGGACGCCGAGCGTGCGGTACTTGTCGGCGAGTTTCATTATCGCCGAAAACGCGCCGGACAATTTCGGTTCGACGGAGGCGACCTGGCCGGCGTAGATTGCGCCGATTGAGCCGTTCAGGCTGATCCAGTCGCCTTCGCGGAGCGTTTTTCCGCCGGCGGTGAGTGTCTTTGCGGCGTAGTTCATCGCCACGTCGCCTGCCCCGGCTACGCAGCACTTTCCCATTCCGCGAGCGACGACGGCGGCGTGGCTGGTCATTCCGCCCCGGCTGGTGAGGATGCCGCGGGCTGCGTCCATTCCGCCGATGTCTTCGGGCGAGGTTTCGATCCGGCATAGGATAACCGGCTCGCCCATCTCGGCCTGTATTTCCGCTTCGTGGGCGTTGAAGACGATTTTTCCCGTCGCAGCCCCTGGGCTTGCGGGCAGGCCTTCGCCGATTTTCCCGGCCGATTTCTCGGCGGCTGGGTCGAACGTCGGATGCAGCAGTTGGTCGAGCGACTTCGGATCGATTCGCAGGACGGCTTCTTTCTCGCTGATGAGTCCTTCTTTCACCATGTCGATGGCGATCTTGACGGCAGCGGCGGCGGTACGCTTGCCGGAGCGAGTCTGGAGCATGTACAACTTGCCGCGCTCAATGGTGAACTCGATGTCCTGGATGTCGCGGTAGTGTTTTTCCAGTTGGCTTCGGATTTTCATCAGTTGCCGATAAGACTTTCCGTCCACCCTGGCGAGCGTGGCGATTGGGTGCGGCGTGCGGATGCCGGCGACGACGTCTTCGCCTTGGGCGTCCATGAGGTATTCGCCGTAGAACTTGTTTTCGCCGGTGGCGGGGTTTCGCGTGAAGGCGACGCCTGTGCCGCTGGTAGCGCCCATGTTGCCGAAGACCATCGCCTGAACGTTGACGGCGGTGCCGATGAGGCCTCGAATGTCGTTCAACTGGCGATACTTGATGGCGCGCGGGTTGTTCCATGAGCCGAAGACCGCATCGCACGCTGCGATTAGTTGCTTGCGGGCGTCCTGCGGGAATGTCTTGCGGGCCTTTTTGTACACCTTCTTATACTCGGCGACGACCGCTTTCAGGCCGGCGACGTCCAGGTCGGTGTCGAGTTTGGCCCTTCGGCGGGTCTTGACGGACTGGAGGGCGTGCTCGAAATCGTGGTGTTCCATGCCCAGCACAACGTCGCCGAACATCTGCATGAATCGGCGGTATGCGTCCCAGACGAACCGCTCGTTGCCGGTCAGGTCGATCATAGCCTGGAGCGTTTCGTCGTTCAGACCTAGGTTCAGGACGGTGTCCATCATTCCGGGCATGGAGACGGCTGCACCGGATCGGACCGACACCAGCAGCGGATTTCGCCCGCGCCCGAAGGTCTTGCCGGTGAGTTTTTCGAGTTTCCTGATATTGGCGTCGATTTGCCTGTCGAGTTCCGGCGGGTACTTTCGGCCTAGTTTATAGAACGCATCGCAGGTTTCGGTCGTGATGGTGAAGCCAGCCGGTACGGGCAGTCCGAGTTTGCACATCTCGGCCATGTTCGCGCCCTTGCCGCCGAGCAGTTGCTTCATCGCCGCCTTGCCTTCGGCGCCCTTGCCGCCGAAGAAATATACGTATTTCCTGCTTTTCTTCGCCATTACTGAATTTCTCCCAAATAAAATAATTGGATTGCCTGCATTTTTTTGATAACGGGTGGATGAATCTAGTTTCTCTCATCGTCGGTGTCAATTGAATTTCAGTGTGAACGGTCCAATAGCCGCGAACCACACGAACAGGAAAAACAAATATCGGGTAAAAAAAGAAGAAAATCCGCGAAATTCGCAGATCGTGTAAAGTATTGTGTGTAAGTTAACGGGAATTCGCCAAAAGATGATTTTGACGTTCGTCGGCACCAAGCCCAGCCATTGCAATGGCTGGGATTAGAGCATCTGACTCGAAGAAGCCTCATATTGTCTGAAAAACTTACACAAAATTACTGACACTACCTTGTCGGTTTTCTACCTTGACAGAATCGCTATTTGTGATACTATATTGATAGTTGCTCTGGTCCGCTCTGGGAGCGGCGGAGTAATTCTTCAAAGTGAGGGTGTGAGCGAATCTCGCTCACTCGAACACACCTTAGGCCGCACCGGCCAAGTTCCCAAACCGAAAGTCATAGTCTGTAAAAATTTAACGTGCTCCAGCCCGCTAAAGGGAGCGGCGGAGTAGCTGCGTTTCGGCAAGAGCCATGCCGATTCACAAGAGAGGGTGTGGGCGAATCTCGCTCACTCAAACACACCTTAGGCCACCACCGGCCAAGTTCCTGACGTTTAGAAGGTTTATTTTTCTGGTGGCACAGGTTTTTAACCTGTGGCCCCAAGTAGCCCATCGCTCATGGGTTGTTGGGCGCTGATTGAACGGGCCGCTTACCTGTTTCATCAGCCTTGGTTTGGAAGGAATCGGCAGCGGGCGTTTCTGCAGTCGGTGATGAATGAAACTTGAAAGGGAGCAGAACGATGAAGGCAAAATGGAATGGTTGGGTAGTCGTATTGTCAATATTGATTCTCTCCGGATCGGGGCTTGCATCCGGCCTTATCCACACCACGGCAAGCCTGTCGCACGAACGTCTCAATCTTGCCGCTACCACGACAGGTAACAAAGCAATCTTCGCTGGGGGGTATTCAGCCTCTGGTGGGTTCAGCGACATTGTGGATATCTACGCCGCCGAAACGGGGGTTTGGTCAACCTCTCAACTCTCGATAGCGAGGAACTCAATCGCCGCAACCAGCGTGGACGGCAAGGCTCTTTTCGCCGGGGGCTACCGCGGCAGCGGACAAAGCATAAGTGTTGTGGACATCTATGATAGTCAGACGGACTCTTGGTCCACCAGCAACCTCTCGCAGGCGCGGTATAACGGGGCAGCAGCGACAGTGGGGCACCGGGCTTTTTTCGCCGGAGGTGACCGCGGCGGTGGAGACGTAACTGATATCGTCGATATCTACGACGCCGTCACCGGCCTGTGGTCCACGCAATCTATCTCGCAGGCCCGAAAAAATCTGAGTGCAACAACTGTCGGCAGCAAGGTCTTTTTCGCTGGCGGTCAAGTGGACGGCAGTACTCTGAGCAACGTTGTGGATATCTACGACGCAGACACGGGGCAATGGTCCACGACCACATTGTCACAGGCGCGGCACTCACCTGCTGCCACGACGGTAAATAACAAGGCGATCTTTGCCGGAGGATACTCTGGGAGCGAGAACAGCAGCAATGTCGTGGACATCTACGATGTTGACACAGGGCAGTGGTCCACTGCCACATTGACAGAGACCCGCTACATCCCGGCTGCTACGTCCTTGGATAGCCTCGCGCTGATTGCCGGTGGCAGCGACGGGTATGGTAACAGCGATTATCATGCCAGTATCGACATTTACGACGCCAATACTGGCTTGTGGTCCATAGACTCGCTTTCGCAGGCGCGGGACAGGTTGGCTTCAACGACAGTAGGCGGCCAAGCGATCTTTGCAGGGGGGTACTGCGGCGGTGGAGTCTACAGTGACGTTGTTGACATCTACGTCATTCCCGAGCCAGCCACACTGTCACTGCTGGCGCTTGGCGCGGTGGCGTTGTTGAGGCGTAAGCGGAAATCCTGCGGAATTCGACGACGCAGAAAGTAACTTGCCTTTAAGTGAGGACAAGGAGGTTTGCAAGCCCAGGCGCTCATGGGTTGGAAGCCCGCCAATTGGCGGATATGGGCGCTGAGGAATAGGCCGCTCACCTGTTTCATCAGCCTTGGATTGGAAAAGAAGCCCAGCCATTCGAATGGCTGGGCTTGGCAGCGGGATTTTCCCGTTGTTGGTGAGGAATGAAACTTGAAAGGGAGCGTCAGCGATGAAGGTGAAATGGTTTGCGTGTGTGGCAATTCTGGTTTGTAACCCGTTTTTCGCCCTGGTTGCACTGGCGGCCGAGAACGTCGAGGTGGTTGTTAACAATTCGCTGTACGCCGGCGGCCAGATCACCGTGGGGCTGAACCAGTACCTTCAGAATATCCAGAGTCAGGGGTATAACCCGATTCTGACGACCACGAACTTCACCGACGCATCGGCGCTGCGTGCGCACTTGGCCAACCGGCATAGCAGCCAGGGATTGGCGGGGGCGGTTTTCATCGGCGACCTGCCCGTTACGAACTATGAAATTGCCGCGCATGGGTCATGGTCGCACGACGAATTCCCCTGCGACCTGTACTTTCAGGATATAAACGGCACGTGGGGCGATTCGGACAGCAACGGGAGATACGACAGTCATACCGGAAACGTCGCCCCCGAGATATGGGTCGGCCGGCTGTTAACCCACAAACTGACCGGACTTCACACCGGTCGGACGGAGGCGGGGATGCTTAACGCTTACTTCGCTCGAAATAACGCCTATCGGGCCTCGCAGTTGAGCATTTCAAACAACGGTCTGGCCTATGTCGATGACGACTGGTCCGGTTATTACGCTTCGCTGTGGAGTAACGATATGCGCGCAGCAGTGGGCGGCGCGGTTACCCTCATACAGAACGGGGCGATCACCGTGGCCACGGATTACAAGAACCGCTTGCAGACAGAATACGAACACGTTTTGCTCTGTGCGCATTCCAATCCGAGTTCGCACCACTTCAAGATCGGTCCGGACTGGAGCGGCGGAATTGTCTATAACAGCGAACTGGAAGCGGTGGATCCGCAGGTTTTTTTCTACAATCTTTTTGCCTGCTCGAACGCCGATTACACCGCCGACGGCTACATGGCGGGGGAGTACGTTTTCGGCACCGACATGGGACTTCTGTCCGTCGGTTCGAGCAAGACCGGCAGTATGCTCAATTTTAACGATTACTTTGGCCCACTCGGAGCGGGAAATATCTTTGGGGAGGCCTGGAAGAACTGGTGGCTGGCTCGCGCGGGCGGGGGCTTCAGCGATTACGAGAAAGACTGGCATTACGGTATGACCATGATCGGGGACCCGCTTTTGCTTACCCAGGAGTTTATTCCCGAACCGACAACGCTGTCGCTGCTGATGCTCGGATTGGTGTTTATTCGCCGGCGCAAGTCCCGAGTGTGTAACTGATTTTTCCGGCGAGATTCGCAATTTTAAGCGGTCAGCAATCAGCGGTCAGCAATCAGCCAAAACACAATAAACAAAGA
>DAOWOP010000255.1 GCA_030642005.1 Planctomycetales bacterium
AATTATACACCCCTCACCGGCTACTTCAAGCAACACAAACGGTCATGTTATAAAAAACTCGCCAGGTCGGCCGCCCTGTCGGTGAATTCGCCCGTCGGCATCGAGACCGTCTGCCACCTGGCGCTCCGTGGCCGCACGCAGTCAGCGTACTCAGCCAGACTAATGGCTAAAAAGGCGTAGTACCTGTTGCGGAAAAAGTGAACATCCTCAAACGGCGCCTGCCGCGGCGGGCCTTGAAGCCAGTACGCGAAGACAATCACGGCTGTGAAATCGACGCCGAAAATGTTCTCCCATTCGCGCAGCGATTCGATGTCCTCGCGCGTAACCCAGTTTTCCCACGCACGGCTCGATCGGGACGACGAACCTGTCTGGTCGGGAAATTTTCGACCCTTCACATCGACCAGCAGATTCGCCCGGCTGTCGGAATAGACCACGAAATCGAAACTCTTAATGGAAATCCCCGCGAACAGCGTCTTCTTGGCCTCATCAACCACCACGTAAGGCCAGCCCTTCCCACGCAGATACGACTCAAACGCCGCCTCATAATGAACGCTTCGCCGACCCATTCAATTTCCAATTTTCAATTGCCGATTTCCAATTACAGAAAGAGCCGTATCTGCCAATTGTCAACCTTTGGAAGAAAATTATTGCACCTTATATTTTTGTAGATCAACATTCTCGCCGCAGTTGTGGCACGAATAACCGACAACGTCGCCACCGACGCTTTCAATAAGCTCGCCGGTATCAACAGCATCTTCCATCTGTCCCTTTCCTATGACGACTCGCTCTATCATCCAATATTCCGTAGCATCCTGCACCTGTTGCAGGACATCCTCGACTCCGCAATGCGGACAAACAAATTTTTTCCCGTTCACCACCGTCATGAGTTTTCTCCCGCTTTGTCCGTCAACCGTATCGTACTATTATCTAAATTGAGGCTTTGCCGGATCGTTATCGCTTTCCTCAACCTTTTCCCATGAACCTTTAAGCAATCGGAAAGCCTCCTTCAGAAAATCCACCGCGATTATATTATATATGCTTTCGGTTTTTCCAGAAACTCACCGATGGGCACATTTGTTTGTTCGCCGGTGGCGAGGTTTTTGACGCCGACGCCGTCGGCGCGGAGGATTGCCGCGTAACGGGCGTTTCGACGGTTTGCTTCCTTGAGTTGCTTTCCGACGGCTTGCCGTTTCGCGCTGAAATCTGCGGCGATACCCCCCTGCCGAAGCCGCCCCACCGCTTCCAGAACTTTATCCAGCAATCCCGCCTCACCGTCGATGACGAAGCAGTCCAGCCCCCCCGCCAGGTCAGGTAGTTTGCCTTTCTCGGCAAGGAGTATCTCGAGGACCGCGTCGCCCATCCCGAAGCCCGTCGCGCCGACTTCAGGCCCGCCGAACAATTTGAGCAGGTTGTCGTACCGCCCCCCCCCCGCCACCGCCCGCAGAGAACCGGCAGCGTCGAATACCTCATAGACGATGCCCGTATAATACGCCAGCCCGCGGACGATACTGAAATCCAGCCGGCAGTAATCGCCCACGCCCATTACGTCCAAGTACTGTAAAAGGTCGCTTAAGTGTGCAATGGCATTCAGGTTGCCCTCTTTGCTTAAGAAAACGCTATCAAGATTATTCAAAGCGTCGATAGTCTTGCAATCTTGGAACGCACAAAGTTCGTCGAGTGAATCTGCGGGAATCCCGGCGGCGACGGCTATTTCGGCGAAGGCGTCCGGGGCGACTTTGGGTCTTTTGTCCAGAGCGGCAAGGGCTGCTTCCATCGTCGAGTCGTTCACACCGGCGCGTTTCAGGGCTGCGACGGTCAACGGCCTGGAGCCGATGCGCACCACCACGTCCTCCGGCTTCAGGCCCATCTCGCGCAGGCAATCTATGGCTGTGAATATGCACTCGGCGTCGGCGAGGACGCTGTCGCTTCCGATGATGTCGATATTCCACTGGAAGAACTCTCTCAACCGGCCTTTTTGCGGGTTTTCCGCCCGGAACAGGCGCGGCACGGAGAACCATTTTATCGGCCTGGGCAGAGAGTTGATTTGCGCGTTGACCATTCGCGCCAGCGTGGGCGTAATCTCCGGGCGCATAGCTAGGGCCCGCCCGCCGCGGTCGGTGAAACTGAACAACTGCGACGCTATTTCCTGCCCGCTCTTGACGCTGAAAAGGTCCAGATACTCCAGCACAGGCCCGTCGAACTCGACGAAGCCGTTGCGAAGCGAGACCCTACGCCAGGTATCGGCCAGGTAGTTCCGCAGCGCCATCCGGTCGGGATAAAAATCTCTCGTGCCTTTTACCGCCTTGAATCGCATAACCTGTACCCTATCCCACGAATTACACAAATTACAGCGAATTTCACGAAAGTTGTTTTGGACAAGCGGATAATTCGTATAATTCGTCTCAATTCGCCGGCCGAATTGTTGTTGACAGATTGGCGAGATGCGGATAAACTTATAATAACAACACTGGACTGGATCAGCGGGTGGCGCTTTATCCATAGGTCATATCTCTCGGTGCCCGAGGAGTGGTGCTGGATGCGTTTGTAAAGCAGGTTTCCAGCAGGTCTGATTCGTCGTACAGAGTGGGCATTTCCGGTATTTTCGCTTAAGCGCGAATGTGATGGCAGTTACCATTGAGATAATCCAGGGACCTGATAAAGGCCGAGTCTTTCAGGTCAGCGCCGAAGCCACTATCGGCCGACATAGTGAAAGCCTTCCGTTGGCTGATGGTACTGTTTCACGCCGGCATGCCCACATGAGCAGGCACAACAGGTCATGGACAATCGAGGATGCCGGCTCGGCGAACGGGACTTTCCTTAATGGCGTCCGGGTAAAGAAGCCGACCCCGCTACATCTTGGCGATCAGATTCGCTGCGGCACAACGCTTTTGGTATTTGGCGGTTCGTCTTCACATGCGGCGACGCCAACGGCGGCGAATGAGGGCCAGAGGGAACGGGACGCCGCCATCGTGGCGACCGTCCCGGCCAATGAGGAGTCTATAATCATCCCTACACCCGAGGCCGGCGCTGAGGCCATCGGCAATCTCCGCATCCTCTACGACCTCTCTACCGAACTGACGTCCATCTTTGACCTGGACACACTGTTGCAGCACACGCTGGACGTGATCTTCAAGGTCGTTCGGGCCGATCACGCATTTATCCTCCTGGTCGGCGAGGACGGTCATCTTATCCCCAAGGCCGCGAAATACCGCAACGGCATAAAGGCCCCCGCCGCCG
>DAOWOP010000144.1 GCA_030642005.1 Planctomycetales bacterium
CTCCGCGTCGGCAAGCGCCGATTCGGTAAAATAGTACTGAAATGACTAATGTCTAATGGCCAATGCCTAATGAATATCTAATGACTAATGTCTATAATATCCAGGAGTAACCCGCACGCATTTTGACATTAGGCATTGAGCATTAGACATTGATTGGTCATTGGACATTGGTCATTAGACATTTATTATGAAATTGCCCACATTGGAACATCCCGACCGCTACACCGGCCTGTATGTAATCGACTTTCATGACACTTGCGCCGTCGGATACACTGCCGAGGAAGTGGCGATGCTGGCCGAATCGGAGGCTTATGCACATGTGAAGATTTATCGCATCTACGCAGCCATGCCTGACGGGACGATGGAATTGGTCGGTGTATCGCACCAGAAATTTCAACTGGAAACGGGCCTGTTCTTCTATAGCCTGGATTTGGAAGCCGCCCGACGGGATTATGACAAGATTCACCGATTGGCTGACGGGAATCTTCCCTGCCGGACGCAACTGCTGCTGGGCGGGCTTGGCGAAAAGTCGCGCCTGCCGTTCGTAGTAGGCCTGGCGTACCCAGCCGAGTATGACGAGGACGTCTCTCGCTGGATGCTGGATAACGAAGTGGCTGCCGGCGCATACGCAGACGGCGGGGTAGGGCGATTGGAGTCAATCCGGCGAGACGCCCGCGTGATAGATTCTGCTCAACTTCACGCGATCAAATCCCGCCGAACCAGAACCCGCCGGGAAGTCTTCGCCAGTGTCGGCGAACCGATTCAGAGGACGGCGTGATGAAATTCACCCATAGGGTGGGACGAAGCGAAGCGAAGTCCCACTATAAATACACGAGACTTAATCGCCGGGACTCCGCTCCGCTCCGTCCCAGCCTACTGATTCGTCGCATCAAAGCCGCTGTGTTCGATTTCGTTGCGCATCTCGCCCCGACTCGCCCGATTTCCCCCGGCGACCTTGCCGACGCCGATTACTCCACTCATCCCGGCGGCAAAGCCCTGCGATTCACCGACCGCCTCCGCGACTCATTCCGAAAAACCTGGCTGCGTTTGCGGAGATAACCTGGAAGAAACGGGTAACGCCCGGCTACGAACTATCCGGTAATGGCGGGAACAGAATAGGAATTGAGAACAATTTCAAATCCAGGGTCTTTTCCAATGAAACTCGATGATTCAAAATTCATTCAGATAATAGATGTTGCGCCGCTGGTGTCGGTTGACCTGATCATCAAAAATGTCGAAGGTGCAGTTCTGCTTGGCAAGCGAGTTAATCGGCCCGCTGCGGGATACTGGTTTGTGCCGGGCGGCAGGATCAGGAAAAATGAACTTCTGCGCAACGCCATCCAAAGAGTAGCCGATTTTGAACTGGGTCTTTCTCCGGCCACGGAAAATCTGCGATTTCTGGGTGTATATGAACATTTCTATGACGACAATTACCTTGGTCGTGGGGGGGTTGGTACTCACTATGTGGTTCTTGCTTACGAATACCTCTTGCAGGATTCCAAGCCGCTCAAGAAAGATGACCAACATTCAGAATTGCGATGGTGGAAAGTGGATGACCTTCTGAACTGTTCGGACGTGCATGAGAATACGAAGGCCTATTTTAACCAGGTTTAAATCACCTTTGACGTAGCCGCCCCCAAGGGACTTCGCAAACACCACGGCCACGGCGCTCGGTTATCCCGCCAGTCTGGCTTTGAGGTTTTTCAGGCCTACTTCCGGAGTGGTTTTGAGATGAAGTGTTTCCCTGGCGTCGAGTATTTCAATGCCGACAAGTTCCTCGGCCGGGCCTATGTTCAGAGCGATGGTGTCGGACAGACGAACTGTCCTGCACTGAAAATCACCCTCCAGCAGCCGAATGTAGAGGGCATCAACCTGTTCATCATAACTGATTTTCATGTCGCCAACTCCATCAGAAGAAAAAAGTGTACACTGTTACAACAACAATCCTGTCATCCTCTTCGGCCACAACTGGAGCCACCTGTTTAATCCCATAATGTTTGCCGGCCCATACGGCATTATACTCGACATTGAGCCGATACATTAACCTTTCTTGTTTCGCCCGCTCGGACTTCCCTTCACGTATAGCCCGGACAACCTCCTCTTGCGAGGTTCCCCGCTCGGCCATCTGTTGCATTGCGTGAAGGCTGAATTCGATCGGTTTCACGGTTTCCTTGCATCACGGAGATACGAGTTGGTCTCGATAAGCGTTGCCATAGCACTATTATACCACATTCGGCAAATATGCCCAGACAGATTTCTACTGCAACCAGCTGTTACCACGACAAGTCTTTTGCTATGCGATTGGACAGATTTTCATGTAAATCAATTCGCATGAAAGCGGAGGCAGCAACCCAGACCTGCGTATAGAGATCATATCTCGCTTGTACGTGCGATGCCTTGAGGAGTTCATATTCCCTCTTATTTATGACTCTGGCTTTGTATCGCAAGGCGGCATCCCGCTCCATATCCCAGAGTGCAAAACATCGTTTATCCCATTGAATCTCCTTCTTCTTGCGGCTCGCAGGTTTCCTGGCCGCACGGAAAATCTCAACGGTTCCAAGAGCCGTCCCGTCCTTATCGCAAACATGTACCTCTACGCTTTCAACATGCGGTATTTGCCGCCACACTGTCAAGCCGCTCATCAAAAATTCGCTCGTTAACTTGCAAACGATATCAGGAATACAAGCGTGCCGAACCTGATAGTTGTGAATGATGACTTTGTTTTCCTTTTCTTGATATATCCAATCCTCCTTGCTGAATTGTTGCGCAGCCAACCTTGCGGTCTCAAAATACGCTCGCCTTGTAGGCTTTGAGGGAACTCCACGAAGATAAGATTTGTCCAATTCCCATTTCGGCGCACTCGCAATCAGCGCGTGGATGCAGCCAGGCGGCATAAACTTGATTTCGCGGCCATACCTTTCTATATCTAAGTCGAAATTATCTTGATCAAAGTATAGATGAGCAATGAGCCGCTCGGCGGATTGATGCCGTCCTTTAAGCAATCTTTGTGCAAGGGATTCTAATTGCAGAGTAGTCATTGGTTCAATTAAAACGGCAACCCAATAATCGTAACCATGCCTTTCAGCCAAGATTGTATATTTCAAAGGAGGCAGCGGAGGAGGATGTTTGGCTTGCTTATTTACTGATGCTTTGGTGGACGGCGAAGAAGAAGAGGTGGCAACGGGGCGCGGTGGCCGGTGATGATTTATTATTACGCCCGCCAGCACTGCCAACCATACAGCGATGAACAGGCTAATACCAAGACGAATTGCCCACTTTGCACCTTGTCTCATTTTTCACCACACTGGGTAAGGTGGGCCTCGCTTCGCTCCGGCCCAGCCTACTCGCTCAGCGGCAAGTCTCGATGTAAAGGGAAATGGCTTCTTTGACGTTCTTCAGGGCGGATTCTATCGTCTTGCCCTGGCTCATACAGCCGGGAAGTTCCGGGACGTCCGCAACGTAACCCTTATACTCGGAATCATAAACAAGATTTACCAACAACCTCATTCCGAAGTCTCCTTGATTACACAATTTATCTTACCATTACCACTGATACGTAACAACCGCCGACTCCATTAGTCTTGGCAGGTGGCCTGCACCCACAAGCTCCGCTTCGCTGCGCTTGAAGGTGCCACCCACCGCCGCCGTTGCCTGGTCCCTAATCCCGAGTCCCAAGTTCCTATTTGTAGAAACTGACCATTTCCTTGCAGGTATTGGGTTTGATTTTTCCGGCGTTGCCTGCCTGGCCGAAGGCGGTCATTCGTTTGATGCAGACCTGCTTCATCGCTTCGCGGGCAGGGGTGAGGTATTTGCGAGGGTCAAAGGCTTCGGGCGTCTCGCTGAAAACCTTGCGGATCGCGCCGGTGATGGCCAGTCGGCTGTCGGTATCGACGTTGATCTTTCGGACGCCGTTCTTGATGCCGCGCTGGATTTCCTCAATCGGAACGCCGTAGGTCTGCTTAATGTTCCCGCCGTACTTGTTGATGATGTCCTGCAATTCCTGCGGCACACTCGACGAGCCGTGCATTACCAGGTGCGTATTCGGCAGTCGGCGGTGGATTTCCTCGATAAGGCTCATCTTGAGCACGTCGCCGGTCGGTTTTTTCTTGAACTTGTACGCCCCGTGGCTGGTGCCGATGGCGACGGCCAGTGCGTCCACGCCGGTATCGGCGACGAATTGCTCCGCCTGGGCCGGGTCGGTCAGGTGTTCCTGCGCTTCTTCTTCGGTCAGGCCCGCGCCGTGGCCGTCTTCGATACCGCCCAGCGCGCCGATCTCGCCCTCGACGCTGACGCCGACGGCATGGGCGGCTTCGACGACCTTCAGCGTTGCCTCGGCGTTGTATTCATACGAACTGGGCACCTTACCGTCTTCGCTCAGTGAGCCGTCCATCATTACGCTGGTGAAGCCCTGTTCGATGGCGCTGAAGCAGGTCTCCGGCGCGTTGCCGTGGTCGAGGTGCATGACGATGGGGATTTTCGGGTACAGTTCGACGGCCGCGAGCATCAGGTGGCGCAGATAGGCGTCGTTTGTGTACTTTCGTGCGCCGCGCGACGCCTGGATGATGACGGGGCTGTCGGTCTCCTCGGCAGCCATCATAATCGCCTGAATCTGCTCCATGTTGTTGACGTTGAGAGCGGCAATCCCGTAATCGTTTTCGGCGGCGTGATCAAGCATTGTTCTCATCGGTACCAGTGGCATTTTAAAATTCTCCTTCGATTTTATTAAACCGGTGTTTCCAAATCCGTTCTTCGACAAATCACGGGGGTATTGTAGCGAGGCGGTGTGGATAATGCCAATGGTGTTAACCGGTCCGGCTTGTGTCAGCCGATGGCGTCGGACAGGCGGGTCTGGTGGTATGCCAGCCGTTGCTGCGGCGTCATTTTGGGAAAGTCCGGCAGACCGTCGGGCTTCGTCGGCCAGGAGACGTCTGCATCGCGCGAGGCGCTTCCGACAGATTCATCCGCCGGAGTGCTGTCAGGCGTCTGCGGGATGCTTATCGTCCTGCCGGTAGAGCCGTAACTCGTTATGCCGCTGGTCAGTTGCATGTCTTCTTCCAGAGGCCGATGCGGGCGGATACCCAGGCCTGCAAGCACGCCGTGGTAGGCCTTCGTTGCCTCTTCCGGCTGGATCTCGCCGTCGGCAATCCATCGCAGGAACTGGATGAAGCAGAGTTCGTCTTCGGCGTCCTTGATTTTTCGGCCGAACAGGGCGGCCCGCGCGCCGTACTTTTTCGCTTCGGCCAGGAGTTTGAACGCGTCGTAGGTTGTCCCCGCCGAGCCGCCGAGGACGCCCGGTATGAGGTGCGGGTCGTACTTGACCAGTTCGGTCATGGCGGCTGGGCCGAGGTACGGCATTTTCAGGAACAGCGGCCTGGCCGACGACGGCACGCCGGCGAGTGCGCGGGTGATCATATCGTTCAGGAAACCGCCGATCTGCTCGGTTGGTATGGGGTTGACCATCGCGTTGGGAGCGAAGACCTCCAGGAAGTGGCGGAAACCCTTCTGCTCGGCCTCAATGCGAAAAGCCTTGTAGGCCTCCAGCATCGCCCGGTCCAGTTCGACGTCGTTGTTGAACGTCATGCTGAACAGGCCGAGATTGGCGCCGAGGTGTATTTGCGTATCGTCGCAGCCTAATTGACCGCACTGTGCGTGGTCTAGCAGCGCCGTGCTGAAGGGCCTGGCCGGGACATTCGGATACGATGCGCCTCGGGCGACGTGAATGTCGGTGGTGTCGTTGGCGCGGATGGCGGGCGTTACGTTCGAGCCGTCGAATATCCGCTCGCGGATCGTCAGCATATCGTTTGACGAGACCGACATGAGCATAATGTCAAGCAGTCCCTGGCGGACGTTTTGGCGGATGTGTTCGCGGTATTGCCCCAGCGAGCGAAACTCCCCATCGACGTGTTCGGGGCTTTTGCCCGGCGTGGCGATACCGAAGGCCATGTCGGCGTCCTTGGCGTCGGCGAGGATGAACGCGTTGGAGTTCTGGTCTGCGTGAATCTCATCGAGTTTTTTATCCAGCGATTTCATAATTAGCATTCAGCAATCAGCGTTCAGCAATCAGCGTTCAATAATCAGCATTCAGCATTCAGTTTTTTCTTTTGCTGACTGCTGATTGCTGACCGCTGACTGCTTTTTACTGACTGCTCCTTACGATTTTATCTGTTATTACCTGTACGAGTCGTTCCATTTCGTCTTCCATTGCCCGGGCGCGAACGGTCTGGGAACTGGAGCCGAGGCCTTCGGGGCCTGGGATATTCCGCCCGGCGACTGTGGCTGGGAAGGGTCCGGCCGATGTCGGCGTCGGCTGGGGTTGACCGGCTTGCGAGGGCGCCCCGGCGATGCCGTTGCCGTGGCCGTGACCGTCGGCGTCGGGCGTATGCTGCGGGATGGCGACCGTCGAAAAGCCGCGCAGGAACTCATCGCTGCCGGCAAGGACGCACGCTTCCGGATTACTTTCATTCGTTCGCAGACATTCCAGCCGGGGATCGGCAATACCCATAGACTCCTTTACGTCGAGCAACTCGCGCACCTTGACTTCGGGCAGCGAGCGGATATTACCGATCTGTTTGGTCAGCAGCAGGATATTGCAGTACATCTCCAGCGTTTCGATGTGGAAATAGGCCTGCTGGAGGTCCTTGTCGCAGGTTACCACTCCGTGATTGGCAAGGATGATCGTGTTCGCGTTGTTTTTCAGGTGAGGCAGGATGGTCTCGGCGAGGTTTTTGCTGCCGGGGGTGTCATAGGCGGCTATCGGCACCTGGCCGATAAATATTTCCACCTCCGGCAGGATGCCCGATGGGAGGTCCACGCCGGCGACCGCAAAGGCTGTCGCGCGGGGAGGATGGGCGTGGCAAACGGCGTTTATCTCCGGCATCTCGTGGTATATCTCC
>DAOWOP010000153.1 GCA_030642005.1 Planctomycetales bacterium
ACTTAGGTCCTTACCTCTGGCATATTTCCTGACATGGAGCACCTACGGAACCTGGCTTCATGGCGACCATCGCGGCTGGGTGAATAAACTCAATGCCTGTCCCGAAACCGACTACGGCCCCCCCTGTGCGGGTCTGGAAGAATCGGCGAAACAGCGAATGAAATTCACAGAAGCGGCGCTGAATACCGAACAGAGGCAGATTGTTGAGCAATCTGTTACGGAAGTGTGTCGGTTTCGCCGGTGGGAGTTGTTCGTGGTGAACTGCAGGACGAATCACATCCATGTCGTCGTCAAGTGCGGCGACATCAGGCCTGAAGCGGTGATGAATCAATTCAAGTCTTACGCGACGCGAGCACTGCGACAGCGAGGAGACTTTCAAAACAGAAGGGTTTGGACTCGTGGCGGAAGCACGCGGTATATAAATACCGAGGATTCGCTTCCTGCTGCGATACGTTACGTAATGGAACAATGATACAATGTATGGTAACACGCTACGAGCCGCGACCGTAAGGGAGCGGTCATACCGGGCGGAACGTCTATTCGACCGCTCCCTTACGGTCGCGGCTCGTAGGGAGATTACTGCGGCTGTTTCGTCAGGTCGAAGGCGACGCTGTAGGCCTCGCCGTCGAACTCGGTGTTCACCTTGAAGCCGGAGTTGTGAAAGATGGCGAGCATGGGCTTATTGACTGGCAGTACCTTGGCGTAGAAGCGGTGGACACCGCGCTGCCGGGCGATCTTGGCCAGGTAGTCCATCAGGAACGTGCCCATCCCCTTTTGTTGCCATTCGTCCTGGACGATGAATGCGACCTCGGCGGCCTGGGTCTTGGGGTCGAGGAAGTACTGCGCAATGGCAACTATATCCTCACCAGTAGGGCTTGGCACGACGCCGACGATGGCAATGTCGCTGCGGTAGTCGATGTTGGTGAGTTTCTGCACGTCCTTGTGGGGGAAGGTCATCGTGTAAGTGAAGTACCGCGTATGGACGGACTGGTTGCTTAGTGAATAGAGCATTTCGCTCAAGGCCGGTTCGTCGGTGGGCTTGACGGGACGGAAGAAAATCTGCGTGCCGTCTTTGAGCGTGTCGTAACGTTCAAGTTCTTCGGGGTAGGCGACCTTGTCCCATGCCAGTTCAATCTGGTCCTGCGGGATATAATTCTGTGTTTTAGCGGCTTCGAGGAGTTCGTTCCTGAACTTCGGATGGGCGATATTAACCAGCGCCAGAACGCGTTCACGAATGCTCCTGCCGTGCAGATAGGCGATGCCGTACTCTGTAACGACATAGTGCACGTCGCCGCGGGTGGTAACGACGCCTGCGCCCTCGGTCAGGTGCGGGGCAATGCGGGAGACGGATTCGTCTCTGGCGGTGGAGGGCATGGCGATGATGGGCTTCCCGCCCCGACTGCGGGCAGAGCCGCGAATGAAGTCCACCTGCCCGCCGATTCCGCTGTAGAACTTGTAGCCAAGCGAATCGGCGCAGACCTGCCCGGTAAGGTCGATCTCCAATGCGACGTTGATGCCTACCATCTTGTCGTGCCGGCTGATGACGAACGGATCATTGACGTACTCGGTGGGCCTGAAATCGAAAAACTGATTTCCGTCAACGTAATCGTAGAGTTTTTGCGAACCCATGCAGAAACTGGCGACGATCTTTCCGCGATTAATCGTCTTTTTGGAGCAGGTTATCGCGCCGCATTCGATAAGGTCGATAATCCAGTCGCCGAACATTTCGGTATGGATGCCGAGTTCTTTTTTATCCTTGAGGTATTCTGCCAGCGCCTGTGGTATGCGCCCGATGCCGCATTCGATTGTGCTGCCGTCCTCGACCAGGCGGGCGATGTTCTGTCCGATACGTCGAAGCGTCTCATTCGGTTCGGGAACCGGAACGGTGATAACAGGTTCGTCGTGCGGCACGAGCATGTCAATGAAGTTGGCGTGGATAAAACTGTCGCCCATCGTTCGCGGCATTTTGGAGTTGACCTGGGCGATGATGTACTTGGCGTTGGCGGTGGCGGACTTGACGATATCGACCGAAACGCCGAAACTGCACAGCCCGCTCGCGTCGGGCGGCGAGACCGATATCAACGCCACGTCGATGGGGATTCGGCCTGTCTCGAACTCCCGCGGGATCGCCGACAGGAAAATCGGGGTGTAATCGCCGATACCTGCGTCCAGGGCATGCCGGACGTTGTCGGCGACGAAGAAACTGTTCATCTTGAATTTGTCGCGGAATTTCTCGTCGGCATAGGGCGCTGAACCCATCGTCAGCAGGTGAATGATACGGGCGTCGTAGATATTCCTGGAATACTCCACAAGCGAGTTGACAAGATACTGAGGTTGGGCGCATCCGGTGCCTATGAAGATGCTGTTTCCGGGCTTGATGAGTTTCATGGCCTCGGCGGCGGTTCCGATCCTGTCGGCAAACTTTTTCTTCCAGTCAAATTCCTGCATGTTTTCTTCTCGGTCAGAGTTTTTCTACGCTGATTCGGGCGTCCACGGCGATGGGCGTTGTGCCTTCGACGCCGACGATGAAAGGGTTAATGTCCATTTCCTGAATCTGTGGGAACGCTGTTACCAATTGGCTGAGCCTTTGGAGGCCTTCGGCGATAGCGTCGATATCGACGCCCTCCTTGCCTCGGAACCCTTTTAGAATCTGATACGTCTTCGTGCGGACGAGCATTTCCTTGGCCTCGGAAGCCGTTATCGGTGCAAGATAGAACGCCACGTCCTTGAGCACCTCGACTGTAACGCCGCCCATACCGAACATCAGCAGCGGGCCGAAATGCGGATCGCGATTCATTCCAAGTATTACTTCCTTGCCGCCGCTGCACATCTCCTGAACCAGTACGCCGAGGATGTCGGCGTCGGGCGCCTTCTTGGGGATGCGGTACATCATCAGGTCGAAGGCGTCCATTACCTGCTGTGGGCCGGTCAGACCGGTCCTGACGCCGCCGACATCCGACTTGTGGAGGATGTCCGGCGACCAGATTTTCATCACGACCGGGTATCCGAGTTGATCGGCGATGTTCGCCGCCTGCTTGGCGGTCATGGCGACCGTTCCTTTGGGCGTTACGAATCCGTATGCCTCCAGAATCTCTTTGGATTCCATTTCCGGTATTTCACGAACGCCCTGCCGCAGGTGCCTGTCGATGATATGCTCAACTTTACGGCGGTTGACGGCAAAGAGTTTTATGACGCGCTTAGGCCTGGATCGCCAGCAGACATATTTGTTCATTACTTCAACGGTTGTTACGGCGCTTTCGGGGGAATCGTATTGAGGGATTTTACCTCTGCGCAGGATACGAATTGCTTCGGCGACCTTCTGTCCGCCGAGGAAGCAGGCAAGCACGGGTTTGGCGGGTTTTTCAGCGGCGGTTTTGACGATCGCCTCGGCGACGCCGGCGCAATCCGTCATTGCCTGCGGCGTCAGCAGAATTATAACGGTATTCACGCTGGGATCGTCGAGGATGACGTCAAGTGCGAATTCGTACCGGTCGGGCATGGCGTCGCCCAGGACGTCAATCGGGTTGTTGACATTAGCCGCCGCGGGTAGGTTGGAAGCCAGCCTATTAATCGTTTCGTCGGTCAATTTTGCGAAGGTCAGTCCCCTTCGTTCGATTGCATCGGCGGCCATAATGCCCGGACCGCCGGCATTGGTGATGACCGCGATGCTCGCCCCGGAAGGCAAAGGCTGATCGACGAAGGCCTGGGCGTAATCGAACTGCGTCTTTATGGAGTCGCAACGGATAATGCCGGACCGGTGGAACCCGACATCGTAGGCCGTTTCACTACCTGCCAGAGACCCGGTGTGTGAGGACGCCGCCTTGGCGCCGGCGCCTGTGCCGCCTGATTTTATCAGCAGTATAGGCTTTTTCTGCGAGATAAGTTCCGCCTGGCGTACGAAATCGTCGCCATTTGTGATACTTTCCAGATAGCCTGCGATAACTTTTGTCCCGTCGTCCTGGCCGAGCGCCTTGATAACATCAAGTTCGTCAACATCGATCTTGTTGCCGATGCTGACAAGTGCGCTGAAACCGATATCGTTTGCCTTTGCCATGTCGAGGATCGCCGTAACCAGAGCGCCGGACTGCGAGATGTATCCGATGTGCCCGATCCTCGGCAGGTCGCCGCCAAAACTCGCGTTGAGACAACTGCCCGGAACCATAATGCCCAGACAGTTAGGCCCGACAATTCGAATCCTTGCGCTTTTTGCGATCTGAAGGACCGACTGTTCGAGTTCTTTGCCTTCTTTGCCGACTTCTTTGAAACCGGCAGTGATGATTATCACCGATTTTACACCCGCGCCGGCGCATTCCTGCATTACCGCAGGCACGGCCTTGGCCGGCACGACGATCACTACCAACTCCGGCGCCTGGCCGATCGATTTGAGGTCGGGGTAACAGCGGAGCGATTCCACTTCGTTGGCCTTAGGGTTAACCGGATAGATGTCTCCCCTAAACCCGCCGGTAATCAGGCCTGCGACGATCTCGTGGCCGACTTTGCCTTTCTGCCGGGACGCACCGACGACCGCGACGGATTTCGGATTGAAAAACGATTTTAGCATGTTGTTAATCCATGAAAAGGAAATACGTCAGACACAATCTTCTCTATTGTAGCATTTATGGCTGGGTCCAC
The DNA here is from genome assembly GCA_030642005.1 of Planctomycetales bacterium. Classification (GTDB taxonomy): domain Bacteria; phylum Planctomycetota; class Phycisphaerae; order SM23-33; family SM23-33; genus JAUWNJ01. Next base: position 4,633 of record DAOWOP010000153.1, read on the forward strand.
CACCCTCCGCTGCCGAGCGTCAGTTACCAGCATACGGTCTCTCAAGCCGCCTTGCCAGTCTGTGCTTTCGAGCATGACGCCCCCGAGGCCGAGGGTCATCTCGTCCGTTCCGTCGTCGGCACCGGCCAGGATGCTCCACGCCAGCGCCCAGCCGCGGGCGGTGTTCTCGATGTTATATCCGCCGCCGCCGACCGCAAGGATCGGTTTGCCGAAATCGAGCACGGACCGGACCACCTCGGCGTAGGCGTTGTTGGTCAAATTCAGGTGGGCCAGCGGGTCGCCGGCTAGGCAGTCCATACCCAGTTCCAGCATGATTACGTCCGGATCGTACGCGCCTATCAGCGGCAGCGCGACGGCGCGGAAGGCCTTAAGATAAGCATCGTCATAGGTCTCGGCGGGTAAGGGGACGTTAACGGTATAGCCTTTTCCCTCGCCGGCGCCGATTTCATCTTCGAAACCCGTGCCGGGAAACAGCGTCTTGCCGCTTTCGTGAAACGACAGCGTTATTACGTCGGACCGTTCGTAGAACGTATCCTGCACGCCGTCGCAGTGGTGGACATCGACGTCGAGGAAGAGCACTCGCTTACCCCCAGCCGACAGGTGCATGCAGGCCAGCACCACGTCATTGATGTAACAGAAGCCGGACGCTTCTGCAGGATGAGCGTGGTGATACCCGCCGGATGGGTTGAACGCCACGTCAACCTCGCCGGAAAGGAGCATCTTCGCACCCATAAGTGTAGCGCCGCAGGCCAGGGCGGCGTATTCATACAGGCCGATGAATACGGGACACTCATGCGTGCCCAGACCCATGTGCAGGCCCTCTACGTCCAGGTCTCCCGCCGATGCCTTTTTCAGCACGTCGAGGTATTCGGATGTGTGAAATGTTTCGAGTGTAGGCCTGTCGGCGGGTTCGGGAGCGACTTGACGCCGGCCTTGGCCTGAAAGCAGATCCATGGAAGCCGCTATCCTGCGAGCCTTCCCGGCCCGGGCCGTACTGAAAGGACAGTCGGGCGGATAGTGGTAATTCTCGATTTCGTCGGAATGTATAAAAACAGCCTTGGTCGGGTTCATTGGACTATTTCACGATGCGGAGGATCGCCTTGAATCTATCGCCCTCGGCTACCTTCAGCAACTCAAACAACGCGGTCTCTACGCTTGTGATGCCTGCGCCGGCGTCTTTCATTTTCGCCAGGCCGACGTCTTTATTGCCCGCTGTGCGGGATGAGACGGCGTCGGCGACCACGTGAACCTCATAATCACGCTCAAGTAAATCAATGGCTGTCTGGTACACGCAGACGTGCGTCTCAATGCCGCAAAGCAGTACCTGGCGGCGGTTCAGTTTTTCCAGTTCTTCGACGAAACGCCTCTCGCCGCAGCAACTGAAACTGACCTTGGCTATCGGCTTGCCGGAAAGCAGTTCGGCGATTTCGCCGACGGTCGGGCCGAGGCCGGCGGGGTTCTGCTCGGCCCAGATAATCGGGACCCCCAGAACGCCTGCGGCCTGTATGAGTTTCCTGATATTCTCGAACAGCCCGGCCTTTTCGTGCATCGACTGCGCCAGTTTCCCCTGCACGTCAATCACCACCAGAAGCGTATTGTCAACCTCAAGCATCGAGTCAATCCTTTCGGGATTTAGTAATCGGTAATCGGTTTTTTCCTAGTCCCTAATATGACATCGCTACTTACTTTTTAGCCCCGTTAGGGGCAATCGTATTTAGCCCAGGGCGCAGCCGA
>DAOWOP010000056.1 GCA_030642005.1 Planctomycetales bacterium
AGTTTCCCCACCAGCGCGGGCAGTTTCAGCACGAGGCTGTCGGCCATAAGCATCACCGCTATGCCGAACGCAGTGGCAAGCACCAGCCAGGCGCCAGTCCCGGCCATGTACTTCAGAAGAATCTCGCCGACGCCGACGCCGAGTATGTTCAGTATGCCGCCTGCGCCTTGAGGCTGGAGGATGTGCGATGCCGCCGCCGCCGCCGTTACCATCATCGCCAGACCCACCAGCCGCCAGGGCAGATGGTTTATCCGCGTGCCGAGCAGCATGGCGCCGGCCGATATGGTCGCTACTATCAGCAGCGCGTACGTTCCGGCCCCGCCCAGCCAATACATCAGGCCGAAGGCGATGTGAGCGCCGGCCGGGCCTGCGGCGTTGTGGACCGCCGGCGGGGGATAGATGACGCTCGCCGGCGGGTCAGTCGGCGAAAAACTCAGCGCCGCCAGCCATGCCAGCACCGTCCCGCCGGTCAGCAGCAGCACAAAACAATACCGCGCGAACCGCCACCCCGGACGAATCGCCTCATCCTGCTGAACCTCTTCCGATTTTTTCTCCGAATCTCTGCTCATCGTTTGGTAGCCGGTAATCAGTAGCCGCAAAAACCCCTGGTCCCTAATGTTACAGCGCTATTTGTCTTCTTAGCCCCGTCGGGGCGGTCGTTTTTAGCCCAGGGTGAAGCCGAAGGCAAGCCCTGGGAAAAGGTTAGTTGGTTATTCAAGCCCCGTCGGGGCGGTCGCCGGTTTCGGAACGTTCACGAACGCCCCGATGGGGCTGATGTCTGTAGCCTCATCGTAACCCAGGGCTTGGCCTTCGGCCTGCGCCCCGGGCTAAACACGCAGGCCCCTACGGGGCCGGGAACACACATATCTGCTTCGAGCAGACGCCGCTGTTTCTGACACGGCGATCAACAAGTAGCGCTGTCGTACTCGTCCCTATTCCCTATTTTTATCGGACTCACCTTCGGTTCCTCTCCAGAGCAAATCGCCCGCGGTCGCATCACCGGCGATTAATGCACCCACAAGCTCCGCTTGAAGGTGCCACCCAACGCCGCTGCTTCCTTGACATCAGTGTTGTCTTGCGGTACCCAAGTGTCAACCGGGCTTTGAGTGCCCGACCGCTGGATTACTCTGAAAGTGGATACCCGCTATGAAAGTATTCGTCGTCAATTGTGGCAGCAGTTCAATCAAGTATCAACTGTTTGAGATGGCCGATGAGTCGGTCCTGGCCAAGGGCTTGCTGGAGCGGATCGGGACATCCGAGGCGGTGCTTCATCACTCCGCCGGCGGGCAGCGGCACGATAGCCCCGTCGAAGCGCCGGACCACTCCGCCGGGCTGGGGCTGATCCTGGAGGCGGTAACGGATTCCCGTATCGGCGTTCTGGCGAACCTTGACGAGATCGACTGCGTGGGACATCGCGTCGTACACGGTGGCGAGCATATCCACCAAAGCGCCCTTATCGACGAGGCGATTATCGCAGTGGTGCGGGCCAATGCCGAGTTGGCGCCGCTGCACAATCCTCCGAACCTCGCCGGCATTACCGCTGCGATGTCGGCCTTGCCGAAGATACCCCACGTCGCGGTTTTCGATACCGCCTTTCTTGCCGACCTGCCCGCCCGCGCCTTCAGATACGCCCTGCCGAAGGACTGGTACAGCCAATATCACGTTCGACGCTACGGCTTCCACGGCACCAGCCACCAATGCGTAACGCTGCGGGCGGCCGAACTGCTCGGAGCCAGCACCGAGAAGGTAAATCTTATCACCGTTCACCTCGGCAACGGCTGCTCCATGACGGCCGTCGCCGGCGGAAAGGCGGTGGACCACTCCATGGGACTGACGCCGCTGGAGGGCCTGGTGATGGGCACGCGATGCGGGGACATCGATCCGGCGGTGGTCTTTTACATGGCCAGGCGGGCGGGATTGAGCCTGGAAGATTTGGACCGTATCCTGAATAAGGAATCCGGCCTGCTGGGCGTATCGGGCGTCAGTAACGACATGCGCGACTGCCTGACCGCTGCCGACGACGGAAACGCCGATGCAGCCCTGGCGGTGGAACTCTTCGTCTATCGCATCGTCAAGTACATCGGAGCGTATTTCACCGTCCTGCCGGGCTGTGACGCCGTGGTCCTGACCGGCGGGATCGGCGAGAACTCGCTGCCCATCCGCCGGCGGATATGCCAAGGCCTCCGGCGGCTGGGGGCGGTAGCCGACGAGGAACGGAACAAGATAATCGTCGGCGGCAAGACCGGCCCGATAACCACCGACGATTCGCCGCTGCCCGTATGGGTCATCCCCACGGATGAGGAATTGATGATCGCACGGGAAACCCAGGCAGTGGTGGAGAAATAGGTTAGCATGGGGTTGTTGAAAAAATCGTAGCACGGGAATTCCCCGGAATCCTCGGTTCCTTGGCTCCGATTCGGAAGAAGGGCAGGTAACGAAAATGAACGAAGAAATCTACTTTTCCTCTCGCGAGGAAAACCGCGTGCGTACTTGTAACGGAATCCTGTTCCATCACGCCCCGCTTAGCACTCTCACTACGGGAAATGGGAGGGTCAATGCCAACTGGGCGCCGACGGGGTTCTTTCCTTCTTCGCTTATGGCCGTGCCTGCACTGAATTGGTTCTCGCGGGCACACAAGGGCCTTCTCCAGTTCGGATGGTGGGACATATCCCTGATCCTGGATGGAGAAGAAACGCATGCAGAGGAAACAAGAAGCTGGTACGACACCAATCTCGTTCTGCATACCGAGTTTGTCATTGCCGGCAACTGGAAGGACCGCATTGACGTGGAAGCCTTTGGCCTGTGCCCCCTGAACGAGGACGCCTTTGTCCATGTCATCCGGTTTGTCGGACGTTGCCCAAAAGCGAAAATAGACATCGATGTGCGAATTCGCGGGGCCAATATCCTCGGCAAGGAGGCAGGATACCTTTATGACGGCGCTGGGAACTTTGTGTGCCCAGGTCCCGCCGGAGCGTTAAGTCTCACTTCCAGCCGTGAAGGTTTTGCGATTTCCCAGGACGAAGCCGACCTCTTTTGCCGTTTCGCCGCCAACCGGCAGAGCAGCGGCTACTCCTTCAGTGTCAAGCCCGACTCTGAATTACACCGAGGAAAAACCGCTCAATTTCCCGTCGAAGGCGAACGACAAAGGGATATCGTCAACTATGAGGCCGACTACAGTATTTGTTTGAAAGGAAAGAAAACAGAAGATCTTCACCTTTATGCAATTGTCGGCAACACGCAAAAGACGGTTATGATCGCTGAAAAGAGATTACTTTGCGCCGGGCCGGCATCGCTGCTGAAAAACACCACGAGACGCTGGAAAGCGCAAGCGGCTCACTTGATGGATGTGTCTATGCCGGACAAGATACTGGAGGCGGGATTCCTCCAGGGGCTTTCCTATGCAAAGAGCAACGCCTATGATTTTGACGATGTCGCGATCCTCCACGCCGACCATACCGAGTACCCTTTGGACTTATCCAGAGACAGCTATTATATCTCCTCCGCATTGTTGTATCTCGATCCCGAAATCAGCAAACGCCATTTGCGTTTTTACTTCGAGAAGGCGATCCCGCAGGTAGGCGTGGGCACCTCCTATGTCGCATCCTGCCCCAAAAAAAAGGATATCGGACACTTTCTTCTCGACGCCGTAGCCTATCCTGTCCTGGAATTGTATCGTTACTGGCGATTCAGCGGCGACGGCGAATTCCTGAAAGAACAGGCTGTGCGCGAAGGATTGAGCATTATTTTGAGGTCTCTCCAAAAAGTGCATTCGAAGACGACCGGCCTCTACAGTTCCGGTGGACGGTCCAGTGATGAGGCCTGCACCTATCCCTTTTTTATTCCAGGTAACATGCTCGTAGCCGTAATGTTCGAGAATCTTGCCGAGATATATGAGGAAGCATATGGAGAAAGCAGGGGTGCGGCGAGGCTGCTTCGGCGTGCAAAGGATCTGCGCCATGCGATCGAGACTTACGGCGTGATACGCCGAGAGCCGTGGGGCCGACTTTACGCATTCGAAACCGACGGGCACAACAAGCATCTGCTCTATGATCACGCGGACATGCCGAACCTCCTGACGGCGCCGTGGTTCGGTTATTGCCCAAACGATTCTGATATCTACCGGAATACCCTGAAGTTTATCTACAGCGATCGTAACCAGGGATACAGGCACACGGCGAGTGGCAGGTTTGCCGCTCTGTGCGATGGAAGCAAATGTTGTCCCGATGCTCCGTGGCCCATGGCCGCTATGGGGCATATTCTCGCGCTTCCGGAGGATGCGCATGCAGCCGGGCGATTCCTGGACATGATCGCGGCGTCCATGAGCGACAACCTGCTTATACCCGAAATCATAGACAGGCATACCGGGCGGAGACGATCGCGGCAATGGTTCACCTGGCCGCCGGCGCTTTTCGTGATAACTTATATAGAAGCGATTTGCGGAATCCGTGTAGGGAAAACTCTTCGTGTCGAACCACATCCACCGGAGGGCTGGGATAATTACGCAAGCCCAACCATTACTGTACGCGGAAACAAGATAAAAGTCCGAGTGAGAAACGGTAAAACCCGGGTCTTTGTCAACGCAAAACAAACAAAGCAAAGAGTATTTCGCCTATAAGCGGTCTTCCGTAAGTTCGTACTTCCGTTAAGGGGACAGACGTGAATGGCACTGAAATAAGCGTAAAGACTTGCTCTGGCAGTAGTTGTGGCGTAGGAAAACAGGGAGGAAAATAGGGGACGCTGGGGTTGTTGAAAAAGTCGTAGCAGGGGAATTCCATTACAGAATGAGTGGTAAGATTAACACTGGGAGATCGAGAATGGGAGATACAGAGAATCGCGCTCCGGCAGGTTACGACGCAGGCCTGAAGCGCATTCTTTTGTGCTGCGAGGGGTACGATTTTGTTCCCCTCATGGGCCTACCAAGGAACAATTATGCGCCTGTCAAGGTGTTTCACGATATCGATACGGTTTGTGTTGTGGTGGAGGCCAACGATCCCTGTGCCGAGGTCGCTCTTAACGGAATCCCCCTCGCTGCTGGGCAGGAGTCGAAACCGGTCCTGCTGTCGTGTGGGAAAAACGCCTTCTCGGTTACCGTCGCTGCCGCGGACGGCCGGACGAAAAATGAATTTAGATTCAAGGTTTTCCGCGATTATCCCCAACCCGCATGGAAGCAGATGAAGGACACAGTGCCGTGGGTGCCGCGAGATTCGGCCGGGGAGCTCGTCTTCCGGGACCGGATGTGGATCATAGGCGGTTACACCCCCCGCATGGCCAATGACGTCTGGAGTTCCGGCGATGGCTTGGTCTGGACAAAAGAGGGCGATGTTCCAACGCGGAAGGGAATTGATATTCCCATCGCCTTTGTCTTCGGGGAAAGGATGTGGGTTACGGACATCGAGGGCGTATTATTTTCATCGGCAGACGGCAAGTCGTGGTCCATAGCGACGGAAGAAGCACCCTGGCGCGGTCGGAACTCGGCAGGTTGCGTTGTCTTCGAGGGCAGGATATGGGTCATGGGAGGCAGGAAGGCCGGGGAGTTGCTGAATGACATCTGGTCATCCCCTGATGGCGTACATTGGACCCTTGAATCGCAGCATGCTCCTTGGTCGAAGCGGCAGATCCATCACACCCCCGTTGTTCTGGACGGCAGAATATGGCTGCTCGGTGGAGGGGTTATTGGCGCTACCTATCATCCCTTTGTGGCATGGAATGATGTCTGGAACTCCGCCGATGGCACACACTGGGAGCAAGTTCTCGACCATGCTCCTTGGATTCCTCGCATCTGGGGTTCGTCTGCGGTCTACCGGGACCGGATGTGGATCATGGGCGGGTTCCGCTCCGAACCGACATGGGAGAATCTCGGCGATGTCTGGTATTCGTCTGATGGAGTTGTCTGGCGACAGCTGGAGACAGTTCCATCCATTCGGCACAGCGGCGCCAACAATGTGTCCTTCACATTGTCCGATTCCGTCTGGGCGCCGAGACACGAGCAATCGGCTTACGCTTTTGCCGGTGGGCTGTGGATTGTCGGGGGGATGGTCTGGCCTCTCAAGAACGATGTGTGGCGGCTCACCATACCGAACCTATGTTTTGTTACCCAGCCCGTAATTGAGATCTATGCGCAGGGGCTGTACGAATATCAGGCCCATGCGGACTTCAACCACAGCCGTCAGCGGGTGCTCTACCGGCTGGAGCGCGGGCCGACTTGGCTGAGTGTTGACAAAGAAACCGGATTGTTGCGCGGCACAGCGCCGCAACCAGGTGACTTTGAGGTCCGCCTCGAAGCCTATGACGCGGGCGGAGAGACGGCGCAACAAAAGTACACGCTGCACGTGCTGCCGATCGAATAGGACAGGATTGGGACAGATACCTTAATTCGATGGAAACAGGCTGGTGGCGTGGTCGCGGTGTTTGCGACCACGTTTACGTTTGCGCATCCGCGTGGCCGCCCCCAAGGGGCAGGCAAACACCGCGGCAACGGTACCCGACATCGTCTGCATCGACGCCTCGACAGAAGAAATCCACCACTTCAAGTAGTAATCTGGGTAAAAAGTACCCACCTCTTTTTCTCCAGTGACAATTGACGAAAACGGCATTTGCCTGTATGATAGTGTATGGAGGTTGGCGCGTTTGGCGGGTAAGGCTGATCCATCTCGAATGGCTTGTGTAATTGGACTGCTGCCGGCTGGCTCGGTTCCGATTATATCCGGGCTTACCACAGACGGCTTCTTCCGTCTGGTTCGCGTCGGCAGCGGCTACGAAGCGGCTGCCGAGTTGCTGGCTGAGCCTGCATCGGCGCTGCTGGTCGATCTTTCCATGCTGACGGTGCGGCATAAGCCCTTGTTGAAACTGGCGGGCAAACTGAATGTTCCGGTAGTGGCGTTCGGGACGGTTTCGTCGGCGATTGACGGTTCCGCCCTTGCGGGGATTCATCTGGTCGGCGCTGAGCAGGCTGGCGAGACATTACGCAACCTCGTAACCGGGGAAGTCGTGGCCGAACCTGCCGCCGGGCCGCCGGCTGCCGAAGAGCCACCCTGCATGTTCGACAAACCGCTTACACGAGAAGAACTTGACGCACTTTTGAGTGACTGATGAACGGGAATAACGGCCAAATCCTGCTGCTGGCTTGCGACGAGGTAGCCGGCGAGTTAACGGCTTTGTCGGAGAAGGTTCACTTGCCGCACTGCGCCGCTCCGTATGATGCGTTGGGTGAACTGGCCTGCCGACAATACGAGGCGGTGATTGTGTCGCAGGATTATCCTGATTTCGCCGGTCTGGTCCGAGCAGTCCGCCGGCTTCAAGGTTCGGCCAGGCTGATCGCGCTGACGGATCCTGCCGGCGAGGCTGACCTGCAAATGTTGGGGACGGGCGAACTGGACGGTTATTTCGTCTATCCGCCCACGGCCGACGAGTTGGAGGGCATCCTTACCCCGCATCGAGATACCGTCGAAGCCGCCAAGCCCGACGGCCCCGGCCTGACGCCGGCGGAAGTTGCCGAACTGGTGGAATCCGCCGGTAACATCGACGGCCTGGCCGAGCAGATTATCCGCTGCGTGAGCACCTGGACGGGCGCGGCTGTCCACTGGGCCGACCCGGAAGGGCTGGCCGTGGCGAGCGATGGAAACGAACCGCTACTGTTGCTGGACGCCGACCCGCCGAAGGTCCTGCTGGCCGATGCTACTCTGCGAAGTAGCTCGCTACGTAGCACGAGTGGGACGGGGGAGATCACATCGACGGCGCGGGCGAAGTTGGCGGCGCTTCAGGTGCTGGTCGGGCCGCTGTCGGCACAGGCGCGCCGGGCCGATGCGCTCCATCGCCTGGCAATTACCGATCACCTCACCGGTGCTTACAACCGGCGATATTTCTATCACTTCGCCGACCAGATGCTCGACAGGGCGGGGTCGGAACGATTCCGCGTAACGCTGCTGTTATACGACATCGACGATTTCAAGCGTTACAACGACACTTACGGCCACGCCGCGGGCGATGAGATACTTCGTGAGGCAGTCTCGCTTATGAAGCAGACCACGCGACAGCATGATGTCGTCGCCCGGATCGGCGGGGATGAGTTCGCCGTGCTGTTCTGGGACGCCGAGCCTCCTCGCCGCCCCGACAGCCGGCATCCCGATACCGCCTATGTGCTGGCTGAAAGGTTCATCGCAAAACTGGCACAGTACGAGTTTCCATCCCTCGGCTCCGAGGCCAGGGGGGTGCTGACCATCTCCGGTGGGCTGGCGACGTTCCCGTGGAACGGAAAGACCTGCCGGGAACTTCTCCGCCACGCCGACGCCGCACTTCGCCAGGCCAAGACCTCCGGAAAAAACGCCATCCATATCATCGGGGAAAAAGAGTTACAGTAGCCTGTAACACAAATAATTCGCTGGGTGGCACAACCGGACTGACTTGCTCTTAAGATGCCTGTAACATTATTGCGAAGCGGCAAGCCGTGCGGCTTGCCGCTTCGCAATAATGTCGATAATTCCGCACGTCTTGAACACATCATTTGATGTATAATAGATCGCTATCGGCAGATTGAGATTTTCAGTCCGTTGGAGATGGGAGATGACGAAGAAGAAATCATTTGACTGCGTGGAAATGAAACGCAAAGCCCAGAAACGCCTTCAGGCAGAGTACGAAGCAAGGAAGGAAGAGTTTTCCTCGTATTCCGAGTTTATAACCGCCACAGCGGCTCAATCGCCGGAAACTCATGAATTTTTAGAGAAAGTCCGTCGCGCCGGGAAAACCACTCGCGCCTAATACTACAGCGCCACTTTGTTCAGGCCCGCAGGGCCGATCAGAAGTTATCAGGGGGCGTAGTACTTGTTTAGCCTGAATGTTTTTTTGTCGGAAATTGGATCAGTTCGCATTTTTAGTCCTCCAACAGAGCCGAATGGCAAGCCAACGCTCAGCATCGGCTTGCCGTTCGGCTCTGTTGGAGTACCCAATACGTTCTTTATTCGTCGCCTTTGCCCGCCGGTTGTGTAGAAGCCGGTTGTGTGGAGACCGGTTGGGAATCAGCGAGTTTCGCCTTCAGTTCCATCAGGCGTTTGGCTCGCTTGGCGGGCGTGAGTTTCCGCAAAGCCCGACGCTCGGCCGGCGTGAGACGCGCGACGACCTTCTTCAGCCACGACGCCCGCTTCAGATAAGCTCGCCTTTGCTGGGCGGTGAGCCGGTGAAATTTCTCGGCCGCCTCCATAAGTTCAATCTGCTTTTTCCCATCCTGTTTCAGGAAGGCGTAGTATCGCTCGCGGAGGCTGCGGAGTTCCTCCGGCGCCATTGAACGCCAGATTTTCTTGTTTTGGTTCAGTTCGGCTACCAGCGTTCCGGTTACGTGTTTGTCCAGCGCCTGTTTGAGCATCAGTTGCCGGACTTTGCTGCCGGGAACTTTTTTCGGGTCGCGCTGCGGTCCGCCCCTGTCGGCGCGAGCGTTCGACAGCAGCGACAGCGTCGCTACAGCGGCGACGATTATGTATGATGATCTCGACATGTTTGCGTTACATCTCATTGGAATTTTCCATTTCAGCCAGGGCCGACAGCGTCTCTGCGTCGGCCAGGTCGCGGACCTGCTGGTATTTGGCTACTTCGTCATAGTGGCGGAACAGCGACAGGTTACGCACGATAAATCGGTCTTCAGCGGGGACGTCCTTCAGTATCGCGGCGATTTTGGCTTCTGCGCCGCCGGCGGGGGGCCGACCCTCTGTTACCGGCTTCGGGGCCTGGCCGCCCAGCCTAAGCGCCAGTATGATACATGCCGCCGCAGCCATCGGCCCGACGACTTGCGCCACGCGAACAAGGCGCCTTCGCCTGCGGGCCGAACGAACTATCCGGTCGGTCAGGTCCGACTCTGGCCTGACCCGCTCGATAAGCCCCGTCAGGCGGTCCACCGCGCGGAACTGCTCGAAATCGGCCCGCCAACGCGGGTCAGTCTCCACCAGCCCGGCGACTCGCTTGGCCTGCGGCCCGGATAACTCGCCGTCCATCCACGCGCTCAAATCCTCAATGTCCGATTGTCTGTTCAAACCGTTAGTACCCATAAATCATACCATTTGCGTCCCGCCCCGTTGCGACAGGATCAGCCGACCTGACATTTACTTGAACAACGCTCCTGCCTCAGGGATTCGGTAAATTTTGTAAAAATCCAGAGAGCAGGATTACAGGGATTTTAAGATTATGGGATGAAAAAATATAAGAGAATCCCTGTAATCCAATAATCCCCATAATCCCGCTATCTTTTCTTTCAGCAACAGGTGGACCTTATCATAATTTATAAATCACCCATATAACCCCGCAGGGCGTCCCGCAGATTGCACCTTGCCCGTGACAGCAGGCTCTTGACCGCCATCGTCGAACATTCCAGTATTTCGGCGATTTCCTGATAGTTCAGGCGTTCATATTTGTTAAGGACGAAAGACGCTTTCTGGTTTTCCGGCAGGGCGGCGATGGCTTCGTTAATTTTCGCTTTGAGTTCTCCGATGTCGAGGCCTGCCGATGGGGCTGGGGCGCGGGTGTCGGGTATATCCCGCCGTCGCGGCGAGCCATCCTCGCCGTCGGGCATCTCCAGCGATAAGACCCTGACCTTCTTACGCGCGCGAATGGCGTTCAGGGCAACGTTCGTTGATATGCGATACAGCCAGGTGGTGAACTTCGCCATCGGCTTGTAACGACCAGCCGTGCGAAAGACCCGCAGAAACACCTCCTGCGTCAGGTCTTCGGCCTGGGAGTGATCGCCGATAATGCGGAAGACTACGGAATAGACCTTGTCCTGGTTGCGTTGGACTATTTCGCGGAACGCTTCAGCCTTGCCTGCCTGGAATTCCAGCATAAGTGCGGCGTCTTCATCACGCCGATTGGGCTGAATGCTGTTTGCCTCACCTGTTTTTTTCGATTTTCCGGGGGCTATGACAAACTCTCCTGCCTGCCGGTAGGCAAGCCGCTGTTGTACAGGAAGAATTGTACCCGATGGCGAATCTGTTGCAACATGCGATAAAAACGGCTGCCGGGTGCCGTGGCCGCGGTGTTTGCGGCCACGCGGATGCGCTCCTGGAAAACCGCATCAGCGATATACTTCCCGCCGGTGTCCTATTCGCACTATGAGCACCACAAGACGCTTGTCCTCAATCCGATAGACGATCCGATAATCGCCTACGCGAACACGGTACAGATTATCTTCCCCCGTCAGTTTGACCGTACCGGGCGGGCGGGGATTGTCGGTAAGAGTCTCTATCCTGTCCCGGATGCGCATCGCTTGTTTTCCCGGCAGGCGCGATAGTTGGCGCATCGCGTGGGGCATAATCGTAAGGCTGTATCGCATTGCCTAAAGCCCCAGGGCCTTCTTCGCCTGCTTCCAGGGAATCGGCTTTTCGCCCTTGCGGTCGGCTTCGGCCAGCACCCTGCGGGCTTCCCTGATGTCCAGGCGGTTTTCCAGTTCTTCCAGAGCCTCGGCGTCTTCGACCGAAACCAGCACCGCTACACCCTTGCCGCGACGGGTGATGACAATTCGCTCCCCGCCGTAAGCCACGCGGTTCAAGATGTCCGAGACCTCGTTGCGAAACTCCCTTGCCGCTACCTTACCCATCGCTATATCTCCAATACCCGCCTACCTGCCTATCGGCAGACAGGCCGGTAGGCAAGTATGCATTATCACCTTTATGTACATTATCGCCTCATTCTGCCCGCTTGTCAAGTATTATGCCGGTACATACGCAATATTTTCGGCGAAGGCGAACTTGCCCCGGATTCAGTTGTTGCAAATTTTGCAACAGTTGCCGACGACCAAGTTGTCAAGGAATACTTGACTACTGCCGCCGACGGCAAGAATTACCGTCAGGAGGCAACTATTAACTCAAACTGACCGTTTCCTATAAGCCCTTCGGGCCTTTATGGTCACGAAATCTTGTCGAATTCGGTCCCGTTGCAACTTGGGCAGGGCCGAAGTGTATCGCTGTCATCATCAAGTGTTACAGTTGTCCCGCATTTGCGGCACTTGTACGTCCCTTTTCCGGGCTTTTCACTTGCTCCGCTTGTGCGGTTTGACGGGAACTGTCTTAGGACCGGGTTTATTGCCCGGGCCTTTATGTGGTGGTGAGGACGGTGTGCTTCGTTTGTGTGGTTTGACCGGAACAGTTTTTCTGGTTGCCATCACTGAATCTCCTTATCCTGAAAATTCCGTATAGAAAAAGCGGGTCTGCTAGCCCAGCCGCAAAGCTCGGTCCTGGCAAAGGACTACTGTGTGAAATAGATACTCTCTACTTTTCCTTTTTCGGGCCACCTGGGGGCAAATGCGGAGTATCCGGAGGATGGTCGCCCCTTTCCAATGGCGTGCTGGTTCCCGGCACAACTGGTGGTGGTTCTGGCGCAGGTTTAGGCTGAGGTGGTTCCGGCGCTGGTTTTGGTGTTTTCGGATCATCTGACATTGGATTGATCTCCTATTTATCCACTACCGACCGATGAAGATTTTGCATTGCAAAAAGGCAGAGAAATACGACGCCTAATATGAAAGCACAACAAGAAATAATATTCAAGCCCTTTGTTATGCAGGAAAAAATTTTCTTGTGCTTAATTTTTTGATATTCAGATTTAGAAGCGAATTTATTATCCCACTCTTTAATCTCCCGGCTGTACGCCGCTTTTCCACAAAGGAAGGAAACAAGAGTAATGGTCATGCTTGCGATAAAACAAATCCAACTTATATACAGTGCCCATAAAGTATGCCGGTCTGGACATGGCGCGATGTCTTTAAGAAACACGAGTGAGATTCCTAGAGCGCCTGCCCCCAGTGCTAAAACGTGCTTGTCGAAAGACCGTGACTGATTGGCACCTGCTTCTGCAAGAACCTCACGGTGCCGCATATATGCTTCGTACCTGTGCATATCATGTTGAAGTTTTTCTTTAGGGGTCAATTCGTTATATGAGTCAGTTGCTTTGTTTTTCATAACCCTCCTCCAAAATCTTTATTTCTTCTTCCGTCAAACCGTACAACTCATAAACCAGTTTATCTATCTGCCCGTCGGTAGCCGAAATCTGCCGCTGAATCAGCGTCTTGTCATGCTCGACCCTCGCTGACGACAACTGCTTGTGCAAATCAAGCATCGACTCGACCAGCGAGACCATACGATCATGCGCGGCCTTGTCCTGCACCTTTCCGAGATCTAATTTCCGTATCGGAAGCGCCAAGATTGCATTTTTAAGAACGTCCACCGTTACAAAAAAGTGTGTGTATATATGGTTGAGCAATCTACTGTTGAGTAACCCTACGATATATCGCAAGTCATACGGGCAGGGACCGAGTAGTAACATGCCATCTTTGATGTAGTATTTTTCTATGTCAAAAGTGGCAACTAAAGCTCGACCCATGCGGGATACGACAACCTTAGGGGACTCGAAGCGTTCCCGTTCACCCGGGCGAGCCGTTTTCCGATGTGCTTTCATTTCTACTGGCGCGTACCGCACAAACTCGCCCAAATAATCCAAAGAATACCTTGCAATATTCGCCGACCTTACCAACTTCTTATACTTTTGCCCCTTGGATTCTCTGGTAAGGAACTGCGCATCATCCCCTGTTTTCAACCCATACCGAAATAACACCAATTCTTCCAAACAGTGGGCATTGCTTGAAACCTTGTCATAGAGAGCACGGAGTCCTTGGTCGGAATAGAGAAGAAAATTATGAAGGTGATATCGCCCTATTTCACTCTGCTTAAATTCACGGGCGACTCCGCATGATCGCTCACTCAGGCTATGCACTTCTATCATGTTACCCAAAGTGTCTTCCTGCCGTACGGTCCGCTCTATAACGAATACACAGGTCTGTACGGTGGCTTTCCGGAACACTTTCTTTGGCAATTGACAGAGCAAACATATTTTGCTTTCCTCAAAAAAGAGACGCCTTATACCTTCGAAGCTTTCCAAGGAGGTCCAGGTATGCGGGGTTATCATGGAAAGAAGCCCGCTCCGTTTCAGTAAGTAAAAACTACGCTCCATAAAGCAGTTGTAGAGGTCTGATTTCGCCACGAAGGTTTTGTATTTTTCCCATAGGTATTCCTTCGTCGATTTATCCAACCGGTGGACTCGCACATACGGCGGATTTCCTATAACTGCGTCGAAGCCTGGGTTTTTTCCTTTGAAGATTTCGGGGAATTCTTCCGGCCAGTCGAAGGCGTTGATTTTCCAGCGGGCATCCTCGTCGAAGAGGGACATCTGAGCGCCCTCGTAGAAGTCCAGGCCTATAAGTGAATTGCCGCACTTGATATTGCTGGATAAATCAGGCAAGGCGCGCTGGTGGATAAGGTTCAACTGGCCCAGCGTGGTCTGGTTCTCGTTCTCCAACGCGCACAGCAGCAGATTGAGTTTGGTAACCTCCACGGCCTGGGGGTCGATA
>DAOWOP010000029.1 GCA_030642005.1 Planctomycetales bacterium
GATTGCTTAACGCTGATTGCTGAATGCTGAATGCTGAAGGCTGAATGCTGATTGCTGAATGCTGAAAAAGAAAGGGATGTCGGATGAAACTTCTTTTACGTCAAACCGTGGATAAGTTGGGTCATGTCGGTGATGTCGTGGACGTCAAGCCGGGATATGCGCGGAATTACCTGCTGCCCCAGGGCCTGGCGATGGAACCCACCGAGGTCAACCTCAAGGCCATTGAGGCGGCAAAACAGGCTTACCTCCAGCAATTGGCCCAGCAGCGGGCCGAACTGGAGACACGCGCCAAGTTGCTGGACGGCAAAGAGATCACCATCACCGCCAGGGCCAACGAGGAAGGGCATCTCTACGGCTCTGTGGGTCCGGCACAAATTGTCGCGGCGCTCGATGGCGAAGGCTTCAGTATCGAAGCCGAAGACGTTGTGCTCGATGAGCCGATCAGCAGACTCGACAAGTACGAGGTAACTATACGGTTCTCCGAAGATGTTTCAGCCATGATCGGCGTATGGATCGTTCCGCCCGGAGAATCCGACCAATCGGCCGACGACGAAACTGAATCGGTTTTGGAAAGCGACGGCGAATCTCAACAGCAACCAGATGCCGAGGAAGATTGATGGCAGCGGCAGGCGCATCCGATAGCGGCGCAACCGCCCCGGAGGCAAAGGCTGTAAAAGCCGAGGCGCCCGGGCGGGAATACGTTCCGGCCCCAGCCGCCGGGCAAAGCCCAAAACGCGCCGCCGCCGGACAGAAGGTCCTGCCGAACTCCATCGAGGCGGAAATATGCGTCCTCGGCTCAATGGTGCTGGACCCCGGCACCATAGACGTAGTTGTGCACATAGCGCAGGCGGATGATTTCTTCCGCCCGTCACACCGAATTATCTTCGATGCCCTCTGCCGGATGCACAACGCCGGAAAACCCATCGACCTGATAACGCTCCCGGAGGAGTTGCAGCGAGCCAAATTGTTGGAACAGGTGGGCGGCACGGACTACCTGGCCGGACTGGCTGAAGGTGTCCCCTCCACCGCCAGCGCTGAATACTACGCCCTGCTGGTTCGTGACAAGGCGCTCCTGCGGAGCCTGATCGCCGCCAACCAGCAAATTGCCCAGGACGCATACGAAAGTCAGGACGACCCCGCCGAGATACTCGACCAGGCCGAACACAAAATTTTCCAGATCGCCTCCCGGCAGATCGGCGACAACGCCAAGAGCCTCGAAAGCCTCCTCCAGCATACCTTTGAGACCCTTTCATCCGCCGACGGTTCGATGGTCACCGGCGTTGCCACCGGGTACTTTAAACTGGATGAACTGACCGCGGGGTTCCAGAAAGGCGAGATGATCGTCGTGGCGGGCCGGCCTTCGATGGGCAAAACCGCACTGGCGCTGAACATGGCTGAATACATGGCCGTCGAGGACGGCCGGAAAATCCTGCTGTTCTCGCTGGAGATGTCCAAGGCACAGTTGGCGTTGCGGTTCCTCTGTGCCCGCGCCCGCCAGAATGCCGCCCGCCTCCGCAGGGGAAATCCCTCCGCCGAAGACTGGACGGGCCTGCAACTGGCGGCAGGGGACCTGGAGAAAGCGACAATCTTCATAGATGATTCAGCCGAACTGAACGTGCTCCGCCTCCGCGCCAAGGCCAGGCGAATGGCCGCCGGCGACGGCCTGGACTGCGTATTCGTCGATTACCTCCAGTTGATGACGCCGATAGGCAGGGCCGACTCGCGCCAGCAGCAAATTGCCGAGATGTCCCGAGGTCTCAAGGCCCTGTCCCGCGAACTGAACATTCCCGTCGTCGTGCTCAGCCAACTCAACCGCGCCGCCGAGGGCAGGGAAGGCCACCGTCCCCGCATGAGCGACCTCCGCGAGAGCGGCGCCATCGAGCAGGACGCCGACGTGGTTATCCTGCTGCACCGCGAAGACTACTATCACCGCGACGACCCGGACTACCAGGAAAGCAACAAGACCGAAGTAATAATCGCCAAACAGCGTAACGGACCTATCGGCACGGTCCCGCTGACGTTCCTGAAAGAGTGCATCCGGTTCGAGAACTACGCATCAGAAGAAGTGTACGGGTTATAAGCCGATTGCAACAAAGATTGAAAAGAGAAAGCTGGATTTTGCGATTTTATTGAAAGAAGAAGAAAAAGAAAGATAGCAGGATTTTAGGGATTACAGGATTATGGGGATTGGGTTTCTTCTGCTTCTTTTAGCAAAATCAAAATCCCTGAAATCCTGTAATCCCTAAAATCCCGCTATCTTTCTTTTTCTTCTTCTTTCAGTAAAAATTAGAATCCCTATAATTAATCCCCGTAATTCCGCTATTTTCTTTCGACTTCCAGCACATCACCCAACCAAAAACCTTTGACATCACCTTTGCCGAAGGTATCATTTCACTCAATTAAAGAAAGCCCAGCGGGAGAACATAAGTGAATCATATCTGTCAAACGGCGGTTGCAGCGGCGGTGCTCGCGGGCCTGACCTTGACGATGGCGGCTTCCGCCCAGACAAA
The DNA here is from genome assembly GCA_030642005.1 of Planctomycetales bacterium. Lineage (GTDB taxonomy): Bacteria > Planctomycetota > Phycisphaerae > SM23-33 > SM23-33 > JAUWNJ01. Next base: position 2,511 of record DAOWOP010000029.1, read on the forward strand.
AGAGAAGTCCCTGCCTGATACGGTCATCGAGGTGCGCGTCGAGGGCAATAAGGTCCTGAGCGAATCAGCCGTCCTCGCCGACGTCAAGACCCGCCCGGGCCAGCCCTACAGTGAGAGAGTAGTCCGCGACGACGAACAGCGATTGCTGAAAACGCGACGCTACAATAACGTCATAGCCACAAAGACGCAGACCGATAAAGGCGTCATCGTTACATTCACCGTCGCCGAACGGCCGCTCGTCGAGGTGGTAATCTTTGAAGGTAATAAGGCCTTCAAGGATGCCACCCTTTCGGCGATGCTGACCTTCGGTGGCGGCGACCCGATCGACCGCTTCCGGATAGAAAGCGGCAGCCGGGCGATACAAAGCAAATACCGCGCCGACGGGTACCACTTCGTCGAGATCAAACTCAACGAGCCCGCGTTACGCGACGCCGGAAAGGTGGTCTATGAAATCGTCGAAGGCCCAAAGGTCTCCATCCGGAAAATTCGCTTCGAGGGCAATTCAGCCTTCGGATCGCGGAAACTGAAAGGCTTAATATCAAGCAAGGCAAAACTCTGGCCTTTCCTGCCGGGGACACTCGATACCGAAACCGCCGATCAAGACGTCGCAGGGCTGCGGAATTTCTACCGGTCTGAAGGCTTCCTCGACGCACAGGTCGATTGCCGGCGGGAGTTCTCCGCCGACAAGAAAAAAGTCGTGCTGGTATTCGTCGTTGACGAAGGGCCTCATTATTGCATCCGTAAGACCATTTTCCACGGCAACAAGGTCTTCGCCGACGATGAGATCCGCAGGGGTCTCAAACTCCTCGCCGGGGCGTACTACAATGGCCTGTCGGTCAGCCGGGACCTGGCGGGCATCCGCAACTCCTACGGCGAGATCGGCTACATCGAGACCAACGTCGCGGTCAAAACACAATACACCGATAAGCCCGGCTTGGTGGATCTGGTCTATACCATTGATGAGGGCAGCCAGTTTCGCGTCGGGCAGATCGACGTTCGCGGCAACGACGTAACGAAGATGAACGTCATCCGCCGGCACTTGAGGTTGGATCCTGGGCAGTTGTATAACGCCGTCGCCGCCGATGAGTCCCGCAAGCGGCTGATGGAAACGGGCCTGTTCGAGAAAGTTACCGTTACCGCTTACGGGGACGCTCCCGGCGTCCGAAATGCGGTAGCCGGGGTAACAGAGGCCAAGACCGCCCGGTTCCTCATCGGCGCAGGTATCTCCAGCAACGCCGGGCTTCTGGGAAATATCTCCTTCACGGAGCGTAACTTTGACCTGTTCGGGCGACCTGATCGGAACGGTAAGCGGTCTTTCAAAGGCGGCGGACAAACGCTCAGTATCAGCGCCGAACCGGGAACGGAATTCATGCGGTTCCACATCGACTGGCGTGAACCGTATCTCTTCGATAAACCTTATTCGCTGGGAACCCGCGCGTTCGTATTCACATCAGGGCGTGAATGCTACGACGAAACGCGCTACGGCGGAGTTGTCAGTTTCGGACATCGCTTCAAAAACCGTTGGTACGGCGAGGTTTCCAGCCGAATCGAGGGCGTGCGGGTTGACGAACTCGACGACAATGCGCCCAGGGACGTCAGGGACGTGGAAGGAACCACATTTCTGACCAGCGCAAAGGGTACGCTCGTCCGCGACAGGACCGACAGCCGGTGGCTGCCGTCGAAAGGCGATCGCTTCAGGGTCAGTTACGAGCAGGTCATGGGCGATTTCACCTTCGGCAAGGCCGATGCCGATTACCGCATCTACCACACCGTCTATACCGATGCGCTTGAGCGAAAGCACATTCTGGCCGTTCGCGCTTCGGCCGGGGCTATCTTCGGAGATGCGCCCGTCTTCGAACGACTCTACGGCGGCGGATTAGGCTCGGTACGCGGGTTCGACTTCCGCGGGATAAGCCCGAGACAGGGACCTGACGATGATCCCGTCGGCGGCGACTTCAAAGTGTTCCTCGGCGGGGAATACTCCTTCCCGATAATCGCGAGGAGCCTTCGCGGCGTCGTTTTCCTCGACAGCGGTACGGTGGAAAAAGATATCGAAATCAAGGACTACCGCGTCTCCGCCGGCGTCGGTTTGCGACTGCAACTATCATTCTTCGGACCGGTGCCGATGAGCCTCGACTTCGGCTTCCCGATTAACAAGACCGACGAAGACGATACGCAACTGATCAGTTTCAGCATCGGCTGGGTGTTTTAGAAGTTCGTCAACCCTGAACTTGTGAGTATTTTAATGCGACGCAGAGACACAGAGATTCAGAGAATCGAAAAAGATCAATTTGTTTTTTTATATCTCTGCACCTCTGCGTCTCTGTGTCGTGCAATCCTGCTGATAAATTCAAAGTTGACGAAATACCAGATTTGACGAAGGAGAAACATGATATGAAATTTTCCAGGATGCTTTTGATTGTGGCGGTTCTTTTGTCGGCCGTTGTCGTGTTTTTTAATCGCAGTTCCGCCCAGGATGCACCGGCGGGTGCGGCGACGGGTGCGACGCGAGTAGCCGTCTGCGACATTGCAGCCGTGTTCAATAACTACCAGAAGGCCAAAGACCTTAACGCGAAGTTCACCCAGAAGCGCAATGACATCGCCGCCGAAGATGAAAAACGCCACTTGGAAATCCAGCGACTCGAAAAGATACTGAAGGACGTCGAACCTGACTCAAAGATTTACGACCAGACAGCGGCGCAATTGCAGGAACTGGTCTTGAAGCGGTCGGTATGGCGGAAAATCCAGGAGACCACGGCAATGCGCTGGCACCGCCGACTTACCGAGGAGATGTATCGTGAAGTCCTTGTTGCCGTCGAAACCGTCGCGAAACAGCGGGGCTGCGACCTGGTAATACACCGTGAGGACATCCCCATTGCCAGTCAGACCACTACGGAATTGCTCAACAAGATCGCCCAGCGCAAGTGCCTGTATCACAATCCCGCCATCGACCTGACCGACGCGGTGCTTAAGTGGATCAATCGCAAATACGCCGACCAACCCAAATAGCAATCGCCCGAACCTGCGATAAAGTCCGTCAACGGGAGCAACAGCCCACAGACAGTGAGTCTGTGGGCTGTTGCTTTTGTCCCAACCGTATAATTTCGTGTATTCGACCGGGCCTGAAGATGCTATACTCAAAAGACGCCTGCAACGGGAATTATTGATACTTATCATAAAAAGAAAGGGTTTTGATAATGGTGCTTCATGTCATCCGCGCGGTTTTCGTCCTTGTCGTTCTTGGTATTGCCATCAGTTACGCACTGACTCCCGAAGTGCGAGGCACGCCGGACGCCGGCGAGGAAGCAATGTTTCTGAGGATGGCGCTGGTGATGATCGTTCCTGTGATCCTGGCCGTTACGCTGATACTGACGGACATGGCCTTCCGACGAAAGAGCCTCAGCAGTATCAGCGGGCTGTTCTTCGGCGTCGTAGCCGGCGTGTTCCTTGCGTATGTCCTGGGGATGATAGTTGACCTTGCAGCGTCGGTTTTCGTAGCCGACTACGAGGAAGTCGGACTGGTGATTATGACCAAACTGCTCGTGGGAGCCTGTGCAATCTACCTGTGCGTCTCGTTCGTGATGCAGACGAAGGACGATTTCAGGTTTATTATTCCATACGTGGAGTTTTCCAGGCAGAGCAAGGGTTCACATTCGCTGGTGCTGGACACGTCGGCCATCATCGATGGCCGTATAGCCGATGTCGCCGAGACGCGAATCCTGGAGGGAACTCTGATTGTCCCCCGTTTCGTCGTGGAGGAGACCCAGAACATCGCCGATTCCGCGGACAAGCTCAGGCGCAGCCGAGGCCGGCGGGGGCTGGATATGCTTAACCGTCTCCGGAACAACGACGAGATCGACATCCGCCTGGCCGATGCGAGTATTCCAGCCGTCGAGGAGGCAACCGAAGTGGACCATAAACTGGTCGCTTTGGCCAAGCACCTCGACGCCCGCATCGTTACGAGCGATTACAACCTCAACAAGGTCGCCCAACTTCGCGGCGTGGAGGTAATCAACATAAACGACCTCGCCAACGCGCTCAAACCCGTCGTCCTGCCGGGAGAGACCGTAACGGTCAAGATCATCAAGCCGGGCGAAGAGGCCGGACAGGGCGTCGGGTACCTCGAAGACGGAACCATGGTCGTCGTCGAGCAGGCCCGAAGCCGCATCGGCGAGGATCTGACGGTCGTGGTTACATCGGCCCTTCAAACCTCAGCCGGCAGGATGATCTTCGGCAAAACCGGTAACTCCGCCACCTGATTGCGGACTCTGCTCTGCGAAGCGTAGCGAAACGCTACTCTTCGCAGAGCAGAGTTGCGGATTGCGGATTCTTTTCCTGGTCCCTGTCTTCCGGTCAATCGGTTGACTGGTTGATTGGTAAATCGGTGAATCGGTAAATCGGTTCTCCTCTTTCCGTTTTTTCCCAAGTCCCTAAACCCAAGTCCCTAGTCCCTGTCTTCCTGTCTTCCGGTCTCACGGTTCTTTTTCCGACGCGACAGCCGAGGCGATCGCGTGCGTTGTGATGTGGCTTATCGAGATGATGATCTCGGTGAGGTTTTTTTCATCGGCTATTTCGCGGCATCGTCCGGCGAGTGTAACTTTAGGCTGGCCTGACGGTTCGTTGACGATCTCGATGTCGAGCCAGTTGACTCCCCTCCGCAGGCCTGTTCCCAGCACTTTCATAACGGCCTCTTTTGCGGCGAACCGTCCGGCGAGGTGTTCGATCCGTCGCTTCCGTCCCTGGCAGTATTCCAGTTCCACCGGTGTGAAGACGCGATTCAGAAACCTGTTGCCGTAGCGGTCTATCATCTCGCCGAGGCGGTTGCAATCGACCATGTCGATACCGTGGGCTGCGATTGTCATAACCCAGATGGTAATAGCAGCCTAAAGCAGTATCAAGTTTTCCGGCCTGGGCGTCCGATAAGGTATGGGGTGTGGGGCGGTGCGAGTTTTACGCCGACAGATCATTTCGCCGGTGGTGCGGCGGCAGTCAGTGAAAGGACCGAAGCAGTGACTGTCTTGTCGAACCAGAGAAGTTGCGGACACAGCGGGCGGCTGGGACGCCTGGAGAGTGAGGTTTGCGCGCTTCAGAAGCAACTGGCTCGCGCCCAGCGTCTGGCGACGGTGGGGACCATGGCCGCAATGGTGGCGCACGAGTTCAACAACATACTGACGCCGATATACAATTACGCCCGCCTGGCCGCCGCCGGTGATGAGAAGATGCGGAACAAGGCAATCCGCCACGCCCTTGAAGGCTCGGCCCAGGCCGCGGCAATCTGCCGGGCGCTGCTTGACCTGGCGGGGACAGAAACCCAAACGCCCCAAAAGGTCTCGCTGGCCGAACTGCTGGATGAGACGCTCACGGCAATGGGAAGGGATTTCAGCAAGGACGGAATCCGCCTGGTCAGGAAGATACCGGCCCGTCTGACACTTACCACCCGACCGGCCGAACTGAAACAGGTGTTGCTGAACCTCCTGCTGAACGCCCGCGCCGCCGTTATGGAAAAGGGCGTCGGCAAGAGCATTTCCATCTCCGCCGACCGGTCCAACGGCTCGGTCATTCTGCGAGTGTCCGACACAGGCGTGGGAATCGCACCGGAAATCAGGAAGCGCATCTTCGAGCCGTTCTTCACCACCCGCAGCGACACCGGCACGGGCCTGGGCCTGGCCGTCTGCCGGCAGATTATCAAGTCAATGAAAGGCCGGCTGACCGTCCGAAGCCAACCGGAAAAAGGTACGGTCTTCACCATCTCCCTGCCCGTCAAAGCCGCCGCCGTACGCCGAACGACCCGCAAGCCCCTCGCCCAAAGCGCGTAATCGTAGGCTGGGACGAAGCGTAAGCGCAGTCCCGGCGGTTCGAGGAAGAAAGGTGGGACTCCGCTGCGCTCCGGCCCAGCCTACCGATCACCGCTGGTATATCGGCAGTTGCCGGTAACTGACGGAGATGGCGAGGACGCCCATTGCTGTGGAGTAGCAGGTTCCCGCCTTGGCTTCGTTTGACGAGCCTTGAGGCCAGGAGCCGTCGGCCCGCTGATACTTGAGCATCATCTCGTACATCTGCGGTACGTACTGCCGCCAGTACTTGCCTCCCAACTGGAACATCGCCTGTGCGGAATAATACAGCCCATAGTAGAAGAAAGAACTGCCGAAACTTCTGACCGGGTGCGCAAGTATCCAGTCTCCTCCGGCCAGCGATTCGGCGCTGTGGTGCTTTCCGCACAGTTCCAGGCACAGCACGGCCGTCGCCGTCCGCGCCAGTCCGGGGCCGCCACCGGGCTTGTATCCGAAGCCCACGCCGCGGCTCGACTGAGCTTGCCGAAGTCCGGCAGGCCTGGCCGACTTGTTTTTGCTTTCCGGCGCCGGGCTGCGGCACTTCAGGATGAACTTTACAGCGTCGTCGATGGCCTTGTTTGGAACGGCCACCCCGTTGCCTCTGGCCGATCGCAGAGACATCAACGCCCAGCCGGTGCAGGAAATGTCGCTGTCGGTGCTGGTGGGCTGATAACGCCACCCGCCCTGATTAGACGGGTGCTTCTTGATCTTCTGGGCCGTCAGGATCAGCCGGAGCGCCTTTGGCAGGACCTTATCGAGTTGCTTCTGGCGCTTCTGGTCCAACATTCCGGAGACCTCCGAGAGCATCAGCGTCGAGATGGTGTGGCTGTACCACGGGCCGTGGGACGAATTGCCCGTCAACATTCCGTTGGACCTCTGGCTTGCCATGACGAAGTCAATTCCCTTGTCGATGACCGTCCCGTAAGGCCCGCAACCGGGAGTGTAACCTGCGCCGAGGAACGCCATGACCGACAATGAAGTAACGGCGGTGTTTTTACCCATCCCGCTCGGCCAGTAGCCTTCGGCGTGCTGGTGCTTTGCCAGGTAGGTCAGCGCCTTTGCGACGGCCTGTTCGATGCGCTTGTCGTATTTTGCCGGGACAGGCGCTGCCTGGTCGGCGCGGATGCTGTCCGGCGGCATCGCCGTTATCGCCATCACGCAGCAGCAAAGCAGCACGGTGCCGAAGCGTCTCATTTTTTCTCCTCCTTCCAGTTGGAGTTCTTTTCCGCTGCTTTTTTAGCAAGCGCCCGGAAGTAGCGTTTTATGAGAGTGCGGTATTCTTCAGGCCCACTTGTGCGAGCGGCCTGGAGGACCTGGTCTTGCAGCCGGCCTGGCAGTCGCGCCCAGTCGTCGGCCGAGATGCCCAGTTCGGTCAGTTCGCCGGCCCGCAGGTCCGTCCCGGCCGTTCCGATGCGGGCGTCGGAGTTCAGCGTCCCGATGTACATCGGGATTCCCATCCCCCGCGTTCCCATCGCGCCGAGCGTTATCCCCATAGCCTTGGCCTGCTGGAGGGCCTGTTTTGCAAGTTCGGCCAGGAGTCGGGCGGCTTTAGCGGCCTCGCCGGCCGACTGATTCTGTGCTGCCGACTGTGCGGCGTCGTAGGCTTCGGCCAACTGGCCGGGGGCATCGTCGGCGCCCTTACCGGCGGGGGCGGGAGAATTTTTTCGCGCCTGGGCGGCGAATTGCCGGCCCAGTCGGGCAAGTGCCGTTGCGGCCTGACTGAGCGCCCGGGCGCTGGCCTGCTGGGACGGGATGGACTGTCCGGGCCGGCCCGAAGACATGGCCCGACCGGCCTTGCCCTGAGCGGCGGTCGCCTGCCGAAGAGATTTTGCCGCCGACTGGACCAGTTTTTTGGCCCGGGCGTCAGGCAGTAGTTCGGCGATGTGTTCTTCGAGGAGTTCGACGTCTTCGCCCGTCTTTTTGGTCTGCTCGGCGATTTGTCCCTGTCTGCCGGCCAGGACCTGCGACATCTTTCTCGCGGCGAGGTCGGCGATTTGCCGGCCTGCCTGTCGCTGGCGCTGCGCCAACTGCCCAGCCTTTCCTGCCAGTTTGCCGCGACTTTCCGCATCGGTATGGGACAGGTTTGGCGGCACGGGTTTCGAACCTGTGCTGCCGAGTCGCTTCGCCAGTTCGCCCAGTTCACCGGCAGCCTTGTTTGCGGATTTGGCGGCCTGGGGCAGTCGGTTGCCCGCCAGTTGACGGAACGCCTCGGCGGCTGAACGGACTGCGTGTGTGTCGATGCGATCTGGCTGGGGCGCTTGGGCCTTGACGTTGTCGGACAGTTTGGCGGCCTGTCGCGCGATCTTCTTCTGCTCGGCGCGGAGACGGGTCAATTCCTGCCCGCGCCGCCGGGCCTGCGTACGGGCGAGTTTGCCCGTCAGTTCGGCGGCGGCTCGCCGAGCGGTCTGCTCAAGCGCCTTGACGGCATCGGCCTGGTGGGCCGGTGCCGATGCCGGTTGGGTTGTCGTCAGTGCGCAGGCTGCCCGGGTGGTTGCTTTGAAAGCCTTGGTTGCCGGGGCGGTCGTTGGGGCGACCTTGTGACTCTGCCGGGCCATCCGTGAGATCTGCCGGGCGAGTTTGGCCTGTTCGGCGGCGAGTTGCTTCAACTGCTTTTTCATTTCGGCGATGCCATGCTCGTCGTCGGTGCTTTTTGCCAGGGCCTGCTGGGATCGCTGGAGTTGCTTGGCCATTGCGGCCAGGTCGGTCGTTTGTTTTCCCTTGGCTTTGAGGGCCTCGTGCATCGCGCGTGGTGTCCGGCGGACCATCTCGGCGGTATCCGCGGCGACCTGTCGCTGAGCCTGTTGCCACTCGCGTTCGGAAAGTTCGTTGACGCCTTTCTGCGCCGGATGGGTAGCGGGCGTTTTTGGCCCCCCAAATCGCGACGTATTGCGATTTGGAGCCCCCTTGGCGGCGGCGAGTTCTTCCTGTTGCCTTGCCAGTTCCTCAAGCGCCACTGCCCGCTCGGCCAGGTCCGTCAGGACGTGCAGTTCCTTGAGCAACTCCGAAACGACGGCCAGGGCGCGGTCAATCTGGAAGTCCGCTTCGTCGGCAAGTTCGCCTCGTTGTTTCTGCGCATCGGTGATTTTCACAAGGCCAGCCAGTTCGCGCGCCCTGCCGATGTGGTCGTCGGTCAGTTTGGTCAATTTGGCCGAGACCTTCGGATACGCCCCTGCGGCGAGTTCGGCGAGGCTGCGAGAGGTTTCCTCCGCCGTCAGCAGGCTCTCTCGCATCCGGTCGATTTTGTCCGTCGTCTCGCCGGTGAGTTTCTTCGTGCCCGGCATGGAGCGGCGCAGCGGTTCGGAGATTTTCCCGGCGGCCTTGAGATGCTCGTAGATTCGCCGCAGCGCCTCTCGCAGCCTGATGTCCAGCGCCAGTTGCACCTGGAAGGCATAGACGGGCGCTTTGACGTCCAGTTCGATTGTTCGAGTTTGGGACGTTCCTTCCTGCGGCCCGCCGAGGGTCTCCGGCAGGTTGTCCCATGCCCTGACCCTGAAAGTAACCCGCCGAGCGCCGGTGAGGTCCAACGACGCCAGATTGATCGCGGTTTGTAAGGTCAGGCCCAGCCGGTCCGGCTTGGCGGCGACGTTCAGTTTGATAGTTTTTCGTTCCCGCCCGTCGATTGAGATCAGCAAATCTGCTCGGCTGACGCCGAAATCGTCGGCGAGATCGGCGGTTATCCCCAGGCGGTCGGTCGGGCGGAGTTTCAGTTTTTCCCGGCTGGTCGGCCTGAGGATGCGGACCTTTGGCGGCGTGTCAGGCCTGACGATTATCTCGCCGCCGAGGGGGTCGCTCCTGAAGCCGTACTCGTCTATCAGTAGAAGTTTCCACTTTCCGCCGGCATCTTTGGTGAGGTTGTGGCTGAAGGCGCAGGTCAGCGGGTCTGCCTGCGTTATTTCGGCGGCGGTTTCGTTGATGGTCAGTTCGGCGTCGGCGGCCGGTTTGTTCAGTCGGATGCGGACGGTGGCGACCGCACCGGCCGGGCCTGTGATCCGCCCGGAACCGGCGAGCATCGGTGCATCGGGGCGGTGCATGTAGTCGGGATATTCGTATCCCACCTCGATACTGCGTCCGGCCGGTCGAGGGACGACCTTTACACGGTAGTATTGACTTCGTGCGTCGCCGGCGCCGATGCGGTATCGGAACTTCTCGCCCCACGGCCCGTCCGCCGAGAGCGGGCATGAGGTATAGACGAAAGACCCCTCCGGCAGCGCGGTCATATCAAAGATATTCTTCGTCCCGCCGGTCCGCTCGATTCGCAACCTGGCCGAGCGAACCTTCGCTCGCGGCGCGCCGTTGTTGCGAAGAACCGAAACCGTTACCTCCAGCCGCATCCCTTCGGCCAGGACGCAGTCGCCGGGAGTGATCCGCAGGTCGTCTGCATAGACGTTCGGCAGGTTCAGGTACGGCGCGACGGTCTTTGCCAGGAGCCTGCCCATAGGCTTGGGATAAATAGCCAGCAACACGACGACAACGGCCACGGCGCAGACCAGGACGTATAACGGCGGGCGGACTTTTCGGAAGGTTATTTCGCGTTTCGGCCGGACGGTGCGTGCGTCGCCGACGGCCTCGGCCGCAAGGGCGTCGATGAGGACCTGCGAGCCGCGAATCTCCGGCGAATCGCCGCTGCCCAGCAGTTCGACGGTCGAACTGATCCGTTCCTGCAATTCCGGGTGTCGCTGCTCGATGACGCGGGCGATGCCGGCCAGTGAAAAACTCTTCGCCAGCGGTCGGACCAGCCAGACCAATGCCGCCGTCGCAGCGGCAGCGAGCCAGAGAAACGTCAGTGCATAATGCTGCCAGGGTTCGGCCGGCAGCCAACCGACCGCGATGCCCATCGACGCCAGCATACCCAGAATCGCCGCCGCCAGTGTCCCCAGCACACCACGAACGATAATCGCCAACCTTACGCGGCGGATTAATCCTCGCAGGGTCGCCTCGATCGGCGCCGGCAACGACTTGTTTTCAGCGGTTATCTGTGTCATGTCGTTAGTCTCTGCGTTGCCGTACCGGCGACGGCTAAACGCTTATGTCAGTCCGATTCGTTTGCGGAGGATCCATTCGGCTGCGGCGACGGCGCAGAATATCGCCAGCAGAGGCCAGGAATCCCACAGCAGAAATTCTCGGCGATGTTTCCTGGTTATTTTTCCCGCCGGCAGGGCGCCGAGCACCCGGCGGGCCTGGCAGGTAGGTACGACCACGCCGTTATGACTTAGCCCGGCCAGGCGACCCAGCAGGTCCCGGTTGGCGGCGAGTTCTATCTGTTCGGTCGGCGCTGACGGGTCCACGGATATTTCCGTGGCGACCTTCTCGGCGTCGTCGATGGCGAGCAGTTTCGACACTGCCGGGCCTTCGAGTTCGAGTCGGTAGGCCCCGGCCGGCAGTTCGTCCAGGCGCACGGTGTACATGCCGGCCGAATCCTTGATGTATTTCATCGCGGCGCGGGCGATGCACTTGTTCCGGCTGAAGACTCTCACCGCGAGTTGGTCGGTTATTACCGGCGAGAAGTCTTCGTGCACGAGTCGCGCCCGGACGATCGGGCGGCTGCGGGGCGGGTACCGCGTTTTGTCGGTCCCGAGTTTTACCAGCCGTGTGCCGGCGGGGAGTTTGCCGGCGGTAGCCCAGCGAATTACCTGGCCCCAGAACTTGTGATGATGGACGTCGCCGGTGCGATACCGCATACGCCACGTGCGGTCGAAGCCGAGGATCATCACCTTGCCGAGTCCGTGCGATGCCGTCGTAATCAGGGCGTTCCTGCGGTAGTATTTTTCTCTGCGCTTCAGGAGGCTTTGCGGATTAGACGCCGGTCCGCCGCCAGTGGGCGTCCCGGTCAGCCAGGCCGGAGCGCCCGGGTCGATCGCGAAGGCCAGGACGGTTCCGGCGGGACTTGCCTGCGTGTATGAACTGCGCCGGAACATCGGCGGAAACGATTTCCAGACCTTCAGCGACTTTTCCGGTTCGACGTCCTGTCGGCCTATTACATGCTCGGCGCCGGCGGGCGTCAGGGCGATGCGAAAACCGCCGGTCGGGACTCGACCGGGCATATCCGGCCTGTTCAGCCGGAGGGGAATAAGTTCGGCCAGACCCGTGTCGGCGAAGTCGGCCGGCATGAAATTCGCCCCGGCGACGAAGATAACCGTCCCGCCGCGGTCGGTAACGAACTTGCCGATGTTACGGACGGCCTGGACGGAAAACTCCTTGGCCGGAACGTCCCCGATGATAATCACGTCGAATTTCATCCACTCGGCCCGGTCTTCCGGCAGTGCGGTGGCCTCCGAAACGCCGCCCGCCCGATTGGCCGAAGCGGGTATGACCTTGCGGGCCGGCTGGCCTGAAAACCTGTCCGGCGCCGTCAGGATATATTGCAGGTGAACGGTTTTGTCCCGCCCGGTGAACAGGTTCTTGAGATACCGGAACTCCCACCGCGGGGCCGAATCGACCAGCAGCACCTTCGTCTTGTCGTCCGTAACCGCCAGCGTCAGTGAATAGGAATTATTGTCCGTAAAGACTTCACCGGCGCAGCGGTCGATTTCGATGCGGTAGGCGTGCAGGCCGACGGTTTTGGGTTCGTCGCCCAGTTGGATGTGCGTGCGAAAGGCATCGCCGGCAATGCGGATGCTTCGGGAATCGACCTGTTCGGCCCCTCGCAGGAGTCTGACGCGGACTTTTCGGCCCTTCAGCCCGTCGAGTTTCAACTCGGCGTCGATGAACATCTTGTCGGCCAGGCAGACCGTTTCCGGCGCCTCGATGGATACGACTGCGGCGTCGGCCGGCGGCTTGGTTCCGCCCATCACCACCGCGCAGAAGGCCGCTCCGGCGCCGCCGAGGACGCGGGCACTCGGGTCGGCATTGACCTTGCTGTTATCCTGACCGTCGGTCAGCACGAGCACGCCGGCGAGGTCGTCAATGCCGGCGTCGGCGATGACTCTCCGCAGTGCACCTGTCAGGTTGGTTCGATTGTTGCGCTCATCGGTCCGTTGCGGGTCGGCCGACGGCGAAACCGAGGTGATCGGGTCGGACCAGCCGGGGGGGTCCGCCTCGGACATCTCAGCGGCGAAGGTATAGACCTTGACGTCGTATTGCTCGCGGAGGTGTTCCAGAAGGCTCTTGTCGTCGTCGCCGTTGTGCACGAGTGCGGCTTTGGCCAGTTCCAGCCGGGTAAGCCCGGCGACGGCATCGACGGCGGCGCGGTCTGCGGGGGAGAGTTGTTTGTAAAGCGATTCATCCATCGCCACGCCCACCCGCTCCAGCGCCGGGCGCGCGTTTCGGAGACCCGCCGACGCCTGCCGAAACGCCGCGCGCAGCCGGTTGAAATTGCCGGCCAGGGACGAAGCGTTTTCCTCGTGCGTCCATCCTGCCGCCGCCAGAAGCCGGCCTCGAACCTGCCTGCTCAACTGCGCCTTGGCGTCCAGCATTGCCGCACGCAGAGGCTTCGGAAGGCTCGGCGTGTCCCGCAGCAGCGTCTCAATGGTCTGAATCTGCCCGGCGACGGCGTCGGACCATGCGGTTATCTTCTTATGCAGCGCCGGCCGGCGGTTTGACAGTTGCGCGGCGACGGCGTTTTTTTCGCCTTTACCGACACGGTTCAGCCAGGCCAGTTCGCCAAGCACACCGTCCCTGATTGCCTGTAGTGCGGCGGCGTTTTGATCGAGTTTCCATGGCCTGCGCGCGGCGCCGACGGTAAAACTTTCGGCCAGGCGGAGCACCTCGTGCGGCGAGAGGTTTTGGGCGTCGGAAATTCGCATCGAGACGGATTCATCTACAAGCACCGCGAGTGTCCGCCTGTTTGTTTCGCTCCATACCGACGCGATAACCGGCTGGAGCAGCATGAGTATCACCAGCCCCAGCAGCGCCAGCCTCAGCCCGACCAGCATTAGACCGGCCCCTCGCGGGACGATCCGCCGCTCCAGTTCGTACAGCCAGAGCAGCATTTCAGCCAGGCCCGCGCCCGCCAGCGCCATAGGCCAGATCGGCCAGTTCGTCGCCAGCAGGAATATCCGTCCCAGTACGCCGAATATCAGCCAGACGCTCCCGAACGCCAGGGCGATTCGCAGGGCCGGAATGATTAACCTGTAGATGGGCGCCGTGGCCGCGGTGTTTGCGGCCACGCTGGAGCCGACTTGACGCGATACGTGGTCGCTAACACCGCGACCACGCCACCCATGACGCCGGAGACGATAGAGCATCACCCATCCAGCCACACCGGCCGCCGCTCCCGCCGCCAACAGCCAGCCGGACCAATGCTCCGACGAAACAATTTGTCCAATCCCGGATGCTATCACTGCAGGGATACCTCTTTCGACTGGGTGGCACCTTCAACCGGAGCGAAGCGGAGGTTGTGGGTGCTGGATGGACAAGGGCATAGAGCACCCACAAGCTTCGCTTCACTTCGTTCCGCTACGCTTGAAGGTGCCACCCGGTCAGGGAAATTATTAATCCTATTCATATCATCACGTTCGATTTAACGAACCGTATCGGTTCTGCCGATAGTCTCTGCACCAAAAGAGATCGGTTCAGCCAGGTGCATCTTTCTTTTTGCGGCGATGGTTCGAGTGGTAACGATTTCGGCGACCAGCAGGGCGAGGACAGCGATGACGATGTATCGCCAGATTTCGCTTCCGGGCACTCCGCCTCGAATGGCGGCGGTCAGTTCACCGAGGCTTTCGACGCGGGTCAGCGGGATGAATTTTCCAGCCCGCTTGTAATCGTCGTCGGCCAGGAGGTCGAGTTTGCTCTCGTCGGGGTCGCCGAGGACAACGAATGGGATAGCTCTTGCGCTCTCGTCGGCTGATTGCGTTGCAGGTCCGCCGGACTTCGGCGAGCTCAGTCGAGCCGCGACGTCGTTGGACAGGATCAGCCGGTACAATCCCGGCCTGGCGGTCAGCGAGTAGGTCGCCTGCCAGTGTTGGTCCCGCTTTCGCAGATGGACGGCGGTACGCCTGCCGGCGGGATCAGCGACTTCCGCCGTCGGTCCCTGCGAGGCCGGCAGTGCATAGACAAACTGCCGGCCCGGAAGGATGTTCATCGCCGGTTGGGCCGGCGCGGCAAGGTAATGGATCAGTTCGTGCACGAGCGGGACGTAGCAATCGCGGACCGGCAGGTCGGAAAATTTCCGGTCAAGCGGCGTCGCAAGCGTCAGAACCACACCGCGCGAGAGCCTGCGCTGGAGAAGGTAAGGCCCGCCGGTGTCAAGAATCGCTCCGACGGATACGGACTTTTCCCGCTCATCGGCCTCTATTACCCAGTGCCTCTTGATCGGCACGGACCCCAGGTCGCTGTCTGATGCGTTCGACAACAGCGCCATTGCCGGGTGATTGATCGAGCCGGGCGCTATGTGCGCGAGGCGTTTCCCGGGCACCGCGGTATGGACCCTGGCCAGCCGGCCCCCGGCGAGCCGCTTGCCGTCGGGGCCGAGCCATTTATTGTAGAAATTTCTGTCCGCCTTTTCACCGGGCGCTATCAGCAGCCCGCCGTCTTTGTCGGCGAAATCCGCCAGCGCCTTCGCCACATGCCCCGGCAGGCGGGGTACGTCGGCAAGGACCACGACGGCGTAATCGGCAAATCGCTTCACGGAGGCTATGTCGGCGGCAGAGACTACCGTCGGGGCAATCAGCGGGCTGCCTGTCTTTACGTTTTCATCCGGCAGGGCCATCGCCAGGTAGAGGAAATCCGCGTCGCCTTCGAGCGGGTCGGTCGATGAGGCGCCCTCGACGATCAGCACCGGCAGCGTCCCCAGCACGTTCACGACGCGGGCCATTTCATTATCGCCGGGCAGGTCGTCGTCGCAGGCGATGCGGGCCGAAATAACACGCAGCCCCGGAGAATCGAACTGATGATCGAATACGACGGAACCGGATGCGCCCCCGGCTATGACGCCGACGGTCCGGCGTTCGACTGTTTCGCCGTCGATGGCCAGTTCAACGGCTTCGGGGTGGATTGAACCTTCGCCGGTATTGGCGACGGTGGCGGTGATTTTTACCGGCCGGTCTGCGCCGATGACGGCGCGGGAGAAGTTCAATGCCGACATCGAGACGTTGTGCCATTTTCGAGGCGCCTCGAGCGTCCGCACTATGACGACGGGTCTGGTCGGCATCGCACCTGCCGCCTCGGCGAGGAACTCCCACCGCTTCTGCGCCGACAGGTCCCACCCGACGGATTGCCCGTCGGTGATAAGGACGATCTGCTTGGCCGGATTCGTCCCGGCCGAAAGCGTCTCCATTGCGGTATTGAGCGCCTCCAGGACTCGCATGGACCCGCCCGCCGGCGCCAGTTTGTCCAGCGTCTCGTGTATCCCCTGGAGATCGGATATGGGCGCGGGGATTATCGGCTGGGCGACCGGACCGGCCAGAACCAAGCTGACGGCGTCGCCGGCCCGACAGGACCGGATTAACTGGTGAGCATCGTCAACCGCCCGCTGGAAATTGCTCGCTCCGTCGGCCCGAAGCGTCATGCTCAACGACCCGTCAATCACGATTGCCAGGTCTTGTGCGTCGCCGCCGGCGCCGGGCAGTAACCGCCCAGCCGTCAGGAAAGGCCTGGCCAGCGCGAACGCCAGCGCCGCCAGCAGGGCGCAGCGAATTACCATCAGGATAATATCTTCGATGAGAATCCGCCGGTTGCGCGAGGCAAGTGAACTTTCCAGGAACTGCATCGCTCCCCAGTCCACCATCCTCGCCTGCCGGCGGTTGAGGATATGGATAATGATCGGAATACTCACGCCGATCAGTCCGAATAACATTATGCTGTTCAGAAACGTCATTTTAAAACCAAGGGACCAGGCACCAGGGACCGGGGACCAGGCAAAAACAGAAGCCCACGTTTTCCCGTCCGACTATTCTTTCATTTTTGACTTTTTCGTTTTTTTCCCTGATGCCTGGTTCCTGGCGCCCGGTTCCTTTCCTCATCTCGTCCTGCTCATCCTTTGCGCCAGGTAGTGCGCCAATGCGACATCAAAGTTCCGTCTCGTGGACATTTGCACGTAGTCGATGTTCATCTGTCCGCAGCCGATTTCCAGGCGGCGGATGAAGTCGTCGACGCGCCCGAGGTATTCGCTCCGCAGGGCCGGCGGGTCCAGCGGTATGCGATGACCGGACCGTTCGAGGTTCTCAAAGACGCTCCAGCGGTCGAACGGGAAGGTCAGTTCCTCCTCGGCCATTACATGCAGCAGAAGCACCTCATGCCTGCGATAGCGGAAATGGTGCAGGGCTTTGAGTATCTCGTCGACATTGTCGAACAGGTCGGAGATTATCACGATCAGTCCGCGCCGGCGAATGCGGTCGGCAAGGTCGTGGAAGATTTCAGCGACGGATGTTTCTGCCCCAGGCTCGGTGGAGGCAAGTTCGGCCAGGATTACGCGGAGGTGGCTGGCCCGGCTGCGGGAGGGAATGTAGCGACGCAGGGTAGTGTCGAACGTCGCCAGACCGACGGCGTCCTGCTGGTGGATCATCAGGTGCGCAAGCGTCGCGGCCAGGAACCGGGCGTATTGAAACTTGCTCAGCAATTGGCCGTTATGCTTTGCGGCCAGGTCGCCGGCGTATTTCATTGAGCCGGAAGCATCCAGCAGGATAAGCGCCCGGAGGTTCGTCTCCTCAATGTACTGCTTGATGTAGTAGCGGTCGGACCGCCCGAAGACACGCCAGTCAAGGTCGCGGATGTTATCGCCGGGAACATATTCGCGGTGCTCGGCAAACTCGACGCTGAAGCCCTTGTACGGGCTTTTATGCCGGCCTGAAACGAAGCCCTCAACGACCCCGCGGGCGATAAGTTCCAGCCGCTGCATCTTCGCCAGCGCCTCGCCGTCCAGAAGCGACATGTATTCAGGTTGTCCGTTACCGTTCATAAATCTAGGCTCTGTCTGAAAAGTCAGACATTGCCCCAAAGCGTTCAGCAATCAGCCTTCAGCAGTCAGCAAAAACCCAATAAACAAAAGACCTGAATGATGACCGCTGAATGCTGAAAGCCTGTCTGAAATACTTTTCAGACAGAGCCTAGTAGTCGGCAGCCGGTAGTCGGTAGCCGGTCAAAAATGCCAAAAAGACACACATCTGCTGTTTGGTGTTTTTTTACCTAGTCCCAAGTCCCTGGACCCTGGTCCCTGCTTTTACGCTACTTGCTCCTCTACGGCCGGGCGTATTTCGGTCAGCAGTCGCTGGACGATTTCATCGCTGGTAACGCCGGCGGCCTCGGCGTTGAAGGTCGTGATAATCCGATGCCGCAGCACCGGCGGGGCGACCGCGCGAATGTCATCGGTGGTTACGTGGTATCGCCCGTGCAAAATCGCCCTGGCCTTGCCGGCGAGGATCATGTAAATCCCCGCCCGCGGGCCTGCGCCCCAGTTGACCAGTTCGTTGATGAAGTCCGGCGTTTCCGCCCCGGCCGGGCGGGACGCACGCGCCAGGTCGCGGGCGTACTGAAAAACGTGGTCGGCCGCCGGCACGCGACGGACAATGTCCTGCAAACGCAGAATATCCTCGCCCGTCAGCGTCACTTCCAACTTGGCTTCGTATGCGCTGGTGACCTGCTTCATTATCCGGACTTCTTCGGCGGCGGTGGGGTAATCGACCATGATCATGAACATGAAGCGGTCCAGTTGCGCCTCCGGCAGGGGGTAGGTTCCCTCCTGCTCGATCGGGTTCTGCGTCGCCAGGACGAAGAACGGGTCCGGCAGGCGATAAGTCTCCTCGCCGACGGTAACGTGCCGCTCCTGCATCGCCTCAAGAAGGGCTGCCTGCGTCTTGGGCGGCGTGCGGTTAATCTCGTCGGCAAGGATCATATTGGCGAACAGCGGACCGTGGACGAAACGGAAGACACGCTTGCCGGTGGTGCGGTCTTCTTCCAGTACGTCGGTGCCGGTGATGTCCGAAGGCATCAGGTCCGGCGTGAACTGGATACGCTTGAACGACAGGCCCAATACCTGGGCGATGGTCGAGACCAGCAGCGTCTTTGCCAGGCCCGGAACGCCCACCAGCAGGGCGTGTCCCCGGCAGAATATCGACACCAGCACCTGCTCGATGACATCGCTTTGCCCGACGATTACCTTACCCAACATTTCGGTCATCTTCCTGTACGACTCGTTGAGGTGCTTGACGGCCTGGATGTCGTCGCCGTCAGCCGCTTGTCCGGCTGGGGCGTCGGCTATCTTTCTGCTTTTAGTCATAGCGTAATACTCCTTTTTTCCAATGGTCGGCCCGTACGCCAAAAGCGCACCGCCCGCGCCTGACATGCCTTACATGCTTGTTAAATGAGGCGGAGAGGCGGAAGTTTCGGAAAAAAGAGAACAAATAGGGACCAGGGATTAGGGACTTGGGACCAGGGAAAAACAGAAGTCCCGATTTGCCGGGAGCGTAACATTTTTTCTGTAAATTAACAAGAAGCCATCGTTTGCTTCGATCAAGATGTTTTTAGGAACTTCATTGATCAAGGAGACAAACGATGGC
>DAOWOP010000017.1 GCA_030642005.1 Planctomycetales bacterium
CGCCGGAAAGAGCATCCCCGCCCGCACACTGCGCAGCCTCGCATGCGAAATGCGGGAAATATCGAAAGATTTCGCCCGCCTGTGGCGCGCCCGCAACCGCCCGAGCCGCCTCCGCGACAACCTCGCCGCCTTCAGCCGAACAATCACCGAAGCCGAAAGACTCGCCAAGTAACCGAGCCAGACACAGTGGCCAGCCTTCCTTACACGCTGCTTTTCGGAAGGAACAATTCTGTGAAAGTAGACGTAAAGTATAAATCAGTCATGCCGGCAATGAAGTCAATCACCAGTTGGGGACGCGATTTGTTCTGCCAATCTCTTATGTCGTCTTTCAGAAATTCAGCGAACACTCTGAGACATTTCTCATGCCCCTGTTGGACGGATTTGATATCACCTGACGCCTCTTTCAAGCGAGCCATCAAAAACTTAAAGAGGAATCTCATCGCCCTTTCGATCTGTGTAAAGTGGTGGGTCGCCTCATCTGTCTCATAGATGCGTTCCTTGTTGAAATGGTACAAGGCATTCAGTGCTTCGTGGACACTGTCGCCAATAAAGATACAGTCTTCATCTGAACCGTTTCCGGTTAACTCGGTGACGAGTTTCGCTATGATTTCGCGGTTCGTTACGCCGAGAACGCGCTTGACTGCCTCAGGTAGTTGATCAATCTTGACCAACTTGAGTGTTATGGCGTCCTCAAGGTCCCTCCCTAAATAGGCTACCTTGTCGGCCCATCGAACAACGCATCCTTCCAGAGTTGCCGGATTTGCGTCGCCCCTCTTCATCAAGGCCAAGGCCTCCATTTCTTTGTGTCTGTCGGGAACGAGTTTTTTCTCAAACCCTTCACCATAATGGCATGCAATGCCATCCCTTACAGCAAAAGTCAAATTGAGTCCCTGGTGATCGGGATACGGCGAGTCCAAGAAATCAACAGCCCTCAAACTCTGAAGTTCATGCATGAATGAGAGATTATGTTCGCGCGCAATCTCGTTAAGGCAACGCTCGCCTTTGTGTCCGAACGGTGCATGTCCCGAGTCATGCCCTAGAGCAATCGCTTCAACCAAATCCTCATTGAGTCGAAGCGATCTTGCAATCGTTGCCGCAACGGAAGCAACGTGTAAGCTGTGCTCCATCCGCGTGCACAAATGATCATTTTGGGGCGAAATGAACACTTGCGTTTTGTGCCTGAGGCGCCGAAATGCTCGCGAGTGTAAAATTCGAGTGTAGTCGCGATGGAATTCCGTTCGAAAATCGTCTGGTTTCTGTGGGTAACAACGGTGCGTGGACCGTTGGTCAGTTGACAGAGTCGCTTTGTCTGAAAACCGCTGTTTCTCTTCCCGTTCTAGACGAACTCTCGGACATTCTTGGCCGCTTTCCATTTGCTTCTCCGGTTCCTCGGACAGCATTAACCGCCTCAGCTGACAAGTTGAGCGTTAGGTTTATGGCTAACGATTATATCAACTATGGTTTCCAGCCCCTCGCGGTTTTCAAGCGCGCTTGAAATCTTGCCCCCCAAGGATATGTATGCTTCAATTTCGCGTTCTCTATCCACTTCGCATGTTCTGGTCGAACTTATATTCTCGACACCTTTATTAACTGCCGCAACAACATCGTTGAAAGTTCGACAAAGGCGAAAATCAAACAAACCGCTTAATAGCGGATTATCCCGGCCAGAGAAAGCACTCCTCATGTCCGCTTTATAACCAACAACAACTTTGCCGCGCGCCCATGCCATCGCCGCTTCTGAGACAGTACCCTCATCGGGGACACGACCATTAAGATTGGCAACTATGACATCGCACCTATGTAAGACTTGGTACACATCCAGCGCAAAAATTGCCTCAGAAATTAACCGCCCGGCTTCTTCGTCGGACAGACCAGAGGAAACAAGAGCATCTATGCACTTTGTGAGTTCAAGGCCGTCTCGCTGAGGCAGGAAAGTCTCAAAGCCGTCTTTCTCCAACCAACAGGCAAGCAGACTCATTTCTTCTCGCTCTTTCTCGGTGAAAAGCGGGCCGGCGCAATAGACACGTCCTTTCATTGTCTCTCTCCTGATTAAAGTCGCCTGCTCCGGGAACTAGCGTCGCTTCTGATTCCGCATGGTATCGCCTTGGGTTTTCTCGGTCAAACACGCTTTTAAATAAACCCTGTTTCTCTCCGTACCGGTTACGTAAGCCCGCGATGATAACCACGCTTACATTTCGCGGAGGACTTGCGGCGGCGTGACGAATATACTATGTCGATGCGAAGCAGGCCGGGTCGGAAAATTCGTTTGAAGTCGTCGCCGGAGGAACTTCGGGCGGCTGGGGTTCTGCTGGCCGACGCCGTCGCCGACGGGCCGATAGACCTCGCGGCGATTTTCGGCAACCCGCGCCCCGTCGAGATCGAGATCGGCAGCGGCAAAGGGGCGTTTCTGCTTCGCCGGGCCGCCGAGCGGCCTGAGATAAACCTGCTTGGGATAGAGTGGCTCGCCGGCTACGCCGCATACGCTGCCGATCGCGCCTGCCGGGCGGGCTTGACGAACGTCCGCCTTCTCTGCGCCGACGCCGAACAGGTCTTCGCGAAATGCCTGGCCGATGAGTCCGTCCAGCGGGTGCACATCTATTTCCCCGACCCCTGGCCCAAGCGCAGGCACCTTGGCCGCCGACTTATCAAGCCGGAATTCGTCCGGCGCCTTCGCCGCGTTCTTCGGGCAGGCGGGACGGCTTACATCGTTACCGACCACGCCGAATACTTCCGGCGGATATACCGAGTAATGGAGTCCGCCGGCGGGCTGGCGATTCTGAAGCCCGGTGGGATGGAGGCCGTCGGCTCTAATTTCGAGAAGAAATATGCCGCTCGCGGGAAGTGCTTTTACTCGCTTACTGCTATCCGTTGCGGTTGACCGGCAGTCTATACCCGCCCGGTTTTTCGCAGTCGCTCTATTGCCTCGTCCATGCCGTGCCTGCCAATGAGGATAAGCGTGTCGCCTGCCTGGAGGGTAACGTCCGCGCCGGGGTTGTACAGCGTATCGCTGGCCGGTCGGCGTATCGCAACGACCATCGCCCCTATCCGCGCCGGCAAGGCCAGTTCCCTCAATGTCTGCCCGGCGATGTCCGAATCAGCCTCCAGTGTGAGTTGATCCATCTCAAGGTTCACGCCCTTGTGCGCCATCTCTACGAAGTCCACCACCGCCGGCCGCAACAGGACATCGGCAATGCGATTGCCGCCGATAATCAATGGGCAGACCACGCGCGTCGCGCCGGCCTTGGTAAGTTTGTTCTGCGTGGACGCCTCGCTCGCCCGGGCGATAATCTCCAGCGAGTCGTTTAACCCCCTGGCCGACAGCGTTAAAAATACATTCTCCGCATCGCTGCCCAGGACGGCCACCAGCGACGAAGCCTGTTCGATCCCCGCTGCCAGAAGCGTCCCTTCCTCTTCGGCATCGCCAAGCAGGTACAAAACGTCGTCCTGCTCCGCCTGCGCCGTCTGGGCCGATGTGTTGTCAATAACAACCACCTGCCGGCCGCCCTTTTTCAATTCCGCCGCCAGCATCCGACCTGTGCGCCCATAGCCGCAAATTATTACATGCCCCGAC
The DNA here is from genome assembly GCA_030642005.1 of Planctomycetales bacterium. GTDB lineage: Bacteria > Planctomycetota > Phycisphaerae > SM23-33 > SM23-33 > JAUWNJ01. The sequence goes on from DAOWOP010000017.1 coordinate 3,572, forward strand.
AGGGCTGATATTTTGCGTTCCAATTGTCGTCTCCCAAGAATACCTCGAATCCTGCCTTCCACCACGGCGGCAACCACAAGCGACAACGCCACCGCCCCGGTCATAATGCCTCCAATAATCACGAATATAGTCCAAACTCGTCCGCCGTTCGTCAGACTGCCGCCAACCTCGAGATATCCAACCGTTGTTACTGAAATGACCGTCATGTAGAGCGCATCAAGATAGGAATATCCAGGCTCAATGATATAGTAACCCAGGCTGGCTGCTCCGACAAAAAGAACGACAGCCAGAACAGCAATGGCAATTCTGATATGGAACTTTCGCTCCCGGTCGGGTTTAAATATTACGGCAATCATTACCGGCGGATTATAACGACTGGAAACCCTGACGGAAATGGATAATTGCCTTGGAAAAATCATGAACAGGCGAAAAAGGCTTTGTATTTCTGTACGACTTTTGATGAGTTAAAAATAAAGTAGTAGTATTTATAGGCGTTGTGGTTAATGATGAAATAGCGGGCAGGCACATTGTAAGAGGTTATTGTGTTGGGAGTTATAGAAGATTCTCGATGGCCGAAAAGGTGGAAAACTTGTTGCTTGTGTTGATGCGCTCGAAGCACGTGGTAACATCCAAGCCTTCGTAGCCAACAGGAGGAAGCAGGACGGAACGCCGGTGTTGGTATTCACGGAATTGACGCACAAGGGAGTCAACAGATTTTCCACATCGGGGGCAAGGGGCGGACAACTCTATTGTGCAGCCTGAATTTCCTGGGTGAGTTGCTCTATCGCTGCACGAAGAGTTACGTCGTCTTTTCGCATGGCTTCGATCGTTCGGTTGGCGTGCAGGACGGTGCTGTGATCCCTTCCGCCGAAGTAGCCGCCGATTTCCTCCAGGCTGTGGCGGGTCAGGCTTCGTGCGAGGTACATGCACACCTGTCGCGGCAGGCTGACGGACCTGCTGCGTTTTCGGCTCTGGAGGTCGGCCAGGCGCACGCCGTAGCGTTTCGTAACGGCGTTTATTATTTGCTCGACCGTTACTTCCTTCCTGCTTCCGTTGGTGGCGGTGCCGAGCGCCTCCTCGGCTAGGGTCAGGTCTATCGGCCGGTCGAGCACGCGGGCCAGCATGTCGATCTTGGTGATGGTCCCCTCCAGTTCGCGGATGTTGGAGTCGATTGTGCCGGCAATAAAGCAGACGACGTCGTCTGGCAGGGCAACGTCTCTGGCGGCGGCTTTTTTGTGCACGATGGCGACGCGGGTCTCGTAGCCGGGGCGATCGACCCTTGCCACCAGGCCCCAGTTGAAACGGCTTATCAGGCGCTCCTCGATGTGCGGTATCTCGCCCGGCGGGCGGTCGCAGGAAAGTATAATCTGCTTGCGGGCCTGGTAGAGAGTGTTGAAAGTGTGGAAAAATTCCTCCTGCGTCTGGTCGTGGTTGGCGAGGAACTGGACGTCGTCGATAACCAGCAGGTCGGCGGAGCGATAGCGATAGCGGAACTCGTTCAGTCGGCCGGCCTCAATGGCTTCGATCAGGTGGTTGACGAACGTTTCGCAGGAGAGGAAGGAGATCCGTGCGTTTTTGCCGTCGAGGATTGCCCGGCAGGTCGCTTGAAGCAGGTGGGTCTTTCCCAGTCCGGCGGCGCCGTGGACGAACAGCGGGTTGTACGTCCGCCCCGGGCGGTCAGCCACTGCCGCACACGCCGCCACCGCCAGGCGGTTGCACGGGCCTGTAACGAAGGACCCGAAGGAGTATTCTTCGTTGAGGACCAGCGTCGGCTCCGAGCCGGACCGGACCACCGGCGGGGCTGAAACGGCCTCGTATCGGCCTAACTCGTGCTGGGCCGGCTCGGTGGCGGGCTGATCGGCAAGCGAGAAGCAGATGCTGACGAGTCGGCCGGTGGCGGCCTGGGCGGCCTCGGCGAAAAGGCGAGTGGCGTGCTGCTGACAGTAAGACTGCTCGGCCGGACCGGGCACGCAAATGTCCAACTGGCCGTGCTCAAGACCGACAGGCTCCAACTGCGAAAACCACGGGCGAATGACATCCCGCCCGTGAGAAATCACGTGCTGAATCAGACCCTGCCATAATTGCGGCTCTACGACGCCCACAGGGCGAATTCCTTATCCACGTACGGCCCAAGGCCGCGATGACCACGCGAAGCAAAAGACAGAAACGACACGAAAGTTAAAATCGGACCATCCCTGACTTCGAAAGTGGAGGGTGGCTCCATACCCCGATGCTGTCCGTAACGACAGGAACAAGAATAACCGCTTTTCCCGAATCCGTCAAACCTAAAACAAAAATTTCACGCGCGGTTCAGCCGTGTTGTCGAGAGGTGCAGCCTGAAAGGCTGAAATAATATAGCCCAAGGCAACGCCTTGGGTTTGAGGGCGCCTCATAAGCAAGAAGCCCTGAAAGGGCGAAATCACTCCCACACATAGCGCTCATCGAATTCGATCTGGTGCCGTTTCAAAAATGCCCGGAACTCCTCCTGGAATGTCATTTTGCAGTGATGCTCCTCCTGATTGGCGATGTACTTTCGCACAGCCGCCACGTTGGATTGGCTTACGGAAGATGCGCCGTATCCGCCTTGCCAATAGAAATCCCGTAGTAAGGGGGACTGTTTCTTCATCCATTTGGACGATCCCTTTTTCACTTCTTCGAGTATTTCGGCCAGGGTGTGATTCTTTGACAGACAGCAGAGAATGTGAGCGTGATCCGGTGGACAATTAATCTCAATTGGGGAGCAGTCGTAATGTTTCAGAGTACCGCCGAGATAAGCGTTTAATTCCTCGCGTATCTCCGGCGGGATCATGGGTTTTCTGTACTTGGTGCTGAAAATGATGTGAGTAATGATTCGCGCAAGGGATTGTGCCATGGCGGTGTTCCTTTCCGTCGGTTCTATTGCGCCCTTTCAGGGCTTTATTGGTTGTGTGGCATCCTGCACCCAAGGCGTTGCCTTGGGCTGTGTTATTTTCAGCCTTTCAGGCTGAGCTGCCGGGCAATCACCTCTTGATGTTCGCAGGTCCATTTGTGAATCGAATATGGAGCCTGAAAGGCTCACATAATATAGCCCAAGGCAACGCCTTGGGACACGATGTCTCCCCTTACAGACAAGCCCTGAAAGGGCGATATAAATTCTAGATTTTAAGCATATCGTTGATCCGCCGGGCCGTTTCAAGAGCACCCGATGCGAAATCTTTCGGCTTAAGGTCTTTCAGGAAACGCTCTATCGGCTCGGTATCCCATTTGCCTGCTTTGGTTCCGCCGGCCAGTAAGCGCTTCGCCTCGGCCTCCGCCGCAGAAGCATCATCACTGTTCAACGCCAGTGCAATCCCCTCCAGACAACGGGCGATGAGACGATCTCTGTTACTTTCAAATGCGTTGTGGCCCCGGCCTTGCTCTATCCGTTCAACAGCCCCGCGGAAGTCCCGTTTCAATGTTATTAGTGCTTCCGCAACGTTCGGATAGAAATCGGCATCCTTCGGGTCGAGTTCTATGGCCTTGTCGAAATCTGCGATGGCCTTGTCAAACTCGCCTTTGTCTACCCATACAACGCCGCGGTTGTTGTAGGCTGCGGCATACTTCGGGTCCAGTCCGATGGCCTTGTTGTAATCCGCGATAGCATTATCGAATTCGCCTTTGACCGTCCAGACACCGCCGCGGTTGTTGTAGGCCCAGGGTGTTTCTTTAGCGGCAATCGACTTGCCGTATTCCTCAATGGCCTTGTCCAGTTCGCCTTCGTTCTGGTATGTAAGGGCCTGCGCGAAGCGGCTGCTGGCCTCTGAACTTCTGGCAGCCTCCTCTGCGGACTTACGGAGACGTTTGGTTTCTTCCAACTCTTTCTCTATTTGTTCGCGGTATTTCTTTATCTGTTCGAGGTGTTCTTTTGAGCTTTTTTCATCCTCCGCTACCTTGTCGGCAGTGTCCTTGATTTTCATACGATAATCTTCGGCCTTGTCGATTATGTCCTTATGTTCTCGCGTTTGGCGCCACCAACTGAACCCGAAAATAGCGAGTGCGACGGCAATTAGTATGGAACACACTGTAATCGCGGTCGATGCGAGGTCGTTGAACAGATGAAGCGACCGTCCGGTCTGGCGGTCGATCTCATCGGCGACGAAGTCGCGGACCTGTTCTCTTCTTTCGGCATCGAAAGGAACCGGCTGTGTTGTGGATTTCCTGACTGACGATGTGCGGACAGAAGGTTCAAACGCATATCTCGCCACAATGTAAGATGAAAGGACCAAATAAGATAAAAGGATCAAAATGATCATCACAAGTCCAGGTGTGAGGACCACGACTGGAGGCTTCTTTTTCGATTTGTCTGCCATTGTCTTGCTCTTTTCCTGTGAAATGGGATCATTTAATGTCGAAGTGGATATTGTAACGACGAATCGGTACATACGCGCCGGAAAAACATTCACCACGTGCGGGGGCATACAAGGACTGGCCACTTAAGTGGCCAGTCCTCAGTTTTTGACTCGGAGTCCATCCGTTCACGTTTGCGCGCGCGAACGTGAACGGAAAAATCGCACATTCAGATTTTTTTGAAAAATATTAACTACCGGCCAGGCCGGGAGTTGCAGATTCCACGTCCGTTTTGCGTTCACGTTTGCGCGCGCAAACGTGAACACGAATGTTAATATAGAGGATGAATAGGGACTAGGGACTAGGGATTTGGGTCTTGGGAAAAACGGAAAGACAGGGACCAGGGACTAGGGATTTGGGTCTTGGGAAAAACAGAAAGAATGTAATCCCCACGGGACCGAGGGTCCGTAATCCGTGGACTATTTTTGAAAATGGGCGTAAAAATGACCCCGAAAACCATAACTGATTACCTGATAACGAGTTACGAATTACGGCTTCGTTCCCAATGGTTCCCATTGGTTCCCATTCGTTCCGAATGGTTCCGAATGGTTCCGTTTGGTTCCGTTTCGTTCCGAATGGTTCCCATTCGTTCCGTATTGTTCCGTTTTGGGGTTCCGTCGGCAAAACTACGGGACTTTTTCAACAATCCACGGGCCATCTGTTTCCTATCTGCGGACGGTGGCGGTTGCGGCGAGTCGGAGATTGTCGATCCTGCCTGCCCGGAGGTAATGGCAGCCCAGTCCGGCGACCATGGCGGCGTTGTCGGTGCAGTATTCAGTGGCCGGTACGCGGACAGCCACCTCCAGTTTTCCGCCCAGTTGCATGACGGCCTCCCGCAGCGCGGCGTTGGCCGCTACGCCTCCGCCGAGGATGATCGTCCGCACGTCGGCCTCGGCGGCCTGGACGGCGCGACGGATTTTTATCCGCATCACATCGACTACGGCGGCCTGGAAAGCCGCGGCAATGTCGGCGATTTGGGTCTCGTCCAGATGCTCGATACCCTTTGCGACACCGTCGCAGGCCGCGCCGCGCTTCGCCCTGACGGAGCCTGGCACGCCGTTGACGTGGTACAGCACGGCGGTCTTGATGCCGCTGAAGGAGAAGTCCAGCGATTGGCCTTCCAGGAGGGTTCGCGGGAATTTTATCGCGTCGGCGCGTCCGCTTCGTGCCGCCCGTTCGATAGCAGGCCCGCCGGGATAACCCAGATTCAGGATCGCGGCGACCTTGTCGAAGGCTTCGCCGGCGGCGTCGTCGATGGTCGCGCCGAGCAGTTCCATTTCCATTGGCGAGCGGCACAGGTACAGCGAGGTATGCCCGCCGGAGGCTATCAGCGCGACGGCCGGGTATTCGATCGGCCCGGCGGCCAGGGCGGGGGAATATGCGTGTGCGTGAATGTGGTTGACGCCGATCAGCGGGACCCGCCAGACCCATGCAAGCGTCTTGGCGGCCATCAGCCCAGTCAGCAGGGACCCGATGAGTCCGGGCTGATTGGCGACGGCGACGGCGGCGATGTCAGCCGGTGCGATACCGGCCTCGGCGAGCGCCTGGGAGATTACGGGGCCTATCGCCTCGAGGTGCGCCCTGCTGGCGATTTCCGGCACGATCCCGCCGAAGCGGGCGTGCAGGTCTATCTGCGAGGCGACCACGCTGGAAAGAACTTCACGTCCGCCGGCGACGACCGCGCAGGCGGTTTCGTCGCAGGTGCTCTCAATGCCCACCAGCACGATTGGGTCGTCGTGATGTGATGGACCCGTATCGCTCATGGCGCTGAGGACTGGTTACTTAAGTGCCCAGTCCTTGAAGGACGAGTCGTAGGTAGTGGAAGATTGCGCAGTAACTTCAGCGCCTTGGCCAGTTGTGCGTCCGTGGCCAGTATCGCGCGTTTCAGTTTCACCGCGCGGGACGCCCGTGCCGGAGCGCTGATGCGCGGGGATGTCGCGACCATCGCCTTGACCCGCAGCAGTTTCAGTCGTTCGATTTCGGCGACGGTGAGTCTGACCTTCACGTCCGGCTGGAGACCCGGCCGTTTCCGCCCCGGCCGGGTTGTCGGCTGCGTCGCGGTCGAATCGGGGGTTTCGGCCGGTTGCGTATCAGCCGGCGCGGTGGCCGGCGGTTCGGCCAGGAAATACTCGCCGGTGGTGAGGTGGATTTTTCCGAGGCCGTGATCGAGGTCGAATGTTTTTTGCACGGACCATTTACCGTAACTTTTCGTTCCGAGCAGCAAGGCCCGGCGGTGGACGTGGAGTGCGCCGGCGACGATTTCGGCGGCGGATGTCGTTTTGGCGTTTATCAGCACCACCATAGACGTCGGCGGGTAGGTCCCGTCGGCGTGGGCGTAGTGGGCGTGGCGCCTGTTGCGCCGTTCGACGGTTCGGACGATCAGCCCGGCGGCGAGGAACCTGTCGGCTGTTTCGACGGCGGCGGGCAGCGTCCCGCCGGGATTGTCCCGCAGGTCCAGCACGAGTCCTCGTGGCCGATCAAGCCGGCGGTACAATTCATGCAGTTCGGCGGGCGTGCGATCGACGAACACGCTGATGCGGAGGTAGAAGATGCCGGCTCGTCTGTCCAGTGTGCAGTCCCACCGCCCGTCTTCGTCGCGGACGATGCCGGTGGTGGTTTCAACTTCCAGGTATGCCGGAGTCAGTTGCCGAGCGAATTTCTTGCCGCCGCTTCGACGCAGGCGCAGCGATACGGGTTTGTCCGGCTTCGACCGGAGCATTTGACGGGCATGGTCGAGCGTCAGATAGGACGATTCAACTTTATTGATGGCAAGGATTTCCATCGGCGCGAAGAGTTTGGCTTTGTGCGCCGGGCTGGCCGGCAGAGGCCCGACGACCATAAGCCTGCCTCTCTCGGCGGTTATCCGCAGGCCCGTGTCCAGCCAGGTTCCCGCCGCCCGGCCTTGGAAGGTCTCCACGCTGTCGGCGGGGATGTAGGTGGAGAACTTATCGACCTGTCCGGCCATTCCCTTGATGGCGCCCCGGCAGGCCCGGCTGGCGGTCGGCGGAGGGTAACTTTCCCGACAGATGACCTCGTATGCTCTGACAGCCCCGGTAAGGTCGCGCGTGTCGGCGTCCTGGGCGGAGATGTACAAAGGTCCGCGGCGGGAGAGAAACAACGCCAGTCCCGCAAGGGCCAAAGCAATGACCATCCAGATGAGGTTGCGCCAGGACATAGGGATTTCCAATTTTCGATTTCCAATTTTCAATTGAAAGAGCCTGATTCGGCTCTTTCTGTCAATTGGAAATCGAAAATCAAAAATCGAAAATTTGAATGGGCAGGGGCGGATTTGAACCGCCGACACCGTGATTTTCAGTCACGTGCTCTACCAACTGAGCTACCTGCCCGATCAGTCGGGTACGACTTTACTGCAAATCGCGCCTGCGGTCAAGGTTCAGGGCGGACATCGTGGCGCGCTACTCAGAGGGATGTTTCGGTCTGTAATTTACTCGCTCGGCAACGCTTTGGCTTGAGAACCACACCGCCGCCGTCCATTCCCATCGCCGGCGCACGAGGGTCATTCCGGCGATGTAGCTGCCCCACTCGTCAAAGACAGCGGTGGTAACCGGTTCGTATTCGATCCGCTGGATGAGCATCACCTTTCTCTGGCGGCGCAGCGGGATAACAGCGGCGGGCTTATCGTCGCCGGGTTCATCCGGGTCGGCCGGGACCAGCGCAAAGGCTGACTCGATGAACTGCTTGTCGGCTCCGACGTCGAGAACGTTGGTCCAAAATATCCGCCCCGTCTGATATTGCATCGTCTTTCGGGCGAACGGCGCGGTTTTGCTGAAATTGAGTTTTTTATTATCGGCCAGTTTTTCCAGGTCCACGTCGGACTTTTCCAGTTCGGCCTTCATGGCTTCTGCGGCGGCGAGGGCCTTTTTGAAGCCAAAGACGGTCTTGAGGTCGCCGACAACCTGTTTGCGGATTTCGTCGGTAAGGCGCAGCGGTGCGTGGTCGGCCTCGGCCCTCACCAGCCGCCACAGGAGCCTTCCCCGCAGCGGTCCGGAAACGTACGTGGTGCGGTCGAAATCATCGCCGGGCTTGATCAGCGGTTCGTGCCTGCGTCCGGGTGGCTGAAAAACCTCTGCGGTCGCCGCGATCGCCAGCAGGCTCTGAGCGCCTGGCCTGCCTGCGTCCGGTCCGGCGCTGGATTTAAGCCCGGCCCGGCCGAGCAGTTCGTGGCGATAGACTTCAGCGAAGCCGACCATCCCCGTCCGCCCTGCCGATATGGGAACGAGATTGACCGGCTCGGACGCAAAAAGCACCCCGTCCATACCGTCGCACGTAGCCCATTTGATGGGTGGACATTTGGCCTGTTTGCCGATGCGCTTCAGTGCTTCGCCGAGGCTGATGTTACCCCACGGCTTTATCTTGACGATAATTTTACTGTCGAGTGTGAATTTGTCGTGTTTGCCGAACGGATAGACGATCTTCACCTTTGCAAGGTCTTCGAGTTCCTCGATAATCGCTTCCAAAGGGGCCTTGGCGAAAGGCAGTGGTCCGACCTTTCGGGCCAGCAGGGCGTCGGCTGGATGTATCATCGCCCCGGCGGCGGCGGAGTAGGGCTGCTCGACGTCGCCGAAGCGCTGGGCCGTCCGCCTGGCAAGGGAGATAATCTCGCTCATCCTGGCATCGACAGCGCCGGGCATGAGTATCTGTCGTATTTGCGGCTTGGCCTGGCTGAACGACTCGATGACGACTTCGCGGAATTTTGGTTCGGTCGGCTGGGTGTCGGCCGGCGCGGTGGAGGTCGTCGGGGCCTGCCCGCCGTCGGCAGGCAGGCGGGTCGGGATGCGTTTTTTCAATTCGCCCTTGTGCTTATCCCAGTAATCCATCATCTGCTGTTCAAGCGGCTCGACGGCGCGTGCGACGGGTCCTTCGTCGATGAACAGCCAGGCGATTTCCAGACGATCGGCCAGGCGATACCCGAAGCCGAAATCGGTCTTGTTGTTCGGGCCTTGGGCGGCGAGGTGCTTGTGCCGGTCGAACTGCTCGAAGACGGCATCTTCCGACGGCTCGGGCGCATCGGCGGTGAAATCTTCTGCCGGCAACGCGACCATCGCCAGTTGGATGCGTTCCTGAAGGTCCCCGAAGGTATGGCGGAGTTCCGGCAGGGAGGGTATTGTGTTCATTTCCGTCGTTTTGAACGCCGTCGTTACCATCAGGTAATTCGCTACTGTCCGCCGCAGATGTTTTTCGGTGTAGCCGCCGGACTCGCGCAGGTTCGCCAGTTCGCGCTGGTACGCCTCGCCGGTAAGGCCCGATTCGGCCAGGAAGGCATCGACCTGGTTTTCCTCAATGGCGATGCCCATTTGCCCGGCCTCGTGCAGCAGCAGCATCCAGGCCAGACCTGCATCCTGCTCGCGGTTAATCGTGAGGAACGCACCGAATGCGCCTTCGCCGGTCCGCCGGCCCGTCCCCAGCCTCAGCGACCGGCGAAGCAAATGGAGGTCAACCTCCGCCGCCCGTATCATGCGGATGGTAACATCCTTTTCATTGATGTGGCCGATGACCTCATCACGGCCTGACCCGCTGCCGCATCTCTGAAAAAGCGTCGGGACCAGAAACGCCACCATCAGCAGCATCATGACTATCAAAACCGTCTTTTTCCGGCGACGAAAAAACTTGAATGCCATCGTATTACTCCATGTCAACCGTTGGAAATCGCAGTGAACCTCACAAGTATAAGCCTATAATGCAACCTTGCAATGATGAATGTCTAATGACCAATGTCCAATGACCAATCAATGACCAATGTCTAATGCCTAAAAAAGAACTTCACCGCAGAGCACGCAGAGACCGCAGAGAAAAGCATTGTTGTTATTTTTTACTTCTCTGCGTTCTCTGTGGTCCATTTTGTTATGGTTTCAAAATCGTCGCTGCGTTTTCTATAGTCATTGGGCATTAGACATTCATTAGACATTGGTCATTGGTCATTGGTCATTGGTCATTTATCCTTTAATGACTCCCATCGGTTTGAGGCGGGCGACCTTCCTCGCCAGTCCGGCGGCGACGACGACATCGACGACGTTGTGGATGTCCTTGTATGCGTCGGGTTGTTCCTCGTCCAGGCCGCTCCGGCCTCGGGCGCGGGCGAAGATGCCGGCGGCGGCGAGTTCGGCGTCTATTCGCCGGCCTGCGGCGGCGCGGATGGCGGCCTTTCGGCTCATCACCCGCCCTGCGCCGTGGCAGGTCGAACCGAATGTCTGTTTCATCGCCCCGGCCGTGCCGACCAGCACGTAACTGGCGGTACCCATATCACCGGGGATCAACACCGGCTGACCGACAGCGCGATACCGCTGCGGCAACTCATCATGTCCAGGCCCGAAGGCGCGGGTAGCGCCCTTGCGGTGGACGCATAATTTCCTGGGCCGGCCGCCCACGTCGTGCGTTTCGATCTTGGCGATGTTGTGGGCGACGTCATAGACCTGCCGCAGGCCCAGCGATTCGACCGGGGTCTTGAAATGATGCGACAGGGCCTTGCGGGTCAGGCGCGCCAATAACTGGCGGTTGGCCCAGGCGTAATTAGCCGCCGAACGCATCGCACCAAGGTACCGCTTACCTTCCGGGCTTTCGACCGGAGCGCAGATAAGTTGGCGGTCCGGCAGGGTTATACCGAACTTCTCCGGCACCTTACGCAGGGATTTAATCGCGTCGTCGCAGACCTGGTAGCCGAAGCCGCGAGAGCCGGAGTGGATCATCACACAAACTTTCCCCTCGGCCAGTTCCATCGCCTCGGCGGCTTGAGCGTCGAATATCTCCTCGACTGCCTGGACCTCGACGAAGTGGTTTCCCGCTCCGAGCGTTCCGCACTGGTCGCGTCCGCGGCGATAGGCGACCGGCGAGACGGCGTCCGGGTCAGCGCCGTCCAAGGCCCCGCCGGCCTCGGTGGCCGCTAAATCGTCCTCGTCGGCCAGGCCTGTCTCGGCCAAGTATTTCGCGCCGCCAAGGCATATCCTGCGCAGTTCGGTGTCGGAGAATTTGAACGGCCCGCCCACACCGACGCCGCAGGGGATGTCGCGGAATAACTGGTCGATCAAGGCCTTCATCTGCGGGCGGACCTGCTCGACGGTCAGATCGCTTCGCAGCAGGCGAACGCCGCAGTTGATGTCGTAGCCCACCCCGCCGGGCGAGACGACCCCACCGGCGGCAATATCCGTCGCCGCGACTCCGCCGATGCAGAACCCGTAGCCCCAGTGGATGTCCGGCATGGCCAGCGACGCGCCGACGATCCCCGGCAGCGTCGCGACGTTGGCTACCTGATCGGCTGCCTGCTCGCCGCGAATGTGGGCCATAAGTTTCTCGTCGGCGTAGATGATCCCATCGACCCGCATCCCAGGCCGGGAGTCCTTCGGTATCCGCCAGCGATACTCGTCAATCTGCTCGATCCTGATGTCTGTCGCCTTGCCCATCTGACACCTCGTAATTTCCGATTTCCAATTTTCAATTTCCAATTGACAGAAAGAGTCGCCGGACGTTCTGCCAATTGGAAATCGGAAATCGGAAATTTCTTCTATACGTCCAGAATCACCCGCCCGGTCCATTCGTCGCCTTCGCGGGCGACTTTTAACTGGTGATACGTAACGGCCTTGATTTCATCGGCCAGTTCGTGCCTGGCCGGGTCGTAAGGTTCGCCGGTTACTTCAGCAGCGACGGAAGTTTCATCTATTCGCTCAACTTTTACGCCGGCGACGAGAAATTTCTCCAGGTTGAACAGCCCCAGCAGGTCGCCGAGGAAATCCACCAGCAGCGCTTCGACGTTTTCGGATTCGGTGCGGATTTTCAGTGTCTTTTGCTTTTTTACCGACCGGCGCGGGCAGATTACCTCGGCCAGGCCTTCGCCCATCGCCTCGAACAGTTCGCCCAGACTGTCGGCGCGTCCTTGAAGCCCCACGTCGGCGGTGTGCTCGAATGTCTCACAATGCCCGGCCACGACGATCCTCGAATGCCCGGTCCTTTGGGCGTCCCTGAACGTACGTTTTGTTGTAATCGTATTCCGACTTGAAACCCGCATGTGAAACCAGGCTGACCGTGGACATTCTCATCGTTCCCGATTCGACCTCGATGACCTTGAATTCAAACGGCGTTTCCACAAGAGCGCTGGCCGTAACGAAATGAACGCCCTCTTCCTCGACGTGCGTATTGATGTGAGAATGAGCCGACAAAACGCACCGGATTTGCGGGCGCTGCTGCACCATCTCGAGCACAATCCGATCAAAGCCGCCAGCCGGAGCCTCATCGGGTTCGTCGAATCCGGTCTGTTGGGGCGGAACTCCCCAAACAGGGCTATGGGTGGAAAATATGTGGATTGCCTCCGGGTGTTTCGCCAGGGCAGTCTCCAGACCCTCACGTTGATCGGAAAGAAAATATGGCTTCTGCTCGCACTGCCGGTCCCAGTAGTAAGGCGCATCGCACCACTGGTTCGGCGTAATGTGGACGATGCAATTGCCGCTTCGGACCGAAAAATTCGCCTTGCCATTCGGAAAGAATTCCGGCGCTAAGGACATCCACATCTCCAGCGCGTCGGGATCAGTCAGATCGTGATTTCCCAGGCACAGATAGACCGGGACAGAAAAGCGGAACAATTTCCCAGCCTTGCGGATGTTCGCTTCTGTTGTGCTGTCGATCATATCGCCCCCGTGAAGGACGAAATCAATACCGCCATCTTTCCTAATCCACTCGTCCAATAGCGCAACGACCCGCCCAAGTTCGCCGGGGTAGCCTTTCTGCTGCTGGTACCCCATTGGATCTGCCCCGAAATGAGTATCCGCAATGTAGATGAATTTCGCCATAATACGGAACTACCTTTTCAAACGCCGCATACAGGTAATTATTAACAGATGCGACATATTTGGGAAGTCCGGGGTAATATACCCTTATGTTACTCGGATCGCACCTTAGTATTGCCGGCGGGTTGCATCGGGCGCTGGAGGCCGCTGATGATTACGGGTTCGATTGCGTAGCCATGTTCGTTCGCAACCAGCGGCAGTGGCGCGCCGGGCCTCTGAGCGATGAAGCGATTGCGACGTTCGTCGAGGTCCGCCGCCGGCTGCGAATCGCGCCGGTCGTCGCGCACGGGTCGTACCTGGTGAACCTCGCCGGTAAGGCCGACGTCCGCCGAAAATCCATCACCGCGATGCGCGACGAACTCGACCGCTGTGAGCGGCTTGGAATCGAATATCTGGTGTTTCATCCCGGCTCGCGCGAAAACGCCGACGAAGGAATCGGTTTGATTGCCGAGGCGTTGAATGAAATCGTCGCGGACCGGACCGGGCTGACGAAAATCCTGCTTGAGACCACCGCCGGGCAGGGCAACTACATCGGGCACACCTTCGAGCAACTCGCAGCCATACTGGAGAGGCTTGAACGCCCGAAACGCTTCGGCGTCTGCCTGGACACCTGCCACATCTTCGCCGCTGGCTACGACATCCGAACGCCGCACGCTTATCGCAAGACGATGGACGAATTCGACCGGACTATCGGGCTGGAGAGGTTGCTGGCCGTCCACCTTAATGATTCTGTCAGGGGCCTCGGCAGCAGGGTTGACCGCCACGCCCATATCGGTTTGGGCGAAATCGGGCTGACGGGCTTTGCCGAAATCGTCAACGACCAGCGCCTGGCGAACCTGCCGATGATCCTCGAGACGCCCAAGGGTGCCGACGAAACCGGGCGCGACTGGGACGAAATCAACACCGCAGCGCTGCGCGAGTTGATTCGTTAAGCCGTCGCCTTTGCGCAGGCGACGGTGTTAGCCAGCAGCATTGCGACGGTAACGGGGCCGACGCCGCCGGGGACCGGCGTGATGGCGCCGGCGATTTGGCTGGCTGCCTCGAAGTCCACGTCGCCGACCGTCTGCATGGCGTTTTTGCCTTTGTCGTTTTTGACCGGCTCGCCGTTCTCGTCGAAGCCCTTGGGGATACGGTTGATGGCTACGTCGATGACGATAGCGCCGGGTTTGATCATGTCGGCTGAAATCAGCGGGGTCAGGTCTGGCGGCTTGACGTCTTCGCCGACCTTTTTGCGTCGGCGGTAGGCGCTCCAGCGGGCCTGGGAAACGCCCGTGGCGACTATCAGCACGTCGGCCCGGCGGGTGTGGGCCGACAGGTCCTTCGTGGCGATGTGGCAGAGAGTAACGGTGGGCGACTCATTCAGACTCTGAAGCAGGATCATAGCGATGGGTTTTCCGACGATCTCGCTGTGGCCGACGACGACGGTCTCGGTGCCGGCCAAGTCCGGGCGGGTTCGCTTAAGCAGTTCGACGGCCGCCATCGGTGTACAGGGTGCGACGATTCCCCCGCCGTAGAACAATCGCCCCATGTTTTCGGCGTGCATGCCCTCGACGTCCTTGGCCGGCGAGATCGCCACCTGGACCTTGCGGGCGTCTATCTGGGCCGGCAGAGGCATCTGGAGGATGACGCCGGTCGTTTCGGGCGAGGCGTTCAGTTCGGCAATTTTTTTCAGCAGGTCGTCCTGTGAGATTTCCGCCGGCAGGTTCAGCAGTTCGTATTCGATGCCGACCGACTCGCACGCTTTGGCCTGCATGTTGGTATAGATTTTCGAGGCGGGGTTTTCGCCGACCTGCACAGCCGTCAGGTGCGGTTTTTTCCCGGCGGCGGCCAATTCGCCCGCATCCGCCGCCACCTGCTTTTTTATTTCCTCGGCGACGGCGTTGCCGTCAATAATCTTCGCTGACACTTAAATCTCCCTATCTGTGTAGGCTGGGACGGAGTGAAGCGAAGTCCCGGCAGTTCAAGAAAGGTAAATTCCATTATTGCGCCGGGACTGCGCTTTGCTCCGTCCCAGCCTACGCCCTTTGTGGTTCAGATTTTTACAGTTTCAGTGCGTTATAGACGGTCATTACCGGTTCGGTCTTATTGAGGCAGTAGAAGTGCAGGCCGTCAGCACCGTTGTCCCAGAGGTCCTGGCACTGCTTGACGGCGAGTTCTATGCCCTTTTTGCGGGTTTCCTCCAGGTCGTCTGCAATCGGTTCAAATGCGTCCTTGATGGAATCGGGTATCGTCGCGCCGCACGTGTTGCAGAAGTCGATCAGTTTCGGGTAATTGGTAATGGTGAGCATACCCGGCAGCAATCGCATGGTAACACCTTCAGCCTGGACGCGGTCGCGGAATTCGTAGTAGATGTCGTTGTCGAAAAACAGTTGCGTGAAGACAACTTCCGCGCCGGCGTCCTGCTTGATCTTGAGGTATTCGCTATCGAGTTTTTTCGTCGGCGTATCGGGGTGTCCTTCGGGGAAGCCCGGCGCGCCGGCGCAGAAGAAATCGCCGTGCTCGCGGATCATCTTTATCAACTCATAGGCGAAGTGCGGCTCATCGGGGCCGGGTTTGTAATTCTCGTCGCCCGCCGGCGGGTCGCCAAGCAGCGCCAGGATATTTGTGATGTCGGCGGCTTTGAACTCTTCCAGCGCTTTGCGTATGTCGTCGTATGTATGCTGAACGCACGTGAAGTGATGGACCACCGGCAGGGCGAAGCGCTTCTGGAGTTCGACGACGATCTCGAAGGTCGCCTTGCTGCTGGAGCCGCCGGCACCGTAGGTAACGTTGAAAAAGTCCGCTACTTTCGCCAGTTCCTCGGCTGCCTCGTAGAGTTTTGCGATACCCTTCTCGGTTTTCGGAGGGAAGAACTCGAAGGAAATCGTGCGCTGCTTGTCTTTGAACAGTTCGGTAAGTTTTTTCATCTTTCAAATCTCTCCAAAGTTAATGTTTGAACAGGGTTAACAAACTACGTCTTGTGAGTAACGGGAACAGGATAGCAGGATTTCAGGGATTTCCTTTTTATTTTTTTATCCTGTAATCCCTGAAATCCCGCTATCTGTCTTTTTCTTTGCATCAATCCCAATCAGAACATCCCGACGACGTTTCCGTTTTTATCGAGGTCGATGTCCATGAACGCCGGTCGTGAAGGCAGGCCCGGCATTGTCCGCATTTTTCCCAGCAGGGGGAAGAGGAACCCGGCCCCGGCGGGGGCGCGTATCTCGCGTACCGTAACGGTGAATCCGCGAGGGACGCCCTTGAAGTTCGGGTCGTGCGACAGCGACAGGTGCGTCTTGGCCATACAGATAGGCAGATGCGACAGATTGTTTTCCTCGTAGAGGGCTATTTGCTCTTCGGCCTGGTCGGAATATGTAATAGCGCCGGCGAGGTACACCTTCCGGCAGATTGTCGCTATTTTGTCCTTGATGGACATTTTATCGGGGTAGAGCAATTGGAAGTCCGACGGTTTTTCGCAGGCGGCGGCGACGGCTTCTGCCAGTTCGGTCGCGCCTTGTCCGCCTTTGGCCCAGTGGTTGCAGAGGACGGCGGCTTCAGCGCCGGCTTCGTCGGCTGCCCGGCGGGCCATCTCCAGTTCCGCGTCGCTGTCGGCGGGGAATTGATTTATCGCCACCACCACGTGCACGCCGAACATCTTTGCTATCTCGATGCAGCGGACCATGTTGCACAGGCCCGCTTCGAGCAGTTCAAGGTTTTCGTGGGTGTATTCGTCGGCGAGCGGCCTGCCCGGAATAACTTTAGGCCCGCCGCCGTGCATCTTCAGCGCCCGGATCGTCGCTACCAGCACGACGCAGTCCGGCTTCAGGCCTGAATAGCGGCACTTGATGTCGAAGAACTTTTCCATGCCGATGTCGGCGCCGAAGCCGGATTCGGTAATAACGTAATCGGAGAGTTTCAGCGCGATGCGGTCGGCGATGATGGAACTGTTTCCGTGGGCGATGTTTGCGAACGGGCCGGTGTGGACGAAGACGGGTTGGCCTTCGAGCGTTTGCATGAGAGTGGGCTTGATGGCGTCCTTGAGCAGTACGGCCATTGCTCCGGCGCAGCCGATGTCTTCGGCAGTCAGGAGTTTGCCGTTTCGTTTTCGGCCTATGATCATTCGGCCCAGTCGGCTTCGCAGGTCTTTCAGGTCGCTCGCCAGGCCCAGGACAGCCATTACTTCGCTGGCAACGGCGATGGTGAAGTGCGCCTTTCGCCGCGGCCCGTCCATCCAATCGTCGCCTATCCCGATCTCGACACCGCGCAGCGCCGCGTCGTTGACGTCCACGACCCGTCGCCACGTGATGCCCCACGGGTCGATATTAAGCCGGGGCAGGCCGGTTTGTGCCCACTTCTTGTTTGTCGCGTGGTCTTCGTGCTTTATCCGGGCGTCAATGGCGGCGGCAAGGAGGTTATTGGCGATGCTGACGGCGTGGATGTCGCCGGTCAGGTGCAGATTGAACTCCTCCATTGGGACGACCTGGCTGTAGCCTCCGCCGGCGGCTCCGCCCTTGATACCGAAGGTCGGACCCATCGAAGGCTGGCGTATGCACAGAAAGACGTTCTTTCCGATCAGCCCCATCCCCTGCGTCAGTCCGACAGCCGTTGTCGTCTTGCCCTCGCCCAGCGGGGTGGGCGTAATGGCCGTTACGTCGATGTACTTACCGGTGGGCCTGTCGGCGAGACGCTCGAGAATACTCAGGCGAACCTTGGCCTTGACGTATCCGTATGGCTCGAGTTCTTCAGGCAGGATGCCGGCCTGTTCGGCGATCTTGATAATCGGTTGAGGTTGGACGGAGCGGGAAATCTCAATGTCGGACGGCACGGATGCTTTACTCATCAGACGGTTCCTTATGTATTCATGTATCCAGCCGGAATGGCGGATTCTTGTAAGCGCAGCGTCGGGCGATGTCAATAATCTTTAATGATCCAGTCGCCTTGGTGGGGTTTGGGCAGCCCGACGTGGGGTGTCCGGCCGGTGATTTCCTGAATGGCCCAGGCGGCGGCGTGCATTATGCGCCGCTCAAGCCGGTCTTCGGTAAGAAGCCAGCGAAGGTTTTCCAGCGCCACATTGGCCTTCAGTTTTCCCAGCGACTTGGCCGATTCGAACCGGCATCGCAACGCCGTGAACTTTCGCGACATGGCCTTGTTGTATTCGTCCGAACCCGCCTGGCAGCCACGAGCGGCGTATTTCCAGTTCAGTTGCCTGCGGAGTTCCTCGACGACGACTGGTCGCGTCCGCTCATCCGTCAGCGCAGGCATCAGCATGTCCGCCGTCCAGGCAGATCGTTTCGCACGTTGCGGTCCGAAGCCCATCGAACTGAATCGCAGCATTATGGGCAGCGCCTCTGAGACCTTCATCGCCACGGCTGCGTGCATCAGACCGGCGGAGTTGTCCTCAGGCAGCACGATTATGACGTCCGGGCTTTTCGCCATGATCGCCAAGGACTTTTCGGTGAAATCCGCACAGGCGGCGAGTTTTTTCGTCATCGGACCGATTGCCCGCCGGTCGCCGATCTGCCCCAGAGACACAGTCAGTTGTTCCAGCAGGAGGTCCCGGATATCCACGCGTATCAGCAGGTTGAGGTGCGTTTCGTAGGCCTGGGTGCTCTTTGCCGACCCCAGCAGGTAACTCAGTGCTTCGAGGTTCCGGCGGACCTTGTTTGCCCGTCGGCGGAATTGCTGACGCTCGGCGAGCGGCATTTTGCCTTTTTGTTGACCGAGCAGTTTGAAATATTTCGGGTTGATCTCTTCCATCAGTCGGCCCGCCTTCGCGGCAGTGATTTCAGGCGCATCTATCTGTATGAGCGAGTCGCGTGCCGCCAGATGGGTTTCGGCCGGCGGTGTCTGGGGCATAATCTTGAACAGCCGGTCGATGCAGTCGGTCCGCTTGAGTTTTCCCGCGCCTCGGATGGCGGCCAGACGCACCGGCGTCGAGCCGTCGTTCAGGAAGGCGCTGATCCTTTCGCCCTTACCTGCCGACGTGAGGCCTGCCACTGCGCCTCGGCGGACCAGTGGATTGTCGTCGCTGCCCCCGGCTGTCAGCAGGAGCATGTACTTTTCCGGCGCTTGGCGTCCCAGCGCGGCCAGGCACAGACCTCGAACTGCGGGCACATCTCTCCGGGCCGGTTTCGCCAAGGCCGACGCCAGGAGCGCATCAGGTTCGGCCAGTGCGGCGTTTCTCGCTGCGGCCAGGCGGACTACGATGTTGTCATCGACCAGGAGTTTGCCCAGGGTCTCTGCATCGGCGGCTTCAGGCAGGTCGGTCAGCGCATTGAGGGCTTCGGCGCGAACGGTCGGGGCCGGGTGTTCGAGCAGTCGGCTCAGCGCCCCGGACAGTGCCGGCCACTTGACGCGTCTAGCCGCCCTTAAGGCCCCGGCCAGGTCGTCGCTTGACGAATCCGGTCTTTTCAATGCCCTCACAAGCAATTCGGCGGCTTCAGCATCAGTGAAATTACACAGCGCCAGGGCAGCGGCTGAACGCACCCGCCAGTCCGTATCCGACAACGCGCGCCCCAGCAGCGCAAGTGCCGCCGGATTGCGGGTCAGACCGAGGTCAATGACCGCCCTTTCCCGCTCGAGCGGGTCGATGTCGCCGGGCTTCGACGTGCCAGGCCGAGGCAACGTCAGTTCGCCCATGAGCCGGACCGTCCGGTCCGAACCGAAGTGTCGCCTCCTCAACTCGCCCTTGACAAAAGGCTCCGGCAGCGGTTTGCGGTCAGCCTCGTCCGCACCAAAAGCGACCGACCAGGCAGACAGCAAAACAACCACAGAAGTAACTGTCCTTCGCAATGTTTTGGAAATTAGAGTTTCGGTCATTTGATATCGCTTCGATATTCGCATTTCGGATTTATTCAATCCGCTTTTCCAAGTTGATAGACCCTGATGACGGTCAGCCCGAACAGTATTCCCGATGCCGCTGCCATGATTTGCAGGTAAGGTCGCAGCAGGTTGTAGTCCTGCATGACCTGGTGTCCGGCGGCGTCCATAACGGCGGCAATGGGGTTCACGACGAAGACCGTTTCAATGAAGCGAGGCCCGAAGACCCCGCCTCCCAGCAGCGCCAGCATCGTCAGCAGGCTCATTGCCGAAACCACGCCGTAAGTCCAGACCGTAGCCGTGGACGTCTTGCTGCACACGCTTGAGAAGAACATTCCCAGCACCGTTACGAACAACCCCGTTATGCCGACGACCTGCAATATTCTCATGATGTTCGGCATCAGCGCCTGCTGGAAGGCCAGCAGGAATATCAGCGCCGGGGCGGTACCGATAATCAGCAGCACCAGCGGGATCAGCGATGCCTGGAATTTTCCGCTGACGATTCTCCATGCCGGCATGGGCGTGGTGCGCATCAGGTCCCATACGCCTGATTCGCGGTCGCTGCAAACGGCCCCGCTGGTCATCGCCGGTCCGATCAGGACGATCAGCACCACCATCAGCACACCGATGGCCGTGGCTATGTTGGAAACCATGGAGGTGCCTTCCGGGGCGAAGACCTGAACGGAAATGTTCACCAGGAACATCAGCAAGATGCTGATTATCAGGCAGGCGGCCGTCGCCCGCGCAAGCCAGTGCAGTTGCAGCGTCCGGCGGGAGCGACACTCCTTTATCAGCACGGGGTTCTGCCACCAGCCGATATTCCGCTTACGCTTTCGCGGGTCGAAGAAGAACAGATACAGGACGCTCCTTCCGGTCAGATGCCCCCGTTCGACGACCTTCAATCCTTCTCGCGGACGGGCCGGTATGAGGGACCGGTTCAGCCCTCTCAACAACACCATCACCACGCCGACCGTCATAAGGATGCTCAACGGAATGTATAATTGCCAGAACGCAGGCCAACCTTTGGCGCCGACCGCGTATGGACCGTCGGGTGTCAGTATCGACAGCATCGCCTCCAGCGGACTCATGCTCGCCAATACGTGCATTATACCGGCGGCTATCGGTCCGCCCCGACGGATGAGCGTCCCGCTGACCGGCCAGGCGGGTCCGGCCAGGCCGAAAACAATCACCAGGAGAATGCAATATGTCGCGATGATTGCACGATAACTTCGACTGGCCAGCACACTGACCAGCAGCCCGATCGCCCCGATGTGCATCGCCGACAGCAGCAGCACCGCCGAGATGGCGAGGATTTCCGTCGCCTCGACGCCGCCAAGCAGAAGCAGCGTCGCCAGAACCGGCACGCCCGACAGAACAAGCAGCACCAGGAATGTAAGCGCCCCGACCATCTTGCCTACGGCGATTGACAGCGGGCTCATCGGCGTTGCCAGGAGGCTCTCGAGAGTGTTGCGGTCCCGTTCGATGGTAATCGACGTGGAGGTAAAGGCCGGTGCTATCAGGATCACCATCGCCAGTTCGCCGATGCACAGGACCATCAACAGTCGCCGGGCCTCCTGACCGCCCAGGTCCTGGATGCCGTCGGCAGGCCAGAGCAGCCAGAGCAACGCCACCATAGTCAGCAGGAACGCCGCCTGCATGGCGACAGCCTTCTTCGTCCGCAGAGAAAAGAGAACTTCTTTTTTGATGATCGGATTCATTTTATTTCAGCATTCAGCATTCAGCATTCAGCGTGCAGAGAGAAG
>DAOWOP010000126.1 GCA_030642005.1 Planctomycetales bacterium
CGGATCAGCCACGACTATGAAGCCGACGCCATTACCGAAGGCGAGCGGTACAACCAGACAATCGACGTATGGATTCACGCCCGCGAGGAGGTTACCAAGGCGCTGATGGATGCCTTGAGGGACGACACGCGGGAAAATGAACCGGCCTACCTCAACCCCGTCTGGTTGATGAGCGATTCGGGCGCTCGCGGAAATATCGACCAGATCCGCCAGTTGGCGGGTATGCGAGGACTGATGAGTAAGCCTTCCGGCGAGATTATCGAGACGCCGATTAAGGCCAATTTCCGCGAAGGTCTGACGGTGCTGGAATACTTCGGCTCGACTCACGGCGCACGAAAAGGTCTGGCCGATACCGCACTGAAAACCGCCGACTCGGGGTACCTGACGCGAAAACTCGCCGACGTCGCCCAGAACATGATCATTACCGAACTGGACTGCGGTACGCTGAAGGGCGTTACCAAGTCCGCCATCTACAAGGGCGAGCAGATAGACGTGCCGCTGTCGGAACTGATCATAGGGCGAGTCGCCAGGGAAAATATCATCAACCCCATCACCGATGAAGTGATTGTTCGCGAGAACGAAATAATCACCGAAGAAGTAGCCGCCCAGATAGAGGAATTGGGTCTGGAGACGATCCGCGTTCGCAGCTCGCTGACCTGCGACTCGCCTCTGGGTATGTGCGCGAAATGCTACGGGTTGGACCTTTCGACCGGGCAACTGGTCGAAGAAGGCCTGGCCGTGGGGATCATGGCGGCCCAGTCCATCGGCGAGCCGGGAACGCAGTTGACAATGCGGACGTTCCACACCGGCGGGGTCGCCACAAGGGACGTGATAGCGTCGGAACTGCGGTGCAGTGCCGCCGGCGTGCTGAAATACCGCGACCTGAAGTCCGCTCCGGCTAAGGTCGCCAAGGGCAAGGCGTGGGTAGCACTGAACCGCAACGGCGAGATAGCCATTCTCGACGCTAAGGAGCGGGAAATCGAAAAATTCAAGGTTCCGTACGGGGCCTTGGTGTTGGTCGAAGACGGCGCCGAGGTCAAAGCGGCCAAGCGGCTGGTCATGTGGGACCCGCACCGCGTTCCCATCCTGGCCGAGGTCGCCGGCATCGTCCGCTTCCAGGACATCGAGGAAGGCGAGACCGTCCGGGCAGAGCCCGAAAAAGGCAAAGGCGCCGCCCGCCTCGTCGTCATCGAGCACAAGGGCGAAAAACATCCGCGAATCGTCGTGGAGGATAAAACCGGTAAAATCCTGGACTTCCATTACCTTCCGTCCAAGGCGCGAATTGAGGTCAGAGAAGAGCAAACCGTTCAGCCAGGCGACCTGCTGGCGCGCCAGCCCCGCGAAATTTCCGGCACGCAGGACATTACCGGCGGGCTGCCTCGCGTTACCGAACTGTTCGAGGCCCGCAAACCGAAGGAACCGGCGTCAATGGCGGAAATCTCCGGACGCGTCGAATTGTCCACCGACAAGCGGCGAGGAAAGATGACCATCATCGTCCGCTCCGAAGCTATGGAGCGGGAACATCACGTCGGGCACGACCAGCACCTGCTGGTGCATACCGGCGACGATGTCGAAGCCGGAGACAGACTGACCGAAGGGCCTCTCGTACCGCACGACATCCTCGATATCCGTGGCGAAGAAGCCCTCCAGGACTACCTCCTGACCGAGGTGCAGAACGTCTATCGAAGCCAGGGACAGACCATCAACGACAAGCACGTGGAAGTCATCGCCTCGCAGATGCTGCGAAAAGTAGTGGTCGAGAGCATCGGCGACAGCAAACTGCTGCCGGGAGAAGTGGTCGATAAGTTCAAATTCCGGGCTGAGAACGAAAGACTGGCGAAATCAATGAGGATCGCATCACCCGGTGATACGGAGTTCGTCGCCGGCGACGTAGTCTTGCGCCAGAAGATCGAGCAGGCCAACGCCGAAGCCAAGGCCACCGGCGGGGACATCGCAAAGGCCCGCAAGGCCAAGCCCGCAACGGCAAAAACGCTCCTGCTAGGGATCACAAAGGCAGCCCTACAGTCCGACAGTTTCCTGTCGGCGGCCAGTTTCCAGGAGTCCACAAAGGTCTTTACCGAAGCGGCCCTGGCGGGAAAAGTGGACAACCTCATCGGTTTAAAGGAGAATGTCATCCTTGGACACCTGCTTCCGGCGGGAACAACTTTCAAACCATATATGGATATGAAAATAAAACGGGCTTCCATGGAACTGCCCGAACTGCTCGCCGAAGAAACCGACGCAGAACTTACAGAAGCACAAATCCAAAAGGCAGTCCAGCGAGCACTGACGGGACAGGAATGAGAAGATGAAGATAGTGAATCAGTTGCTCGGTAAATCAGTTGATCGGGCAAAGACGATGAGATTGTCGCTAATATGCTAATATATGGATAAAAGCGACGATAACCGATTCACTGATTCACTGATTCACTGATTCACTGATAAACTGATTTACTGAGGATTTACAATGCCGACGATTAATCAATTAGTTCGCAGGCCGCGACGCAAGCAAGTTGCCAAGAAGAAAAATGTGGCGCTGGAGCGATGTCCCCAGAAGCGAGGCGTGTGCGTGCTGGTCAAGACCATGACGCCCAAGAAGCCCAACTCTGCCCTGCGTAAAGTCGCCCGTGTCAGGCTGAGTAACGGCAAAGAGGTAACGGCCTATATCCCGGGCATCGACCACAACCTCCAGGAGCACAGTATTGTCCTGGTGCGAGGCGGGCGCGTCCGGGACCTGCCGGGCGTGAGGTATCATGTTATTCGCGGCGCGCTGGACACAGCCGGCGTGGAAGGTCGGCGCCAGGGGCGAAGCCGCTACGGCGCCAAGAAGGGTAAATAAAAATGGCATACAAGAAGTGGACAGCATCGGCTAAACAACTGGCGCCCGACTCGCGCTACAACAGCAAACTCGTCAGTAAGTTCATCAACTGCATGATGTGGGACGGCAAGAAAAGCACCGCAAGCCGGATATTCTACGATGCGATGGACACCATCGGCGAGAAGGTAAAAGACGCCGAACCGCTGGAGGTCTTTCAGCAGGCCATTGAAAACATCAAACCCATGCTGGAGGTCCGCTCCAAGCGCATCGGCGGGGCCAACTACCAGGTCCCCATGCAGGTCAGCGCCAAGCGACGCCTGTCACTGGCGATTCGATGGCTGCTTCAGGCCGTCCGCGCCGGCAGCGGCTCACCGACCTCGCAGCGACTGGCGTCGGAACTGATGGCGGCGTATAAGAAGGAAGGAACGGCCATGACCACGCGAGAAAATATTCACCGCATGGCCGATGCGAACAAAGCCTTCGCACACTTCGCACGATAAAATCTCGACACGCACCGAAAGAGACCGCAGAGAATTCACTGCGGTTTCTTCGCTTATGTGTTTTCAGACATGGCAAAGAAACTACAACAAGTTCGGAACATCGGCGTTACCGCACACATCGACGCGGGAAAGACCACCGTTACCGAGAGGATTCTGTACTTCGCCGGAAAGAGTTACAAGATAGGCGAGGTCCACGACGGTACGGCGGTGATGGACTACCTCGCCGAAGAACAGGCCCGAGGCATCACCATCACGTCGGCGGCGACAACGCTGTCATGGAAAAACTACACCGTCAACCTGATCGACACGCCCGGACACGTCGATTTCACCATCGAGGTTGAGCGCTCGCTGCGTGTCCTGGACGGGGCCGTTGCGGTCTTCTGCGCCGTCGGCGGCGTCGAAGCCCAGAGCGAAACCGTCTGGAACCAGGCCGAAAGGTACAGCGTTCCGAGAATCTGCTTCATCAACAAGATGGACCGCCTCGGCGCCGACTTCGAGATAGTCGTTGGCGAACTCCGCGACCGGCTGGGCGCAACGCCGGTGGTGCTGCAAATCCCAATGGGCGCCGGCGCCGAATTCGCAGGTCAGATCGACCTGATCGAACAGCGGGCGTTCTTCTATGAACAGGCCGAGATCGCAATGGACCTGAAGGTCGGCGAGATCCCCGCCGAATACGCCGACGCCGTCGAACAGGCCCGCCACGACATGATAGAAGCCCTCGCCGAAGCCGACGACGAATTGATGGAAAAGTATGTCCACGAGGAGCCGATTTCTGTCGCGGACATTAAGTCGGCCATCCGCCGGGCGGTCATCGCCGACAGGATTCATCCGGTTCTTTGCGGCTCGGCGCTGAAGCACATGGGCGTCCGCATCCTGCTGGATGCGATTTGCGATTACCTGCCCTCTCCTCTGGACGTTCCGCCCGTCAGTGGGCACGAGAGTCTCGAATCCGAGCAAACCATTCAGCGTTTGCCCCGGTCCGACGAGCCGTTTTCGGCCCTGGTGTTCAAGATCTCTTCGGACCTGCACGGGGACCTTTATTTCATCCGCATCTACAGCGGTTCACTCAAGGCCGGCACGCGTGTGCTCAACCCCACCCGCCGGAAAAAAGAAATCGTCTCACGCATCTGGGAGATGCACGCCAAGCAGCGCATCCGCCGGGACCACGCTGATGCCGGGGATATTGTCGCAGTCGTCGGACCAAAACACAGTTTCACCGGCGATACGCTGTGCGACTCCCATCACTCGATAATTCTGGAGAAGATAAGGTTTCCCAAGCCGGTGATCTCCATGTCGATTGAACCGGCATCGACGGAGGGAAAGGACCGCCTGGCCGAGGCATTGGTTACGCTCCGGCGGGAAGACCCGACCTTCCGAACGGAGATGGACCGCGATACCGGGCAGTTGCTGATTTCGGGTATGGGCGAGTTGCACCTGGAGATCATTCGCAACAAGTTGGTTCGCGATATGGGCGTTTCCGTCCGCGTGGGCAAGCCCAGGGTGGCATACAAAGAGACAATCACCGCCGCGGCTGAGACGGAGGGGCGGTTCATTCGCCAGACGGGCGGCAGGGGTCAGTACGGCGTGGTCGTGCTGCGGGCAGAACCGACACCTGCAAGCAGCGATGACGACAGTGAAGAGCCGGCGGGAATTGTCTTCGTCGAGAAAATCAAGGGCGGGGCGATCCCGAAAGAGTACATCTCCGCCGTCAGGGAAGGGGTAATCGACGAGGCCACCAACGGCCCACTGGCCGGTTATCCGATGACGGGCATAACCGTTACGCTCATCGACGGCAAGCACCATCCGGTGGATTCGTCGGAACTTGCCTTCTCCAGAGCCGGAGCCCTGGCGTTCCGGGAGGCGGTAAAAAAAGCCTCACCCGTATTCCTTGAACCGATAATGCGGCTGGAAGTTACCGTCCCCGAGACCTATCTCGGCGCTGTTACCGGCGACCTGAACGCTCGCCGGAGCGAGATTACGACCATGGAGCGGAGGGAGAATTACTGCAAACTCATTGCAGAAACACCTTTAGCGGCGATGTTCGGATACGCGACCGTCCTGCGGTCTCTTACGCAGGGTCGAGGAACTTACGTTATGGAACCTGTAACCTACAAGGCCGTTCCCGCCGAGATCGCCACTCGTCTGACCTGATGGGGCGGTAAATAATTTTGTAGAAATTTTTCACCTCAATAATTGACATTCGAAAATGTTTAGATACACTAGAAAGGCTTTGCAACTCGTCTGCGCGAAAATGGTTACAAACGCGGGCCGGAGATAAGATTAAAATGGTTCAGGATAAGATTCGTATCAGGATGGAAGCCTACGATCATCGCGCGCTGGACGGTTCAGCCGCCGAGATCGTGGACCATGCCCGCCGGACCGGTGCGCGGGTGTGCGGACCTATTCCATTGCCGACGCGAATCGAACGATATACGGTGCTTCGCAGCCCGCACGTGGACAAGAAGTCCCGCGAACAATTTGAGATGCGAACACATAAACGGATCATCGACATTTATGAGCCGACGGTCCGCACGATCGAGGCATTGAACAGGCTGGTAGTACCGGCAGGGGTGTTTGTGAAGATAAAGGCGTAGGTTTGAACGACAGCGATTTTGACGCCTGCGCCTTTTTGCTGTTGGTGAAACCCTTTCGGATGGAAAGTACGGGATAAAATGTATCCGGCATTGATTGGTAAAAAAGTTGGCATGACACAGATGTTCGCCGAGAACGGCGCCGTCTGCGGCGTAACCGTCGTGCGCGCCGGTCCGTGCGTGGTACTCCAGGTAAAGCAGGCCGACCAAAAGGACGGTTACAACGCCGTCCAGATCGGCTTTGAGGACGTCCGGAAAAATCGGGCGGCCAAACCCGCAATCGGGCACGCCGAACGCGCCAAGACCGCACCGAAAAAAGTCGTTCGTGAAGTCCGGCTTTTGGACGAACAGGCGGAAACCGACGTCGGGGCGACGCTGACCGTTGAGAACTTCGAGGAAGTGAACTTCGTGGACGTAACAGGGACCACCAAGGGCAAGGGCTTTGCCGGCGGAGTTAAGCGCCACGGTTTCAAGGGCCAGCCCGCCAGTCACGGCGTCGAGCGCAAGCACCGCAGCCCCGGTTCCATCGGCGGGCACGGCACCGACCTGGGCCACGGCGGAAACATAAAAAAAGGTAAGAAAATGGCAGGGCACATGGGTGCGGCCCGCGACACCAGCAGGAATCATCGGCTTATGGGTATAGACGCCGAAAATAACCTCCTGCTCATTAAGGGGCCCCTGCCGGGCCCCAACGGCGGGTACCTGTTTATCAGGAAATCCCGTACAGCCAGAGATAAGAAGGGATAAACAGGCTTTAAAGATATGTTGGAAGTTCCAGTGTACAACACGGCCGGCGAGCAGATCGAGACGCTCAAGATTGATGATGAGCGTTTCGGCAAGAGCGTCAACGTCGCCCTGCTGAAGCAGGCGGTCGTTGCCTATCACGCCAATTGTCGGCAGGGCACCGCCGCTACAAAGGGCAGAGGCCAGGTCGAAGGTTCCACGCGGAAAATCTTTCGCCAGAAGGGCACCGGCAACGCCCGACGTGGACCCGTGCGGACCGGAAAGGTCCGCGGCGGGGGAATGACCTTCGCAAAAACACCCCACAGTTATCGAAAGACCCTGCCGAGAAAAATGCGGCGAGGCGCGCTGAATTCGGCCATCCTCGCAAAAATCCTCGGAAATGATCTTGTAGTGGTCGAAGGTCTGTCGCTGACGGAACCGAAAACAAAATTCATCGCAGAGGTTCTGGCCAATCTGAAGATAAACCGCACCTGCCTGCTGTCGCCGGCTGAATACGACGAGGTACTCTTCAGGAGCGCGCGCAACATCCCGGACATTACTGTCCGTCCGGTAGAGGAGTTGAACGCCTTCGACGTAGCCACCCGGCAGAAGATGCTGCTGACACGCGAGGCGATGGACAGATTGCTTAACAGGTCGGCGTAGGCGACGGAAATGAAAAACGATATTTACAATACGATAGTCCGCCCGCTGGTAACAGAGAAAGGTACGCACCAGTCGCAGACGCGGAACGCCTATGCCTTTCAGGTTAACCCTGATGCGAACAAGGCCCAGATAAAGCAGGCTATCGAGAAGATTTACAACGTGAAGGTGTTGACGGTACGTTCGGCCAATCGTCGCGGCAAGCCTCGGCGAGTCGGCTATAAGCGGGGCACGACCAGTCATTGGAAAAAGGCGGTGGTTGTCCTGCACTCGGATTATCACATTGATTTGTTTTGATAGTAGTTGGTAATTCGTAATTCGTAATTGGTAATTCGTAATTC
>DAOWOP010000107.1 GCA_030642005.1 Planctomycetales bacterium
CCTCTACGAGGCTAAAAATAAGAAAATCCCTTTCCCAGGGCTTGCCTTCGGCTGCGCCCTGGGCTAAAAACGACCGCCCCGTCTGGGGCTATTGAGAAGGTAGCGCTGTCATACTAATGAATGTCTAATGCCCAATGTCTAAAAAAGCACGGCGACGATTTTGAAACCATAACAAAATGAACCGCAAAGAAGTAAAAAATAACAACAATGCTTTTCTCTGCGGCCTCTGCGTTCTCTGCGGTGAATTATCCGCTCTAACCCCACCGGGATGATCACGTCAAGATTTGCCCCACTGCTAATGTTTTTTCCTCCGCGAAACGCCAGCGAAAATTTTTTCGATTTTTTCACAAATTTTATTGACACGCCGGGGAAATCTATTTATACGTTTTGTAAAACGTAAAAAGGAGTCGGAGAAAAATGAATGCCGACAGACTTTCGTCGAGACAAATGGCCGGCATTACGGACAAGCCGGTCTGGCCCGCCTCGCCCCCGCGATGCAGGCCTATTCCGCTAAAACTTTACCGGATCGGTGAAGTAGTCGAGTACACAGGCCTGTCACGCCAGACCGTCCATAACTACACCATCATGGGCCTGATTACGGAGACTCGCCGATCTGCCGGCGGACACAGGCTTTACGACGAATCCGTCTTCGCCCGCCTGGACACTATCGAAGAATTAAAACAGCAGAGAAAAACCATGCGGGAAATCCGAGGGTACTTTGCGGAGATTGAAGATTTATGACAGGCCAATTGATAAGTTCATGCGACGCACCTCTGCTTTACGCAACGGCTTGCCGTTTGGCGATGTTTGAGACAACAACAGGAAAACAATTATAACTCCTTGAAAAATAAGGATATATGAGATGATGGGAGAAAAAGAAAAAAAATTTGATTTTTTTGAAAATTTGACTTGACAGGGTTGTGAATATAGGCAAGATAGGCATTATGGATAATGTAAAGGTTTTGGGCAAACTGGCCGATTTTTGGAAAAGCGGCCCAGGCCCAAACAAGGTCAAAGGCAAAGGAGTGTACGATGGCCATTGCAGTGGCAACAGTTGATGCCAAGACAATTCAGCAGTGGTGGAAAAAATTCGCCAGGACCCACAGCGACGATATTCGCAACACGCTGATTGAGCATTATTTACCGATCGTTCGATACACAGCCGAGCGGCTTTACGCCCGCTTGCCGGATGAGGTGGAGATAGACGACCTCATCTCGGCCGGTACGTTCGGACTCATCGACGCGATAAACGCCTTCGACCTGAGCAGGGGCGTCAAGTTCGAAACCTACTGCTCCCAGCGGATTCGCGGCGCCATCCTGGACGAACTGCGGAGCATGGACTGGGTGCCGCGACTGGTTCGCAGCCGGTCCCACAAGGTATCCGAGGCCCGCGGTGTCCTGGAAATGGAACTGGGAAGGAAACCGACCGACCAGGAACTGGCCAAGAAGATGAAGGTCAGCCTGACGGAATATCGCAAACTTCAGCGAGACGCACAGGCGGTCGGGCTGATCAGCCTGTCTCGAAAATGGTTTGAAACGGACTCCAGCAGGGACATTCGGGAAATCGACGTTCTGGAAGACAAACGCAGCGAAAACCCGTTCCGCCAGTTTCAGCGTAAGGACGTCAGAGAGTGGGTTACACGAGGCCTGAGCCGGGCCGAACGCCTGATTATCCTGCTGTACTATTTTGAAGGTATGACAATGAAAGAGATCGGTGAGACACTTGCTCTTTCGGAGTCCCGCGTCTCGCAGATGCACTCTGCCATTCTCGAACGCCTCAAACATCACCTCAATAAAAACCGGAAAGAACTTAACGTCTCCTAACCCGCATTTT
Organism: Planctomycetales bacterium; assembly: GCA_030642005.1. GTDB lineage: Bacteria > Planctomycetota > Phycisphaerae > SM23-33 > SM23-33 > JAUWNJ01. Next base: position 1,835 of record DAOWOP010000107.1, read on the forward strand.
TCATTCACCGCAGAGAACGCAGAGAACGCAGAGATTTCAAAAATGTATTTCATTGTTTTTTCAAGAGTTATGGAATTCCTCACAAGCCTGTCCCGTGGGCCCAATCGTGCCCCGATTACCATAATCTCAAAAAAACAGCGTGTCATTCTACGAAATCGCTAAAATCACTCGTAAGTTCTTTTAAAATAAATATCTCTGCGTTCTCTGCGTTCTCTGCGTTCTCTGCGGTGAATTATCCGGGCTAAGAATCTCGTTGGCTGCGGGAGACCAATCGGGCAAGGGCGGATTTTGCATCCTTCGTCAGCGGCGCTTCGGCGTCGCCGGCAGCGAGTTTCTTCAAAACCCGTCGGGCCTTGGCCGTTCCGATTAATTCAAGGACCTGCACGCTCCGGCAATTACGGAGCGATTCGGGCGTATTAAACAGCGGGGATGAAACCACATCAAGCACCGCCTTAAGCCGAACTTTCGCCTCCAGCGAGGTCGGATCCTTCAATGCCTCCCGAATGTCAGACTCAATCACCCTGCCCAGAACAGTAAGTTCCTCCGAAGCACGTTTGCGAACGGCATACTTGTTATCGTCCAGGTCATCAATCAGCCGCTTCACCTTTTCGCGGTCTATGCGTTCCGGCTTTAGACGCTTATCCAACAAATCCACTGCCTTGTCGCCGCTGTGAACCAAAACCCACATGACTTTGTAGGCATCGGCAGTGGTATCCCCTGCCAGTTTCAGTTGGTCCCACAGTTCCGTCGGCTTATTCATATCCATTTTCGCCGGTGGCGTCTGGTGAGCCAATTGCACCCATGGATCGATGCTCCAGAGCAGGATCGTGGTGTCGGCCCCAGCCGACGTCAGCGTCTTGCCGTCGAGGCTGAAGGCGACGGCGTTGACCGGAGCGATATGGCCGGTGAAATTCATCACCTGTTTTCCGGTGGCGGTCTCCCATATGCGGACGGTCTTGTCCCTCCCGGCAGAGGCGATGAGTTTTCCGTCGGGCGAAAATGTTACGCCGAAGACACCGCCGGCGTGATTGATGGTGATAATCCGCTTTCCATTCGTGGTATTGGAGACGGCAACCCGCCCGGAATGTCCGGCAGAGAGAATAAACCCGCCGTTCGGGGAAAAACCTATCTGGGGAACGAATCCCCCCGGACCTGAGCAGCGAATTGACGACTCGCCGGGCGGTATCGTCCAGATGAAAATACCGGAAGTACCGCTCCCAGCCAGGGCCTTTCCGTTAGCGGAAAACGCCAGCCTGGCATTCTGGCCGATATTGCCTTCCCACTTGCCGAACCGCTTGCCCGTCGCGGCGCTCCAGAGGTACACCTTTCCGTCACCACCGGTGGCAACAATGCTACCGTCGGGCGAAACGGCCACCGAAGTAACAAATCGTGTGTGCGGCCCGAAGGTGCGGATCGACTTTCCCGTCTGCGCATCCCACATTTTAGCCGAATTATCTGCCCCGCAGGAGACGATTGCTTTTCCGTCGGGCATCCACGCCAGTCCGTTAGGCCCCCTCGTCCCGTGCGCGGGCCACTTGGCGATTTCGCGCCGCCGAAGGTCCTGAGCGGAATCGAAGGGCTGCCGCACATCCCATATCCGAATCGCGTTGTCGATACCCGCCTTCGCCCCCAGGGCAGATGAAACCGCGCCCGACGCCAGGCGCTTACCATCCGGCGAAAAGGCCAGTGCGTATATCTGGTCGGTGTGTCCGGCGAAGTCGTGGACCGGCTTTCCGGTCTTTACGTCCCGCAGGCCAACAGTCTTGTCGGCCCGCAGCACAGCCAGCGTTTTGCCATCCGGCGAAAACGCCAGACAGTTCCGCTTGTTCCCACTGCCGGGAAGTTTCCTGATTTCTTTCTTCGTTGCCAGGTCCCACAGGCGAACCGTGTAGTCCCCGCCGCTGTTGACCGCCAGTGTCCTACCGTCGGGCGAAAAGGCCAGGCAGAACACTATCTCCTTACGCCCTTCCAGCACAAACAACTCCTTCTTTTGTTCGAGCGACCAGAAGCGGACGGTTCCATCCTTGCAGCCATAGGCAAGTAGTTTCCCGTCCGGTGAGACAGCCACGCTGCCGACCTCCCCGCCGGGTGAATCAATCTGCCCGGTCTGCTTGCCTGTCCAGGCGTTCCAAAACCGGACGGTTTTGTCGCCGCCGGCCGAGACGATCATATTATTACCACGCAGGAACTCCACGGACAGATGCCAAGGCCAGACACGCTTATGTCCCGTCATCACAACAGGATCATCCTTTGGCCGGACCAGCTGCCAGACGTAGGCATTCGCGGCACTGGCAAACACCAAGGCCTTTCCGTCGTCGCGAAAGACCAGTGCCGAAACGTTACTCTTGCCCGCCGTGCGCTGCGTCTCCTTTCCGGTGGCGACGTTCCACAGGCGGACCGTCCTGTCATTCCCACCGGAAGCCAACGTCTTTCCGTCAGGCGAGAAGGCCAGGCAGGCGACCGTGCTCTTATGGCCGGTGAGCATAGCGACCCTCTTGCCGGTTTTGACGTCCCACAGGACAATCTTCCCGTCCCGCCCTCCACCGGTGGCGAAGACCTTGCCGGTCGGCGAGAAGGCGACCGAAAAAGTTGAGTCGCCATGCCTCATCCGGACCGTTCCCAGCCGCCCTATCGCACCGGCAGGAAGCGGGTCGCCATAAAAATCCACCCGGGCAGACTTCTTCTCAGCGTCGGCTGAACAGACAAACAGCAACACCAGGCAAACAATTATCAATATCACAGCCGATTTCATCGACACGCTCCTTCAATTGTCCTGTCTGATTATAGACGAATAAACTCCCCCGAAAGACAACCGAAATCTGAAGTTTTTTACCGCAGGTCAAAAGCGGATTTCGAAGCCGGCGAGTTGGTCCGTCGGAGTGGTAATCTGCTGGTCGGTGTTGCGGATGTAATTCCCCATTTGCTCATGGACGGTTTGGAGGAATGCGTCTATCTGGTCGGGCGGGCCTTCGACGACGATCTCGACTCGTCCGTCCGGCAGGTTTTTGACGTACCCGGCTACGTCGAACCGCTCGGCCAGTCGCCTGGCGGTGTAGCGAAAACCGACGCCCTGAACGCTACCGGAAAAATGGACAAGACGGCGCTGACGGGACATCCGTGCACCTCGCTCGCTCAGAACAGTTCTTATTAACCGCAGAGAACGCAGAGTTCGCAGAGAAAAAAGCAGAGTGTTATTTTAGTTTTTTTACAATAAACACTTCTGCGGTCTCTGCGGTCTCTGCGGTGAAATTAGTTGAGGTTTTTTCTTCGCCGTCGCAGAGCGATCAGCCCGCCGGTCAACAACATTATCATAGCCGATGGTTCCGGGGCATGATACCAGTTCCAGTCGTACCAATCTGTGCCGTCATACCCATCGTCGTAGGCTTCCGGGTCGCCGCCGACGAAATATCCTTCACCCAGTTCGCCTTCGGTTCCGAAACACACCTCTGCTCCCAATCCTTCTGCCCATGCGGGAATAAAGGCGCTGGCGCTGAACATTATCGTAACGTGAAAGGTTTGCCCGACGACGACTGGGACGCTGAAACCTACATGGACCTTTTCGAGTTCCAGACTGGCCAGACCGTCGGTAATGACGATTCCATTACATGCCTCCTGAAGGGCTGCTGTATTTGCGTCTCCGGTCAGGACAGTCTGCACCCAATTATCATGCTCCCGGCCCAGCAGCGAGACGCTCCCGTCAAAGCAGGTAACATCATCGCCCGGACCTGTCTTTATGACTCTCGCCGTGAAGACCGCCGCCAGCCCCGTCGCGCTTGGCCAACCTTCGTTTTCATCTCGCATCGCCTGGAGCAGGCCGTCGAAGGTCATCGTCCCCGTCGCATTGACATTCGTACCGGCGGCAAGCCCGCAGGAAGACGGTGTAATGCAGATGGACTTGTTGACCACCAGTACTCCGGAGGCCTGTAAGTCCGAACCGTGGTCCCTGCCATAGGCAAGCGCGTTGACCACGTTGTGGATGCCGTCCTCGTCGTAGTACGATCGGGCCAGTCCCGACACGTCCATCGCAGAACCCAATGCCTGCCGCTCCACCGAAGCGGCGATGGGAAGTTGTCCATAATTTATCGCCACTTGGGAATCATCCACTGTTTTTCCGTCGTATGCGATTGCTGCGGCGGTGCCGACAGATACGGCGTGCACGCCGGGTTTCATCGCCGGAGGGCTTCCCGTCGGCTCCGGCAGTGTGAAATGCGCTACAACGTTGTTGCCCCCCAGCACGTGGGCGAACAGGCCGCTGCTTGTAACGGCCAAGTCGCCAAGGGCGGCATTTGGCGACATTGACGTCGGGAGCGAATAAGTCGCCAGCCTATTCTCGGAACGGTCGTACTTGGCGATGTAACTGGTCCTGGCGTCCGGGTCGTGATGAGAGACCCAGAAATACCTGCCGTCGTACGCCACGCCGTAAGGATAGGGATCGACCAGCAGGTCGTTAACGCGGTCGCCCGTGGCTGGGTCGATCGCATATATGTGCCCGACCCCCGGTGAGTAATGCGCCTGCCAGATGAATCTTCCATCGTGCGTCAGCCCCTTGGTGCGCTTGTCCGGCTCCGTGCCCTGGAACTGATAGACGTTGGCGACAACAGCCGGATCGCCGGGAGTGTACTTCACTATACCCGTCGTCGGCGATTCCGACGAAAACACGGTCTGGTAGAGGTACCCGCCGTTGCCGGCCATCCCCGTCGGCCTGAACGCATAATCATATGTGCCGGGAATTTCGCCGGTCGCCGCGACACTACCGTAGGTGGGGCTGAAACAGTGATAACCTGTTATACTGTTCTCATGCTCATCCCACAAAATGTCTCCGGTATAAAGGGTGTTGCTTCCCGGCGCTAATCCGCCGACATGGTCCACGTCGTCGCCGGTAAGTCGCAGTGTGTTGACCAGTTCCAGTTGCGGGTTTGACATGCCGGCAAGAGCATTAGACCCGCCCGACAGGATTATCGCCGCAAAGGCGACACATGCGTAAAAGAGCACATTTCGCGAGCGCATAACATTCTCCTGAAGCCTCCTTGCTTGATGTTTTAAGCTAAAATAGATTGGACCGAGCGTTGAAGTGGCTGTTAAACGAGCATTTCCGACCAGCCGCCACTCACAAGCAAATCTCGACGTAAGTAATTATAACACAACTACCGCGATTCTCAAAGCCTAAATTGCGAAAATTTCGCAATCGCAGGTAAATAACAGTCCACGAATTTCACGAAAGTAAAAAGAAGAAGAAAAAGAAAGATAGCGGAATTTCGGGGATTACAGGATTATGGGGATTGGGTTTCTCCTGTTTCTTTTAGCAAAATAAAAATCTCCGTAATCCAGTAATCCCTGTAATCCCGCTATTCTTTCCTCTTCTTTTTCTTCTTCGATTTGCCCGCACCGTAGGTAAATCGTAGGTTGCATTAGTGGTCGGCGGGCGGCATTTGCCCGGTGGAGGCAAGTAGCGATGAACAGGATAGCGATGCGCAAGAGCCTGGCTGTAATCTTTGGGGTGTTGGTTGTGTTTCTGGCCGGCTCGGTCGCATCGGCCGACGTCATAGGCTTAAACTTCAAAGCGCCGCCGAAGAAGAAGATCGTGGATCCTATCGCGCCCATTAAGTCGTATTTGACCATCACGGAGATCATGTACAACCCGGCCAGCAATTCTGACCGCAACTGGGAGTACATCGAGATATATAATACATCGACGAGCAAGACATTGGACCTAGCCGGTTATGTCTTCGACGACGATGACGGCAAAACGTTGAGCAGCGCGAACATTTTCGCCGGCAGCATAGCGCCGCAATCCACCGCGGTCCTGTTCAACGCCAAGAACAACAAGCAACCTCATCCGAAGATACAAGATCGACACGACATCTCTATCCCCGTCCCCGTCGCCGCCGGGAGCAACGCTCTGGCCCAAATGCAGGCGGCCTGGGGACCGGAGATAAACTTCGTGGCGGTAAGCAACTGGTCTGCGTTGAACAACTCAGGGGACCATTTCGGGCTTTGGGATAGTTTCGCCGCCTATGACAGCAGGAACTTCGCCAACGCGATCATCAACGTTAACTACGATGATGACGACGATTGGCCGGGGGACGACAACAAGTCCTCCATCTATCTGACCGACCTGAGCGCCGATCCCAATGTAGGAACGAACTGGATACTCAGCAGTATTGGAGATGACAGCGGGGGTTGGGAAAGCAATCCCGCCGGCATCTGCAATAAAACCAACATTGGCAGCCCGGGTAGTCCACCGCCTGCCCCGGTTCCCGAGCCTGTGACGTTGGTCCTACTCGGCCTGGGCGGATTGGGAATTCTGTTCCGCCACAAACTCTACGAGCAAGCGTAACTATCCAAGTGTACTCGGAGGGCAGGCCCCATCCCAACCGGATTCAGGTCCGCCCGTTGCCAATCCCCACAGGTGCGTCGGTAACGATTGAATTACCGCTGTACGTGCTTTTACCGCATACCAGTCATTGCACTTCCCTGCTTCTTATTCTCAGCACCTTCATCCCAAGTGTCCGTTTTTCGTAGAGCACCTTGTCCTGTTAAGACAGGCGCAAGGTTAAAATCGGGGAAATCCGACGATTTTCCCCCTTGACACATTTCGGACATGTGTGGTAGAATACTCTCTTGATGGAGGGCTTCATCTCGCTCGGTGAACACAGAGTTAACGACAAGAAAGGGTGCTTTTTACAGCTCAGTTCGAGCCGCAACAAACTGACGAGGGATAAAGGAGGGTTTCTCGCCAAACGACCCCGCTTCGTGAAGGAATGCGCACGGTGTCCCTTATGATGTTTTAGGCTTTGTCTGAAAACTATTTCAGACAGGCAATCAGCAAAAAGCAATCAGCAATCAGCATTCAGCAATCAGCAATCAGCAAAAAGCAATCAGCATTCAGCAATCAGCAATCAGCAATCAGCGGTCAGCAATCAGCA
>DAOWOP010000196.1 GCA_030642005.1 Planctomycetales bacterium
ACGAGGTCCCACTTGTTGACGACGAAGACGGTTGGCTTGTAAAGCCCGCTGCTGTAATCGGCCAGTTGCTTTTCGACCTTTCCGACCGGCTCGACGGCGTCGAACATCAGCATTACCACGTCGGCCCGGCGGATACTCCGCATCGCGCGGTGCCGGCTGTAGAACTCGATGTCGTCGGCGAGTTTGCTGCGCTTGCGAACGCCGGCGGTGTCGATAGCCACAAGGCTCTTGCCGGCTAGATCGAATCGCACATCCACGCTGTCGCGCGTCGTGCCGGGTATCTCCGAGACGATGACGCGGTCGGTTCCGGCCAGCGTATTAATCAAGGTGCTCTTTCCGACGTTTCGCTTTCCGACGATGGCGAGTTTCATTATCGGCTCGTCGGCTGTCTCCGCTTCCGGACCAAGACGCTCGGCGATTACTTCCAGAAGCGCGTTGGTGCCGAGTTGATGAGTGGCCGATATTATCATCGGCTCGCCGAAGCCAAGGGCGTGCAACTCGCCTTGCTCGGTCGGCGTCTTCAACGAATCGACCTTGTTAGCCACCAGTATGACGGGCTTCTCGGCGTGGCGGAGACGCTCAGCCACGGACTTATCCAGCGGCGCTACGCCCTCGCGGGCATCGACCACGAACAGGATCAGCGCCGCTGCGGACATCGCATAATCAATCTGGCCGGTAATCTCGTCGGTAAGGTCGTCGGTATCTTCAATGCCGTACCCGCCGGTATCGACCAGTTCGACGTATCTTTCGTCGCCGGTTTCCGGGTCGGTTCCAATCGGCAGCGGCGTGCTGATCCGGTCGCGTGTAACTCCCGGCGTCGCATCGACGATCGCTATCCGCCTGCCCGTCAGACAGTTCAGCAGGCTGCTCTTGCCGACGTTAGGCCGGCCCACTATGGCTACCACAGGTAAACTCATGGGAGATGTTGTACACGTTTTGTTGCCTGTATAAAAGGATTGGTTACTCAAATCCACGGGCTGGGCCTGATACGGAACAATTCGGAAAGAATGGGAACGAAACGGAACAATTCGGAACGATTCGGAACGAATGGGAAAGATTGGGAACGAATGGGAAAGTTTAGGAAAGTTTAGGAAAGTTTTAAAAATCCACAAATCATTAGGCGACAAACACTTGTGGTTTTCGGGGTCCTTTTTACGCCCATTTTCAAAAATAGTCCACGGATTACGGACCCTCGGTCCCGTGGGGATTACATTCTTTCTGTTTTTCCCAAGACCCAAATCCCTAGTCCCTAGTCCCTATTCATCCTCTATATTAACATTTGTGTTCACGTTTGCGCGCGCAGACGTGAACGAAAAACGGGCGTGAAATCTGCAACCCCCGGCCCGGCCGGTAGTTAATTTTTTTCAGAAAAATCCCAACAGTGGATTTTTTCATCGACGTTTGCGCGCGCAGATGTGAACGCAAGCGCCTCGGAAAAGCCGGTAGATGAGCGAAGCGAATCTGCCGGAAAATCCGTCTCGACGGGAAAGATTACCGGCAGATGCGTCCCGCACATCCGCCGGAAAATCCGTCTTGACGGGAAATATTACCGGCAGATTCGCTTCGCTCATCTGCCGGCTTTGGGGACAGGACATCAACGCACCCACAAGCTCCGCTCCGCTTGAAGGTGCCACCCACCATTGTTACTCTGCGAAGTAGCACCGCTACGTAGCACGAGCAACTACACTTGCCCCAGCCACCCGCCCAGCCTGGACTTAATATTTTTCAGAAAAATCCTGGAAGCGGATTTTTACGTTCACGTTCGCGCGCGCAAACGTCGATGAAAAACGCTCAACTGGGTGACAGGGACTGGCCACTTAAGTGGCCAGTCCTCGAGTGAATAGGTAGAGAGGAGATTCCGCGGGCCAGTTGGCCCGCTGAGGTGCCCTACGAGCCGCGACCGTCAGGGAGCGGTCAGACCGAGCGGAATCTCTATTCGACCGCTCCCTTACGGTCGCGGCTCGTAGGAAAAATTCGCGGGAAAAAGTGCTCGTAGGGTTATACCGCTTGAAGGCGTCGCCCGGCATCTTGCCCCGGCCACCCGCTGAAAAAGGTTCCTGACCCCTTTAATCTGACCCCTTTAATCCCCCTTTAATCTCTGACCCCTTTAATCTCTGACCCCTTTAATCTCAATCCCGTGCAACAAAACGAGCTGACCGCTAACTTTGCAGCACTACCAGCATCCCTGATGCGATGGAGAAGTAGATCATCACACCGGTTATGTCCATGATGGAGGCGAGGAAAGGGCCGCTCGTAACGGCGGGGTCCATTCCGAGGCGTTTGAACAGGAGCGGAATCATCGCCCCGGCGATGTTGGCGACGATCACAGCCGAGGCGATGCTGACACCGACGGCGAGGGCGTTTGGCCATTGCGAGGCGTCCGACGCGGCGGCTCCGGCTTGGCTCAGACTCAGCAATATCATCGCGGCAGCCACTCCCAGCATGCCCAGTATCACACCCATCGTTCCGCCGAGGGCCAGTTCGCGCATCAGTATCCGCCACCAGTGTCCCGGCTCCATTTCGCGGACGGCCAGACCTCTGATTACCAGGCCTGCCATCTGCGAGCCGGTGTTTCCGGCAGTGGCGTTGACCAGCGGCATAAAGAGCACAATCAGCGCGAACATCGCTACGTTAAGGGTGTTCTGGAAATTCGTCAGCGCAAGGACGGTCAGTATCTCGGCTGCGAAAAGCATCGCCAGCCAAGGCAGGCGCTTGCGGAGCATCTCGCCGTAGGTCGTCGCGAAGTAAGGTTCTTCAAGAGCGGCCACGCCGGCCATCTTCTGAAAGTCCTCGGTGTCTTCTTCCTCGGCTACGTCCATCGCGTCGTCGATGGTAACGATTCCGACCAGCAGGCCGGCGGCATCGACGACCGGAAGAGCGACCGCGTCGTATTTCTTGATAATATCGACCGCCTCCTCGCGGTCGGCAGTGGCCGACAGACTTACCGGGTGGCGGTCGATTATGTCGCCGACGACGGCGTCAGGTTCAGCCAGTACCAAATCCTCCAGTCGAATGTCGTCAACGAGCCTGCCGGCTGAATCCACCACGTACAGGACGTTGATGGTCTCTTTTTGCGGAGCGACTTCGCGGAGGTGGTCCAGCACGCCCCGGACGGTAGCATCGGCCTCAATGGCGACGAACTCCGGCGTCATAAGCCGGCCTACGGACTCTTCAGGGTATTGCAGCAGGTCAATAGCGACCCGCCGCTCATCCGGGCTGAGGCTGCCGATTAACCGGGCCGCTACGTCGTCGGGCAACTCCTCCAGCAACTCCGTCCGGTCGTCCGGGGACATCTCGTTGAGAATGTCCGCCAGGGCCTCGCCCGAAAGCACCTCCAGGAGACGCTCCTGCTTCTCCAGTTCCAGAAGCGCGAAGACCTCCGCGGCGATTTCGGTCGGAAGGAGGCGAAAGACCACGCCCAATTCCTCACCGTCCAGGTCCCCTGCCAGTTCGGCTACGTCCGGTGAGTCCAGCGCGATGAGGTATTCCTTCAGTGTGGCGAATTCCTTCGCGGCAATGAGTTCGCGGATCTCAGGTTGAATGGCGTTACCGAGCATCTCGGCTCCCTGTCCCTGAGGCCTCATATCGTCTTCGGGCCTCTGATGTCTTTTACCGCGGGCCATTTTGGGTTCCGCCTGCCGGGTGTGTCAATGTTATTCGAGCGGGACACACCGGAAGGTGAGCGACCTGATTTTCTGGCGGTGTATGGCAACATGATTCTTTAGGAGTTTAGACCTGTTTTGTGCCAATTTCGGATTGCGGAATGCGGATTGCGGATTTCCATGTGCGTACGATTACTGGAATCCGCAATCCGCAATAAACCCTGCCATATTGCTCCGTAACTGCCGGTTATTAAGTTCTTTACAGTCTGCCAGAAAAAAATGTCGCTCACAAGGGAAATACTCCGGGCGTCGTTGTAAGCGATTAGAGGGCAAGCGATTCTATGGCGGAATTATTTTTTCGGCATGAGGGGCTTCTTACAGTTCCGCCAGTCGCCGGAGCCAATCAGCCAAAAGAGCAAGGACTCGACAGAAGCGGACGCCCTCGGGTAACATAGACATCGGTAGATCGTTGGGATAGTAACGCACAACAGAGGAGTTGCGTATGACTCGCCGTCGATGGATCGGAATTACGCTGGTCGCGGTCGTTATCTGTGCGGTGATCGCGTTGGCGGTGTTCTACAACGACATCGCGATTGGTTATCACCATCCTGCCATGATGCGCGCGTGGGCAAAGATTCGTGAGGTCGGACCAAGTGGCAATCAGATGCCTTGGATAGAGTCCTATGAGCGTCATAGAGATACTCTCGTTCAATGTGGCTATCTTGCCCGCCGGGAGTTTCCCCTGGTTGTGAAACCGCCGGAAACCATCCGCGTATGGAAGCAGGTAACCGCGGAATTCCCCGACAACATTCATGCGACCATGCAGACCACTCAGTGGGGTTGGACTGAGAACAAGATTATCGTCTACGACCAACCCGACCGAATGCCTGCCTGGGAAGCCGCAATTCATAGATACGATGTGCCTGAATTCCCGACGTCGGCGGAAGCGAATGCCCCGGATGAGAACCGAGCTAATGGTCGCTGACGTAGTTGCTGCCGGCATCCGCAGCGGGTCGCGCCCGACTGGACTTTCCTGAAGGGGGCGCACATGGCCTACGTCCCGATTCCCAGCCCGGAGAAGTCGCCGTCCTCATGGGCCTTCTCGACGTACACAGCCACGGGTTTCTTGACGATGGCCTTGGCGGCAAAGTCGATGAAAAGCCGCTGAATTCCTGATGACCAGCCGAATCCTACCGGGCCGACAAAAACCTAAATAAATGCTTGCATTTTTCAGATTCTATGGTATAATATCACCGTTGCTCGGCAAGTCTATTGCTTAGTAACTACGTGTTTCAGAAAGTGGCAGGATTGCTTGGTAAAGAGAAGGTTGGGTGCTCACCCCGCAATGGCGAGTGGGTGCAGCGGAAAAAGCCTTCTGAAGGGGTTGGTGTATATGCTTCCTCCCCAAG
>DAOWOP010000033.1 GCA_030642005.1 Planctomycetales bacterium
GCGAGGGGTCCATGCATTCAACTATGCTGGCATAATCATTGTTCCGCAGGAAACTGGCATACGCCATGAACAGATGCTTCGGAGACCCGCGTGAAACTTCCGCAGGTTTTCCAAGTTGCGTGTTCCGACAGCATGTGCACTGCAGGACCATGAGGACCATCAAGGTAATGGTAAAAGGTGCCGTTTTTGTCGCACGGCGAGACGGTTTAGGACCGTCTTGTGAATCCATATTCCGGATCGCGTCCAGTATGATCACCAGAAATTCCCCTGTTTGCCAGTCTCCCAAGAAGGCGGGGGACCAAGTTTCTTCTGCTCTTCGCGGACCCTTTTCAGATAGACCTCTCGTGCTCGACGCAGGAACCAGTCTTGGATCGGATTGGTTGAACGTTCCACGTTTAATCTCGTTGTAGATCGCAGACGCGCCAGAACTATGTCCTATGGCGACGAACTGCTCTAGACTGCATTTGTTCTTCTTCTTATTCTTACGTTCCTTGAATTTATTATAGGCACGACGAAGTGTACGTTCGTAGAATCCTTCAAGGGAGTCCCACCAAGCCCGTCGCACCCACATCATGGGCCTTCCTGCTCGATCATACGGACCCAACTTGCACAGAATCGTGTCCCTAATAATGTCCGTCAGACAATCTCCTCGCGTGCACTGGAACAAGGCCAGTTCCTCGGAGGGTGGGAAACGGCCTGTTAATGCTGTCCCCATGCTTCGCCTTTGGCAACTTGTCCCTTGACTTGTCCTTCTTTCGTCGCATATTACCTACCACATGGTTGTTGTGCCACCGCGCAAGGTGAAATTAGCATGATCTCGTTATTCGTGTACATCAACAAAAAACTGATATTTTTTACCGGCACATTGCGCAAAGCCCCGAAGGTGGAGATTGATTGATGCGAAGGAAATGGATCAGATTGGCGGCTGTTGCGGTGCTGTGTTGGATATTCGGTTCTTATCAAGTCCGGTCGCAGACTTATCCTGCCGGCACGTCAGCGCCTTCGACCAAACCCGCCAGGCTGGCTGGGCCTGAACGAATTCTCCGCTTTCATTCCGAGATTGCCGTACACGACGATTCATCATTAACGGTAACTGAAAGCATCCGCGTCGTCGCGCTCGGCAAGGCAATCAGGCGGGGAATTTGTTGGGCTTTGCCCGTGCGATATCGAAAAAAAGGCGACACAAAGGTGGTCGTTCCTTTTGAGGTCGTCGCCGTGCTGAAAAACGGCGAGCTGGAGTCGTATCACATAGTGAACCAAGGCCGATACAATCGCTTGTACATCGGCAGGAAAGACGTTTTGCTCAGGCCGGGCGTGTACACCTACACGCTGGTGTATCGTATGAGCGAACAACCGGCGGCTCCCAACGAGGGCAACGATGAACTGTACTGGGATGTTACAGGAAATGATTGGACGTTCGAGATAGCACAGGCCTCGGCCCGGGTCAAACTACCGAAGGATGTCGTCGCCGACAAGGTCCGCTACATTGCATACACCGGCCCAAAGGGCGCGAAAGGCAAAGCCTGGCGTGGGAAAATCGATCAGGGCGGAAGGGTATGCTTTACCACTACAAGTAAGTTGGGGATAGGTGAAGGTCTGACAATATCCGTAACCTGGCCGGACGGATCCGCAACCCAGCCGGGCAAGGAGTAAGAAATGAACCACGGAAGGAACCGGGTTTCAGGGACGATTGCGCGACTGGTTGTTTTGGTTTCATCTCTGTTGTTTTTTACTCCCGGCGTCCTGGCGGCTTCGTCGAGGACGGAGCGGATACTCAGTTACCACAGCGACATCACCGTCGGCGGGGACGGCTGGCTTACCGTTGTTGAGACAATCCAGGTTCGCTGCGCCCAGAAGGAAATCAAGCGTGGTATCTATCGCGATTTCCCCGTCCGATACGTCGGCAGGGACTTCCGCAAAGTGGTCGTGCCGTTCGAGGTCGTCTGCGTCGAGCGCGACGGCAGGCATGAGGCGTATCACACCGAGAGCAAAGGCAAATACCGGCGCGTGTATGCGGGAAGGAAGGGCGTCTTCCTCAAGCCGGGAGTTTATACGTACAAACTGACTTACAGGACGGGGCGGCAGATCGGCTTCTTCAAGGACCACGACGAACTGTATTGGAGCGTAACGGGCAACGAGTGGCTTTCCCCGATTGATAAAGTCTCCGCCGCCGTTGCCCTTCCGAGCGGTATTCCGGCCGGGAAAATCGCCTGCGAAGGATACACAGGCAAGAAGGGCGTGAAGGGCCGGGACTATCGCTGCTCTGTTGACGCCTCAGGCCGGGCGAATTTCCACGCGACCAGACCGCTGGCAAAAGGCGAAGGCCTGACCATAGTCGTTACCTTCCCGAAAGGCTTCGTCACCGAACCTACGTTCGCACAGGAATTCAAATACTTCCTCGCGGACAACGGGATGGTGTTGATAGGCCTGCTCGGCCTGGCCATTGTTGGCGTGTATTACCTGGTAATCTGGGCCAGGGTGGGGCGCGACCCAGCCAAGGGCGTTATTATCCCGCTGTTCGAACCGCCCGACGGGCTTTGCCCAGCCTCGGTGCGATACGTCCTGCGAATGGGGTTCGACAAGAAATGCTTCTCATCCGCCGTTATGGACCTCGCCGTCAAGAAACACCTGGCCATCGACGAAGATGACGGCAAATATTCACTTACACGGATTGACGATGGCGATGAATCACTCTTATCGCACGGTGAAAAGAAGGTCCTGGCCAAACTGCTCGGCAGCGGCAAAACTATCGAACTGGATAACGCCAACCATTCAAAATTCAGCAAGGCCATCGCCGGATTGAAGAAAATCCTGGCTGATGAGTACAAGGGCAAACTGTTTTTCTCGAACATTAAATGGTTCGTTCCGGGCGTCATCCTGTCGGTGCTGACGCTCGCCGGCATCGGCCTGCACGGCGCGTTAGTTGAAGGCCGGCCTGAAGTCGCTTTTCTGTCGGTCTGGTTGGCGGGTTGGAGCGCCGGGGTCTTCTTCCTCGTCCGTCAGGTGATCGCTGCATGGAAATCGGCTGCCCGGGGCGGTAAAGGGCGCGGAGCAAAGAGCGGTGGGGCGTTTTTTATGACATTGTTCGTCGTGCCGTTTATCGCAGGGGAAATCTTCGTGCTGTGCTACCTTGTGTGTATGACCTCCATCTGGCTGCTGCCTTTGCTGCTGCTTTTGGGATGGGGTAACGTGCGGTTCTTCCACCTGCTGAAGCGACCGACAATCAAGGGCAGGGGGGTTATGGACCAAATCGAGGGATTCAAAATGTACCTCGCCACGGCCGAGCGGGACTTGCTGAACGCCGCTCACCCGCCGACCAAAACGCCGGAATTGTTCGAAAAATTCCTGCCTTACGCCCTGGCGCTCGATGTGGAAAACGATTGGGCGGAAAAATTTACGGACGTCCTCGCCCAGGCCGCCGTCGGCGATGGCGGGTATAGCCCGGCTTGGTATCACGGCGCTGCATGGAGCACAATGGGAGCGGCTACGTTTGCCTCATCCTTCAGCGGCTCGTTCAGCAGCGCACTGTCGTCGGCGTCAGCCGCTCCCGGTTCATCCAGCGGTTCCGGTGGCGGCGGGTCTTCCGGCGGAGGCGGCGGAGGGGGAGGGGGGGGCGGATGGTAGGCCGCTTGAAAAAATGAATATTGAATAATGAACACGGAATTTTGAATTTTGAAGTGGAAGAAGAAGAAAAAGAGGAAAGAATAGCGGGATTTCGGGGATTACCGGATTATGGGGATTGCAATTTTGCTGAAAAAAGAAGAAGAGGAAAAAGGAGAACATAATCCATTTTTGAGTGTATAGTATTTTCTGGCGAACAGCATTGGGGCCGGTGGCGGAACGGCAGACGCTGGGGACTTAAAATCCCCTTCCCGTTAAGGGAGTGCGGGTTCGAATCCCGCCCGGCCCAGTTCAATATTCTCTTTTCCCCTGTATCCCCGCTTATTTCTTTAGTGTATCATCTTCGGCATGTCGAAAAAGTCTTCCGACAAGAAGGGCGACAAGAAATCGCGTCAGCCTCGAGTAAAGAACCGGCGTGCGCGGTTCGATTACGAGATTATCGAGAAGGTCGAGTGCGGGCTTGAACTGCTCGGCACGGAGGTCAAGAGCCTCCGCGACGGCAACGCTTCCCTGGATGGCGCCTTTGCGCGGATTCGCGCCGATGAGGTTTTCCTGTGCGGCGCCAACATCGCCGAGTACCGCCAGGCGGTGGGGGCCTTGCAGCACGACCCTCTGCGCGACCGGAAATTGCTTCTCCACCGCCGACAGATTCACAAACTTCAGACCTACGTCTTGCAGAAAGGCCATACGCTTGTCCCGCTGGCGTTGTATTTCAAGGCCGGCTGGGCCAAATGCGAACTGGCCGCCGCCGTCGGAAAACGCGACTACGACAAACGCCGCAGCATCCAGAAGCGCGAGCAGCAGCGAGACATCGACCGCCAACTGGCCGGACGCAGAAAAAACTAGCAGGGATGCAAGGGATACAGGGGATAAAACCTTTTTTGTTTTTTTCTTAAAATATCATCCCTTGTATCCCCTGTATCCCTGCTGATACTTTGCTTTGAATTCCCGTCCTTGCCTGGCAGCCCCTGCCCTGTAACAATACATTGCATGAGGATTATTTTTTGCGGCAGTGGTGATTTTGGCGTTCCGACCCTGCGCGAGCTGGCTGCGGGCGGGGATGAGATTGCCCGTGTCTTCACCCAGCCGCCACGCCCGGCGGGCAGGCGGGGAAAGATTACTCCTACACCCGTAGCCCTGGCGGCGGAGGAACTGGCTCTGCCGGTAGTCGCGGCAGAGGACATCAATGCCGATGAACACGCCGCCGAAATCGAGCGGCTTGGCCCCGACGTGCTGCTGGTAATCGACTTCGGCCAGAAGATCAGCCGGCGTGTACGGTCGGCGGCGAGGCTTGGAGCGATTAATCTGCACGGGTCGCTGCTGCCTGAACTCCGAGGGGCCGCTCCGGTCAACTGGGCCATTATCAGAGGATACGAAAAAACGGGCGTATCAGTAATCGCTCTTGCCGACCGCATGGACGCCGGGGCGATATTCTCACGCAGAGCCACTGACATTCGCCCCGACGAGACAGCCGGCGAACTCCGCCGACGCCTGGCCGATATGGGCGTCGAAGCGGTAGCCGAGACGCTTGCGATGCTCGCGGCAGGTAAGCGGAAGGGTGCGGAGCAGGACGACTCGCTTGCCACGACGGCGCGTCGGCTGAAGAAGGCCGACGGGCTGATTGACTGGTCCTGCGATGCCGCGACGGTGCGAAATCTAATTCACGGTACCTGGCCCTGGCCGGGGGGACAGACGCAATATGTCGCCGCCGACGGCAAAGCAACTAATGTCGTAATCGCCAAGGCCGCCGCGTTGGAAGCCGACCCGCTCCAGGGTCAGCCGGGAACTGTTGACGACAATTTCAAGGTCTCCTGTGGCGGGGGCAGGCTGGAAATTTTTCAATTAAAACCTGCCGGGCGCCGGATGATGGAGTGGCGCGACTTCGTCAACGGCTACCGCGTTACAAAGGGTGCCATGTTCTCGCCCGAAGCGCGGCGAATGGCGTAAACATGCCTACTCGCTTCGCGTGAAGGCATGGCACTCACTGGAAGTTCCTTTATGTTGCAGGATAAGCAAATTCACAAAATTTCTCGTTTCTCTGAGGCTACGCAAAGGCTTTATACGCTCCGCCCGACTGCGACCTGGCCGGCGCTGGAGATCAGCGGTATCCTGATGCACCGCATCAAGGGCACAGACCCGAAAAGCGACGCCGAAGCAAAAATCGCATTACTCTCGCCGGTGCGAGGTGCTGTGCTGGACACATGCTGCGGCCTGGGGTACACGGCGATACTCGAAGCGAAAACCGCCGATTTCGTTACTACAATCGAAAAGGACCAGACGGTTCTGGAATTTGCACGTCTTAACCCGTTCTCGAAGTCGCTGTTTGAGAATCCGAAGATTAATCTGATTCATGGCGATACGTCGGAGTTGATTTGCGGGTTCGACGACGCCGCGTTCAATATAATCAGCCATGACCCGCCGACGCTGAGCCTGGCCGGCGAGTTGTATGCCGACGCCTTCTACGAGCAACTGTTTCGTGTCCTTAAGCCCGGCGGGAAACTGCTGCACTACACCGGCACGCCCGGCGGCAGGTATCGCAGGGTCGATATTCCCGGAAGCGTGGCTCGCAGACTGCGACTAATCGGCTTTGCAAGGGTCAGGAAGGACGATGCCATCTCCTGTATAACGGCGATCCGCCCCGGCAGGCGGATTTGACAAAGCCTGCTCGTGGACCTATGATGCCCTTTTGTCAAACCAAACGAAGGATGCCAAGGAAAGGAATTGTTTTATGAGTTCAGAGAATGTCGTGGAACTTACAGACGCCAACTTCGACGAGGAAGTCGTTAATTCAAAGATGCCTGTCCTGGTGGATTTCTGGGCAGAGTGGTGCATGCCCTGCAAGATGATAGAGCCGATATTCGTTGAATTGGCCGGCGAATATGACGGAAAGGTTAAATTCGGCAGGCTCAATGTTGACGGCGGTCGTCAGGTTGCCATAAAACTCGGTATCCAGGCCATCCCGACGCTGATGATTTTCAAGGACGGACAGGTAACCAAGGCGATTGTAGGCCTCAAGAGCAAGAACGACCTTAAGGCGCAGATAGACACTGTGCTGGGGTAAGTTTCATGCAAGGCCCATCAAAGTCGCTGTCGCGCCGGCAGGTGCGGGATTTCGACCGGCTGGCGATTGAGCAGTGGGGCGCAGCCGGCGTTGTCCTGATGGAAAACGCCGGACGCGGCGCAACCGATGCGATAAAGGATTTCATCGGGGGTGTATCCGACAAAAGCGTCGCCGTCGCAGCCGGTGTCGGCAACAACGGCGGCGATGGCTTCGTCATCGCCCGTCATCTGCATCTGCGCGGAGCAAGCGTCGCGGTTTTCGTCGTGGGCGATGCGGCAAAAATGACGCCCGATGCTGTTACCAATTTCAACATTCTCAAGCCGCTGAAGATTAATGTGCATTCCTGCACGAGCGAAGAAATATTAAACCTGTCTGAAAAATTTCGAGGCTTTGATCTTGTCGTCGATGCGCTCGGCGGGACGGGGATTTCCGGACCTTTGCGCGGCGATATATCAATCGCCGTCGAGCAGATAAACGCCGCGGGCAAACCCGTAATGGCCGTGGATATCCCTACCGGCCTGGATTGCGATACAGGGGCGGCTCACGAACCGACGATTAAAGCGGAACTGACGGTTACATTCGCAGCCCGAAAGATCGGCTTCGACGCGCCCGGCGCATCAGATTACACGGGTAGAGTCATCGTCGCGGATATCGGCGTACCGATAACGCAAATGCTCGCGAATTGAGCGAATGACGCGAATAAAAAACTTCTTTATTTGCGAGAATTCGCTTTATTCGCGCGCATTCGCATTTGCAGGCCGAAGAGTTTGATAAACCCTGTCGCGTCGGATGGTGTGTATTCTTCGCCCATCGTGAAGGACGCCAGCGACGTTGAGTAGAGGCTTTTCGGTGAGGTTACGCCTGCGACGGTGGCCTGGCCCTTGAAGCATTTAAGACGCACCGAGCCGGTAACGTTCTTCTGCGTCCGAGCCACGAATGCGTCGAGGGCCTCCCGCAACGGACAGAACCACTGCCCGAAATAAACCACCTCGGCGTACTTCAACGCCACCTGTTGCTTGTAATGAGCGGTTTCGCGGTCCAGCGTGATGGACTCCAGGGCGCGGTGGGCCTGGTAGAGGATCGTCCCACCGGGGGTCTCGTACGCTCCTCGGCTCTTGATGCCGACGAGGCGATTCTCGACCAGTTGGGTCTGTCCGACGGCGTGTTTTCCACCGATCTTATTCAGTTTGGCAATCAGTTCGTGGCCGGGCATTTTCTTACCGTTCACCGCAACAGGTTTGCCGGCCTTGAAATCGACCTGAACGTAAGCGGGTTTATTCGGAGTCTTCGATACCGGCACGGACATTACCCAGAGGTCGTCTTTGGGTTCGTTTGCCGGGTCTTCCAGGTCTGCGCCCTCGTGGCTGATGTGCCAGAGGTTGCGGTCGCGGGAGTAGATTTTCTTCTTGCTGACCGGGATGGGGACGCCGTGGGCCTTTGCGTATTCGATTGCCGCTTCCCGGCTGGTCAGTTCGAAGGCCGAGTCCTTCCACGGCGAGATGATGGTCAGTTTCGGCGCAAGGGCCATGAAGGTCAATTCGAACCGGACCTGGTCGTTTCCCTTGCCGGTGCAGCCGTGGGCGACGGCGTCGGCCTTTTCCTTCAGTGCGCACTCGACTTGCGCCTTGGCGATCAGCGGCCGGGCGATAGCGGTGCCCAGCAGGTAGTGATGCTCGTAGGCCGCACCGGCGGCGAGCATCTTGAAGCAGTACTGCTCGGCGAAGACATTTCGCAGGTCGGCGACGACGCACTTGGAGGCTCCGCTCGCGCGGGCCTTGGACTTGATGCCGCGGAGTTCGCCGGCGCCCTGACCGACGTCGGCGACGAAGGCGATTACCTCGCAACCGTCATACCGATCCTTTAACCAGGGAAGGATAACCGAAGTATCCAGTCCGCCCGAATACGCCAATACGATCTTTTTGACTTTCTCGCTCATAAGTATGCTCCCGAAACGCTAACCCGTATTTTTCATTAACCACAGGCGGCTGTTCGCCGTCCCGAGGGGAGGACACAGAGTTCACAGGGATTTTTTTAAACATATTTTATTGTTTTTTCAGAAGTTATGGAATTCCTCACAAGCAATCGTGCCCCGATTACCATAATCTGAAAAAAAACAGAGTGTCATTTTACGAAATCGTTAAATTGCTCGTAAGCGCTTTTAAAATAAGTAACTTTGTGATCTCTGTGCCCTCCCCTCGGGACGGCGAACAGCCGCCTGTGGTGCAATATCCAAGCTAAATGATACATAGTTGATTCGTAAGTGTAAATGCAAGAACGTGTTCGTTTCAGCGAGGCATGTTTAGGTGTTCGAGCACCACCTGGTGCATGAGTTCGCGCGGTGCGGATTCGCCCGTCCAGAACTCAAACTGCGCCGCCGCCTGATTGACGAACATGTCCAGTCCCGAGATACAGACACATCCGGCGTTTGAGGACTCGCGCAGCAAGCGGGTTCGAGGCGGATTGTAAATCGTATCGAAGACGACCTTGGCCCGCGACAGAACATCAGCGGGCAGGGGGGTATCATCCACGTCAGGGTGCATTCCGATTGATGTGCAATTGATGACGATCTCGGATGAAAGTGTCGCAACTTCATCGAGCGGGCGGGCCTTACCTCCGAATTCGTCGGCGAGTTTTTCTGCACGGCTGAATGTGCGGTTATAAATAGTTACATCGGCATGGTAATGCGCCAAGGCTGCGACGATTGCGCGGGCGACCCCGCCAGCGCCGACAACGGCGACTTTGCGACCGGAAAGGCCCTCTCGCTTGATTTCCATAGCGGCGCATAACGCATCAATTGCGGCGGCGTAGTCGGTGTTGGTCCCGCTGAGCGAGCCGTCAGGAGCGATTGCGATAGTGTTAATCGCTCCGATTCGGCGAGACAATTCATCGATTTTTTCCGCACCGACGCGGGCGATGGCGTTTTCCTTGTGCGGGATGGTTACGCTCAAGCCCCGCAGGTCCGCCCATGGCGCCACGGCGTCCATGAAGCGATTAAAATTTCCTTCGCCGGGCTGAATCAAAAGCGGCACGTACACCGCGTCGATGTCCGTTTCGGCAAAGGCGGCGTTGTGAATGGCGGGGCTTACCGAGTGCGCCACCGGGCAGCCGATGACGCCATAGACGCCCGTTGCAGGTCCGACGGAATCCCAGCGATAAAGGCGCTTCATCTGCTCGACGGTCAATTGCCCCGGAGCCGATTCCGACCCTTCGTGCGACGATGCGAACATCCCGAACGCGCCGAATTTGCCTGCGAGGATTCGACTTACCAGGCCCGCTTCACCCATCGCCAGTGCGATCGTAGGTTTGGAGGATTTGCGTAATATTTCCAGGGCGGCCAGTGCGTCTTCAGGCCCGTCGGCAGCGAAGGCGATTTTGCAGACGGCTGCTTCCGATGCGTTTAATTCCGCGACGATTTTTTCCAAATCAGCGGGCCTGCCTGTGAAGTCGTGATGACTGATGATGGTTCGTCCTTTCGGCCGACGGGCCGGCGGGACGTCCAGTTCCACGTCGATGTAGTCTGCCCCGAGACGTGCCGCCATAGCGAGGATTTCCAGACGGTCAGATTCGTCGCCGGCGAACTGCCCGCCCTGGCGTTTTGGACGACAGGTAATAATTACCGGCAGAGAACGCTCTGACAGCAGGGCTTGCAGGGCGGCTTCATCCGGCGGCTGGGAAAGGTAATCCAGGCGGCACTCGACCATATCGGCCCCGGCTTCGTCGGCTTTGCACATGGCCGAACGCATCTCGCCGACCGTCGATTGAATCAGCGGGACAATCAACGCCGTTTTGGAAATCGTTTCGGGCATCTGACTACCTACCGGCTACTGTCTTTTCTGGAAATCCTTCGGCGATTTGAGCATCTTTGCGGGCAGTTCGGGCGACAGGACAAAGACGCCGGGCGCCTCGCTGCTGACGGCGTACAGGCCTTTGGTTCCCACCGGCCCGGTCTGGGCGATTTTTAACGAGATTTCCTTGCCGTCGTCGGTTTTCAGCGTCAGCATCATCGCCGGCGAGTCCAGGCCGAAGCGTTTCAGGTTCGGCTTAGGGCTGTAATTGACGAACCGCCTGGCCTTGACCTCGGCCAGGCCTGCGAGAAATTTCTCAATACCAGCCGCGTCGATTTTGACAAATCGGTCGGCTTTGAGTCGCCACACTTGTTCTGACCGAACGAATTCCATCGAGTCTTTGCCCATGCCTATTTTGATCGCTGTGATTTTCCCGGCATCTATCTTCAGAACGATCCTGTCTCGCATCTCGGCGGCGAGTTTATCGTAGAAACCACCGGGCAGTTCGCCCACGACGATTGGGCTTGCGCCCTCCCGCCGGATGCAGGATTTGCCTTTATCCTTTATGACAACCAGCACGGCGGAGCGGGCTTTGGATTGCGTCGGTTTCGTTGTCGCCGGCGCGGTTGCCGGTACGCTTGTTGTGGCCGGGACGGGTGTACGCCAGGTCAATTTGACCCGGATGCTTTTTGCCTTGGCGAAGCGCTTCGGGAGGGTCTTATTCAGGACGACGATCTTGTCTGCCCGGATATTCCCGACGGCCTTCAGCAGCATCTCGACATTTTCGACGTCGGTATCGGCCTTGATCGGGCTGGTGAGTTTGAATTCGCCGCCGTCGCTTTCGACAACGGTGAATTTTCCGTCAGGCCGGTCGAGATCGACACGCGTAACGGTCGCATCGTCGGACAGTTCGAGGATTGTCCTGTTCCAGTATGCCGGAGAGGGTTTGGAAAGTTTAGCCAGGTCGGCTGACGAGATAACGGCGACGGACTTGCTGTCGGATGACATGACGAACCCCATTTGTCCGCTGTCGCTGTTTCTTCCGAGCAGGAGTGTTTCAGTCCTGTCGCTTCCTCGGAAGTGCAGAGTTATTTTCCCTCGCGGCGGTTCCAGGCCGAAGGCCTCCAGGGTTGTCGGGTTGTCCTGGAATTCATCGGCCTTGAGACCCCGCAACGTCGCCATCAGGCTACGGACGGCTTCATTGTCGCAGTCGCCGGCGAACGGTGAAAGCATCCGCCATTTACCGTCGGTTTTCTCCAGTGTCGCCGACCCGCCGGCCGACAGCGAAATCTCAATCCGCGTGATTTCCTTCCCGGCGGCCTCAAGGATGCGCTTGTCGCGGAGGTCGAACAGTTTTGGCTGGAGGTTCTTAATGTCGGACTCGGCCACCCCAAAGACCCAGGGCTTGTCGGTGAGTTTGGCGAAGACTTTATTGTCGCTCCCGGCCCCGAAAGCAACGGAGATGACCTCACCCTTCGGCTGGGTGGCCGGTTGTGTCGCCGGCGGTGGGGGGGATAACTCCACAGTTACTATCAGGCGTGGCATATCCAGCCCGTAAGATGCGAGGTTTTTCGGATTGTCGTTGATGAAATCGTCGGCGCGGATGGCCGAGACAGCCCACAGGAGGGATTTGACTTTTTCCCGGTCAGCCGGAGCGGAGATGGGCGAGTCGATTGACCATTTATCATCGACTTTGACAAGTTGATAATTTTCATCGCCGCGGACGGTAATGCGTACAGCCTGTTCGCTGTCGAATCTGGCTACGTATTTTTGGCGGTAATCCGCCAGCGTTTTGCCGAGTACGGTTTGCAGGTCGGCTTTGACGACATATACGTGCTTATCACCGGTGAGTTGTACGTATGTCCGCCCGGCGGTTGCCAGCGGGGGGGTTCGCCCGATCCTTATCGTGAATGTCTTGCCTTTGTCGTCAGTGAATGTAACGGTATGCTGCGGGACCGACAGGTGTGTCAGATCGTCCTGACATTCCGGGTCGTCTTCGGCGTATTTGCGGTCGTAGCGCAGGCCTGTAACGCTCATTACAACAGCATCGACGGCCCAGTCGGTGGCGGGGGCGTCTATCGGCTTGACGATGCGCCATTTCCCGTCGTGTCGGGTAAATACTATTTTTTCTGCGCCGGGCCGCTCCAGCACCAATTGCCGGATCTCGCCAACTTTTCCCGTGAGGAGATTGTCGCTATCGGCATCGCCATTCGTCTTACCTTCTTTATCAAACCATCCGGTGTGAAAAATAAGCATATAGCCGACGCAAAGCATCAACAGAATCAATAAAACTATTGTCGTTTTGATATTCATCAGTTCGGTACTTTCCTGAATCAGTGCAACCTGTTTGCCTTCAAGTTCGGCATTCGGATTTCAATTTTCTCTTCTCGGATGTTTTCTCACTGTGAATCCTGCGCTGGCCGAGCCGGCGATGATGTAGTCGGTCTGGAATGACACGACCTTGCTTCGGCGGTAAGCGACGGTATCTATCGCAGTTTCCCGTGAAAGCAACTCTGCCATGCTGGCCGGCAGGTGCTCCAGTTCATTTTTCTTTACAGCCAGTCCCCCGTCAGGCAGCGGCAGGCGAACGTACAGTTTGTCGGCCTTGGGTTCGACGACATTTTTGAGGGCTGCGAAAAGTTGCTTGACGTTCTTCGGCCTGAAGCGGTGCGGCATCTCCTGTTGCCTGGCTGATGCTACGTCCGAGGCGTCGCAGACAGTCAATGTGTATTTTCCGTCCGGCAGGTCCTTCGGCAGCGTCAGCGAGACAGCCCCGGTAACCCGCTCGGCGCGGAACGGTTTGAGCGTTACCAGTCCGGTTACTTTCTCGCCTGGCTTATAGACGTTCCTGTCAAGTTTTACTGAGAGAACCGAGGCTGTCTTCTGCACCGGTCGGATCGTTATTGTTACATCAACGGATTTCGGGAAGACCGGTTTGCCCAGCGGCGTCCTGGTCATGGCCGCCATCGGGCGGCTAAGATCGCTGACGACACCGTAAATATCGTTGTTGCTGCTGAAATTGGCGGCGTGATATTTACCGAACTTCTCGTAATCAATGTCAATCGCGTATGCGATGGTGTGGCGGGGGGGTAGGTCGCGATTGGCGTAAACCGACTGGAATACCGTAATCTCCGACAGGAGGGGCGTTATAATGCGATGGCGAAGGATATTGTAGCGAAACTTCTGCTCGCCCGTAGGCCAGATGCAGGTAACATTCACGGGAATCATTTCCGCCTTTTTACCGACCTGCCCGGATATGCCGGTATATTCGTCGTGTGTCAGCGTGCCGGTGATTTTCAGCATCGAGCCGAGTTTGAAACTCGTCCGCATCGAGGAGATTACCGTATGGACATAGGCGGTTCCCATCGGCATCTGGACCGGTCCTTCGCCGAACATGGGATGCCCGAACGCCAGCACGCGGTCGCCGATGACTTCGGTAACGGTTCCTACGCCGGTCCAGTCCAGGTCGCCCGTAATCAGCGGGATCGACACCGATGAGCCGGGGGCGAGTTTGGTTTTACCAGACGCTTTTGCCTCGGCGCCACCGACGGAACCGCCCTGCATCGGAATAAGCCCGGTTCCCGCGAAAAGTTTTTCCGCCAGTTCGATCGTTCGCCTTCCCGCGCCCGACGCCGTTATCGGCGTGGACAGTGGAACAAGCCTCGGACTACCGGGCGAAGCGGTTCGGGCGCGACGTTTCGGCAGAGCGAGAGTTGAAAAATCAATTTTCTTCGTAGTCAAGACAGCCCGGGCGAAATCTTCATCCAACTTACCACCGTCCGTCCCGGCGGTCGATTTGAGTTTGGCGGCGGGTTTATCGCCCGGCAGGCCGATGCCCTGTATCGCAAGCATCTGAGAAATCGGCTGGATGCCGCAGATTGTATCCTTCTGGAACGACCAGCCGTAGGCCAACGCGCCGATCATCTTGTGCTTTCCATCGGTGGGGTCCTTGATATAGATCGGCGAACCGCTCATGCCCTGGATGATCCCCGACTTCTCAAGCCCCAGCCCGCTGACTCTGCACAGGATCACATCATGATGAGGGGAGAAGTTGTGCATGACGCTAATGACTATAACGTCGAATTTTTCGATTTTAGTCCCGGTCAGGACGGTCAGCCCGTATCCGGTCATGCCGCGACGGAGTTTGGATTGATGGAGGTACTTGTCCGATTTCGCCACGAATGCTTCGGCTTTGCGCAAACGGGCGTCGATGGATTCGGTTATTCCCGCGGCGAATGATTGCTGCGGGACAAGAAGAAACGCCAGAATCAATCCGAGCGCTTTGCATGGTTTTCCCATCTTGAAGACTCCTCAATAACGGTTTCCGATTGGAAGATGCTATTGATTAGGCGTCTTTACGACAAGCGAAATCTCGCGCGGGTGCAGAAGAAGGTCGTAGGTCATAGGTCGTAGGGCGTAGGGAAAAACAGAACTCCGAACTGATTTACTGATTCACTGATCAACCAATAAACCAGTCAACCGATTGACCGGAAGATAGGGACTTGGGACTTGGGAAACTTTGTTTTTCCGTTTTTCCCTATTCCCTACGACCTATGACCTACTCCCTATCTGTTAGCGTGCTCGCTTCAGCGAGGCATGTAAGTCGCAACGGGAAACCTTGACAAACGCATACGTAATTGGATATATGGTTTGTTTCTCGAATGACTTGCATCGGGATGGAAACGCGATGATAGAGGTAAAACATCTGACGAAATATTATGGCCGGACGCTGGCGGTGGATGATATATCCTTTTATATCGACGCCGGAAGCGTGGTCGGCTTCCTCGGGCCTAACGGCGCAGGCAAGACAACAACGCTTCGTATGCTGACGTGTTTCATGCCCGCCACGAGCGGTTCAGCCACCGTCGCCGATTACGATGTTTTCAGCCAGTCGCTCCAGGTCCGCAGCCGGGTCGGGTATATGCCGGAGAACGTCCCGCTCTATCCGGAGATGCGTGTGCGTGAGTATCTGATGTTCCGTGCGGCGTTGCGCGGTTTGGGGCATAAACGTCGGTCGTCTGCGGTTGACCGTGCGGCTGAACGCTGCTGGCTGGCCAAGCCGGAGGACATGATGCGCCGGCGAATAGACCAGTTATCACGCGGCTATCGCCAGCGCGTGGGCCTGGCCGATTGCCTGCTGCATGAGCCGGAGGTGCTGGTTCTGGACGAGCCGACCATCGGGCTTGACCCGGCCCAGGTCCGCGAGATGCGGAACCTCATCCGCTCGCTCGGCGAAAATCACACGGTCATCCTCTCCAGCCACATCCTCGCCGAAGTCGAACAGATATGCAGCAGGTTGGTGATTATTTCCGGCGGACGGATCGTCGCGCAGGGCACGTCGAGCGAACTTCGCCGGCAGGTGTCGGGGCCGTCGCGGGTGATTGTTGAATTGAAGGGCGGTCGGCCTGAGCAAATGGCTGCGTCAGTGGCGGATGTTGGCGGCGTACTCGACGTGCAGCACACGCGGGCGGGCAACTGGACGCGATTGACCGTACAGTGCGCCGAGGAGGCCGACCTTCGACAGGACGTTGCCGCTCTTGTAACCGCTAAGGGTTACCAACTGCGCGAACTCCGACGCGAGATCGGCTCGCTGGAAGATTTCTTCGTGCAGATGACGTATGAACAGACTACCAGGGACTAGGGACTAGGGATTTGGGACCAGTACTCCGTCAATCTTAAATCTGTGAACAGAATCTTTGGGCGTTGGTATTTCGACACAGAGACACAGAGGTACAGAGATTTTAAGAGAAAAGTATTTTTCTGTTTTATACCTCTGTCTCTCTGCGTCTCTGTGTCGCATAACCATGTAACAAATTTGAGGTTGACACAGTACCAGGGAAAAGAAGCGATGCGCAAGGTATTGATACTGGCGAGGCGTGAGTTATCGGCCTATTTCTACAGCCCGATGGCCTACGTTATTGCTGCGCTGTTCCTGCTTATGGTGGGGGTGATATTTCTGTGGGGTGTGCGTGTTCCGTTCCTGAAGATAGAAATGGAGCCGGTTTTTCGCAGCGGGGCCGAAGCCACTCTCCGCCCGCTGTTCGACGTGCTGGCCTACGGCCTGGCGGTGGTCGTGCCGCTGCTGACGATGAGGCTGGTGGCTGAAGAATTGCGATCCGGCACCATCGAGACGCTAATGACTGCGCCTGTTACCGATGCGGCGGTGATTCTGGGCAAGTTCATCGGGGCATTTGTTTTGTACCTGCTGCTGCTGGCGGCGACGGGTGTGTTCTTTGCACTGATAGTGGTTTTCGGCAAGCCTGACTGGGGCGTAGCGGGCATGGGCTATCTGGGAATGGTGCTGCTGGGCGCGGCGTATATCTCGGTGGGGCTGTTCGCATCGACGCTGACGCGGCACCAGTTGGTGGCGGGGCTGATCGGCATCGCTGTCCTGGCGTTCTTTACGGGCGGGCTTTATCTGGTAGTGCTGGCCGTGCCGGCCGAGTACGCCCAGACCGTCGCCAAACTGAATATGATTACTTACTTTGCTGATTTCTCCAGAGGCGTGTTCGATACACGGGCATTGGTATTCTTCCTGACGGTAACGGCCTTCTTCCTGTTTATCAGCGTGAAGGTCCTGGAGTCTCGGCGATGGCGGTAAAACCCGAAAAGTCCGATTCCGGCAAATCGACCAGCCGCGACCTGAAGGCTTCCCGCCGGGCCGCGGGAGTCAACGTGGTGATCTCCATTGCCGTGGCGACGGCGCTGTTAATCGTCGTCAACGTCATCAGCAATAAAAAAAGTTATCGCTGCGATATGGAGACCCTCGGTCGTTACGGCCTGAGCGATTCAGCCGAGAAGATTCTTGGGCAGATAGATCAGCCCGTCCGCCTGACCAGTATTTACACCTCCACCAAACCGGACAGGAAGCCGCAGGAGTATCTTCCCCGCCTTCGCGACATGATGGGCGAGATTGCCCGTCAGAAGTCCGGCGTAACGGTTGTCAATGTAACGTCCGATCGCGCCAAGGCCGAGGTACTGGCTCGCCTTCGACGGGTGCTTGACGAGGCGGCGGCGGATCACCACGGGATCATAAAGGACTTCCAGATACTCGACGGGAAGCAGGGGCCGCAATACGAAGGGCTGGCTCGGCAGTGGGCGGAGTATCCGTCCGGGGGGTGGCTTGAGCAGTTTCGCACGCCCAAGGCCCTTGAGGCGGCGATGGGCGCAACCCGGAAACAGTTGCGGGAAACGGCGATGGAACTACGCCTGGACCTCGCCGCAGCCGCTCTGCCGGATTATCCCGACATGGTTCTGCGAGTAAAGGGCACGCTGAAAGAACTTCAGGATAGGATGAAGCAGATAAGCGGGGGGCTTCGCAAACTTTCTGCCCTGCCCGAAAAAGCAGCAAAAGCGAAACCGGAACTGACCACCGCTGCCGACCAGGTCAAAACCGCAATAGCAAAGGCGTCCGGCAAGATAGGCCGGGCCGATGCGCCGATGCCGTCGAACCCGCAGAAAGTTCTGGAGGCCTTTGCCGCCAATGTTCGCCAAGCCGCTGATTCCGCTCAGTTGGCCGCGGCCGCGCTGGAACGGTTCGCCGGGGAGGGATACATCCTCGCCGCACGCTCCTGGCGGTTTGAACGGGCGACACTGCCGCACCGATACCACCGACTCGCCGCGGAACTCAACCGCATTGCAGACCAGACCGAAGGACTTCTCCGAATAACGGCAAAGGCCGATGTCCAGAAACAACTCATCACCTGGGCAAGGCAAAGGATGCCGCAGCACCTGGCCCAGGCCGATGCGGTCCGAAAAGCCGTCAACAGGCTACTGGACGAACTGACCAAACTCGATGAGCCTACCAAAAAGATCTTCGCCGGCGTCAAACAGGACAATTATCTCCAGGCGCAGATTAAACCGCTGGCCGAACTGCTTGCCCGCGCAGGCAAGGCCAAACCAATGCCGGAGCACCTGAGCGAACTGATTGAAAAGATCGGTCAGGACAACATCGTACTGATAGAGATCGGCGACATCGCCGGCGTGGTCGGGTTCGATGAGGTCTGGCCCCTTGCGGCGGGGCGGCAGACGGACCAGGCTGATGAGGACGACCAGGGCAAGCGGGTTTTTCATGGCGATTCTGCCGTTTGCGCCAAGATGCTGAGCATGACGGCGGAGCCCTTCGCCGAGATCGTGCTGACCTTTTTTGAAGACATCCCGCCCCGTTACCTTTGGCAGCAACGGCCTCCACTGGTCGGGCCTATTATCTCGCTCCAGTTGGAGACGATCCGGCAGCGCCTGAAGAAGGCGAACCTGAAAGTAACGGAATGGAACATTGCCAAGCAGCCCAAGCCGCCGGCGACCAAAGATATGCCCCAGGTGCTGCTGATCCTCCCTCCGCCGGAGCCGTCGCCGACCCCGCCGGGAACGCCCCAGCAGAGACCCCAATGGAGCCCCGACGAGGCGGCAAAGGTCCGCAAGGTCATCGACGGCGGAACGTCCGCGATATTCCTGGCTGGTTACTTCTACCCGCGGTACATGGGCAGGGTCGCCATGCCGGCGTATTACGGCTTCGGCGATTATTTGCGGAACGACTGGGGGATAGATGTAAAAGTAGCCTTGCGCGTAATCCAGACCAGGCCTGACCCGCTCAATCCGGGTACGTTCAAACTGCCCATCCACACCTGGAGGCACATGCCTCTGTCGGCGTTCACGGACCATCCAGTCGGTGAGCCTCTCAAGGCCCGGCGGCTGTACTGGCTCGACGTCTGCCCGATAACCGTTGTTTCCGACAGCAAGACTGGTGCGATTATCAAGGACATTCTGGCGATTCCAAAAGGCCGCTGTGAAATGTGGGCTATTTCCGATATAAAATCGCTCATCGGGAAAGTAGAGCAAAGCGAGCCACTTGACGCCGACCCGAATAGCGGCGACCTGCTCCCGCCGTTCGCCGTTGCTGTCGAAGCGAGAAAGCAAATCAAAGGCGAACAAGTACGCATTATCGTCCTGGCCGCAGGTGAAAGCTTTACCGACTACTACTTGCAGAACCCCATGATCCGGTTCAGCGAAGGCGGAACAATTGCATATGATCCGCCGCCGACCGCCGACGTGGACCTGCTGATCAACAGCGTCTATCACCTGGCTGGCCGGGACGAATACATCGGCGCAGGCCCAGCCATCGTTGAACCAATAGAACAGATTGCGCCAGGAACGATGCTCGGCGTAAAGATACTCTGCGGAATTGCCGTCCCGATGCTGATGTTCGCCATCGGCATCGTCGTTATGATCGTGCGGAAACGGTAACGCGAATTCGCGCGAATAAAGCGAATCACGCGAATGAAAAAAATCTTTTATTAGCGAACATTCGCTTTATTCGCGCGAATTCGCGTTATGAAAGGGACAGGATAATGAAAAAAAGTGTTGTCGTCGTGACGTGTGTACTGGCGGTTGCCGTAACTGCATGGGCTGTCAAGCCGGTAACGTGGACCCATTCCACCGAAGCGGAGTTCGCGTCGGGTAAATTGTCCAAAGCGGTCGTAACGTCCCTGGGCGAGGTCAAACTGTCCCGCGCACTTGAGACGCTCGTCGAACCGGCCAAAAAGAACGGGATGATTTCCGCGTTGGCCATTGACGGGCACGGTGAGGTCTATCTCGCCGCTGCGCCGAAAGCGACTGTCTATCGGCTGGAGGGGAACAAACTGGTCGAATTCGCCCAACTGCCGGGCGTGTTGGTCAGAAGCATGATATTCATCGGCGGCGAACTCGTCGCAGGGGTCTGCGGGAAAGAGGCGGGAATATATAGAATCGAGCGTAAAGGCAAGATAAAGAAGGTATGGAGGGACAAAAAGGTAGCTTCGGTCTGGTCGGTTCTGCCGGGGCCTCGCGGTTCGTCCTACGCGGTCACGGGAGCTGAAGGCAAA
>DAOWOP010000201.1 GCA_030642005.1 Planctomycetales bacterium
CGGCATGCATGAACATACTCGAGAAGAACTGATAGACCTCAGGCCGGTCGGGTTGCAGCAGGTACGCCCTTACCGCGGGCGTGTCGGACTTCGTAGCCTGGAGAACGATGAATACGAAGACGTTAGCCGCCACCAGCGCGTAATTAATCCACGGCGTATGTTTGAGCCGCCTGTCGGTGCCGATTGGAATCATATTACTTCTCAAGCCTCTGCGATACTGAAACTATTGTATCCTTTGCAAAATCTATTCGCCAGTCGCCTTTTGTCGTGTTGCAACGCTTGGCGTGGGACGTTAGCATATTCGGCGGTGGATACACGTCGTCTTTGATACGGAACTATTACTATGACACCCTCTGCCGAGCCAACTTCGCAGCAAGCGGACATTGCGGCACACCTGGTGCCCGCGGACCTGCTGAGCGGCGGAGAGATCATCATCCTGGCAATCAAGCCCAGCGGCTGGTTCGTCCTGCTCGCCTCGCTGCCGGTGGTGATTTCGGCGGTGTTTGTCGCAGTTATCGCCTACGTGGTCGATATCTACAGCGGTTGGTCCGCCGCCGAAGCCGTTATATGTCTGTGTGCAGCAATAGTGGTAATCCGGGTTACAGGGGCCTGCTGGCAGTGGCTCGGAAGAACCTACGTACTGACCAATCTCCGAATCGTAACGGTTCGCGGATTGGTGCACGTGAGGGTATCGGCTGCGGCGCTGGCGGGCATCCGCCGGGCCGAACTGACTGCTACAATCGCCGAAAGACTATGCGGCGCGGGAAGCGTCTATTGCATGACCGATTCGGAAAACGCCCCAGCCGTCGCCTGGAACACCATCGCCCACCCGGCCGAAGTGCATGAAATTGTCATGGAAGCCATCGAACGCGCTAAATGATTTTCCATTTCCGATTTTCCATTTCCAATTTCCAATTGAAAGCGCCTTTGTCGCCTCTTTCTGTTTAATCTGTTCAATTGAAAATTGGAAATGGGAAATTGGAAATTGTTACCGCTCCGACACGAACACTCGCTCGGCGAAGAGGCGTTCGGTGAATCGACTCTGGAAGACCGCCACGAGGATGAATTTCTGCCCGACGGGAATCGGACGGTTCCAGGCAAGTTTGAACTGGTATGTCCGCGCGATGCTGTTCCAGTGCCGGCGGTTGGTCTTGAAATCTTCCACGTTGACGTTCCAGACGGCAGTGCGCAAGCCCTTCGGGTCCGAGCTGTTGGGCTTGAACTGGTACAACTCGAACCGGAACCGCCCGAAGGCCTTGTTGGCGTCGCCGTAGGCGTCAATGGCTTCGATGCGAACGTCGATGCCACTGATGTCGCCTTTTTCCGAGAAGACCCTCATGCCGGTGAACGGATGGATGCGGATTTGCGTCGGAAGCAGCGTGTTGATTGGTTCGGGAACGACTTCGGCGGCCGGAGGTTGCACTCCGGGTTCGGAAAAGAACATCCCACACCCGCCAATCAGAACGGTCGAAAGAACCGCCGCCGCGAAAACAGGAAAGACACTTCTGGTATTCATAGTTAGTAGCCGGTAGTCAGCTTTTCCCGGCTACTGACTACCGGGCTTGGCACGGCGTGCGCCCTGGCAAGCCGGCTACCGACTACCAACACAGCGGGCGATGAGATTCGAACTCACGACAGCCACGTTGGCAACGTGGCGCTCTACCACTGAGCTACGCCCGCAAACTCAAAGCAATAATAATCGAACAGGCCCGACAGTCAAGAAATTTCAGGAAAAGAGAATATTGAATAATGAACCCTGGCACGGCAGGCGTACCAGGGTTCAACATTAAATATTCCCCCGGCCTTTTTCTTGCCTTTGGCGCGTCAAGGCTGAATAATCTTGCAACCATGATGCTCGCGGAGATGAAGAAAGACTGCTGATGAGCCTACTGCTGCCAATAGTGATTATCGTTGCGGGGCTGGTTCTGCTCATCGCCGGGGCCGAAGTGATGGTCCGGGGGGCTGCATCCCTCGCGAAGAAAATGTCGATTTCCGAAATCGCAATCGCCCTGACCGTCGTTGCCATCGGCACGTCTGCGCCGGAATTGGTAATCAGCACATTTGCAGCCGGCAGCGGACAACATGATATCGTCTTTGGAGACGTCATCGGCAGCAATATGGCCAACACGCTGCTGGTACTCGGTGTTGCCGGGCTGATTTACCCGTTGAGCGTTCAGAGAAACACCGTCTGGAAAGAGATTCCGTTTTTGCTCCTTGCGACGCTTGTGGTGTTCCTGCTGGTGAATGATTCATGGGGAGGCGCGGGTGCCGCCAATCTGCTCTCCCGTACCGACGGGCTGGTCCTGCTCGGCTTCCTGGCGATCTTCCTGATATACACGTTCGGGATTTCCAAAATTGAGTCAGCGGACCAATATGATGTTGTAACCTACTCCTATCGTGCATCAGTGCTGATGATAGTCGGTGGATTGACGGCCTTGTTCTTCGGGGGGCGTTTTACGGTGAACGGGGCTGTTGATATTGCTACGCAACTGAGTGTCAGCAAGAAGTTGATAGCGTGCACGATTATCGCCGGCGGAACGTCGCTGCCGGAACTGGCGACCTCTGCCATTGCCGCCTACCGGAAGCGGTGCGACATCGCCGTCGGAACTGTCGTCGGATCGTGCATCTTGAACCTGCTGTTGGTCCTTGGAGTCAGCGGCCTGGTTTGTCCGGTCGCTTATTCCTCAGCATTCAACGTCGATTCGCTGGCATTGATAGCCGCAACCGTCGTCCTGTTTCTGACGATGTTCACCGGGAAAAGACGCCGGCTGGACCGCTGGGAGGCCGTTCTGCTGATTCTGGGCTATGCGGGGTATGTCGGATACCTGCTGCACAGGCGTTAGTGGCCTGTTACGATCGAACTCGAATTCACATTTTCAGTTGCGAAGAATACCCATGAAGAAAATCACACCGAACCGAATAATCGCAGGCGACTGCATCGAAATCCTGTCGGACCTGGCCGAGCCGGTCGCCGACCTCATTTTCGCCGACCCGCCGTTCAACATCGGCTACAAGTACGATGTGTACAAAGACCGCAAGGCCTACGACGAATACTACGCCTGGACGGAGGACTGGATGCGGGCGTGCGTCGAAAAGGCCCTCAAGCCGACGGGTTCTTTCTGGATTGCTATCGGCGATGAATACGCCGCCGAGGTCCGCATTATCGGCAACTCGCTCGGCCTGCACCTGCGGAACTGGATCATCTGGCATTACACCTTCGGCCAGGCCACCAAACGAAAATTCGCCCGAAGCCACGCGCACCTGTTCTACTGGGTCAAAGACCCGAAGCGATTTACTTTCAACGACATGGCCGTCCGTATTCCTTCTGCCCGCCAGACTACTTACGCCGACAAGCGGGCCAATCCCAAGGGCAAGGTTCCCGACGATGTGTGGAGTTTTTCGCGGGTCTGCGGGACGTTTAAGGAGCGTGTCCAGTGGCATCCCTGCCAGATGCCGGAGAAGGTGCTGGAACGGATAATCAAAGTCTCATCGAG
The DNA here is from genome assembly GCA_030642005.1 of Planctomycetales bacterium. Classification (GTDB taxonomy): domain Bacteria; phylum Planctomycetota; class Phycisphaerae; order SM23-33; family SM23-33; genus JAUWNJ01. Next base: position 3,495 of record DAOWOP010000201.1, read on the forward strand.
CGAGGGAGACCTTGTTCTTGACCCCTTCAGCGGGTCCGGCACGACCTGCACAGCCGCCGCCCTGCTTGGCCGGCAGTATCTCGGCATCGACATTTCGGAGACATACGTAGCCGAATCGACGAATCGCATCGCCGACACCCTCGCAGGCCTGCGAACCGGAACCGAAATAGCCGAAAATCCCGAATCGCTCCGGCCTTATCGACGGGTAAAGGCCGCCAAAACCGGCAGATGAGCGACGCGAATCTACCAGCTCGGGAAATCGTGTTTGGGGCGATCCTTGTTCATTGTATCTCGCCAACCGGTCTGGTACAATTCTGCCGAAGAAAGGTATCTTTTTTGATCGACGTGTTGCATGAATAAGGATGGCGGCATGGTTCTGGATTGTTCAAGGACGATTGTGATAACCCCTTCCACGGCAAACCATTTGCGGTTATCTCTTCGCGAGTGTGGTGCGGACTTTCTTCCGAAGGAATCATTGGGAGGACCCACAAAGCAAACCGCGTCCACGCATCCGGTCCGACTCGAAGTAGAGGGGATAGAGCAACAGATACTCACGGACTTGGTAACCGATCAGGACGGAAGGCCACGTTGGATGTTCCGTGCGAGGTCATGGGTCAAAGAATTTCTACGGCGAAATAATCTGACAACGGGTGACCGCGTGCATATTTTGAGAGTCGCACCTGACGAGTACCGTATTTCTCCGCTCTGGCGAACATTCACATGTATCGATCTTTTCGCTGGCATTGGCGGTATTAGGTTAGGCTTCGAGTCTCTTGGCGGAAAATCTGTTTTCTCGTCGGAAATCGACCCGCTCGCCCAGGACACCTACGAAGCGAACTTCGGGGTGAGACCGGCTGGAGATATCACGAAAATTCCGCCGGAATCTATTCCGGATCATGACATCTTGCTCGCGGGTTTTCCGTGCCAACCGTTCAGCATTATCGGAAACCGGATGGGATTTGGCGACACACGCGGAACGCTCTTCTTCAATATCGAGGAGATACTTCGCCGTAAGAGGCCCTTAGCCATTTTGCTAGAAAACGTCAAGCAGTTCAAGACGCACGACAAGGGACGGACTTGCAGGACAGTTCTCAAGCGTCTCCATGATCTTGGATATTATACTCATGTCGCAGTGTTGAATGCCTTGGACTACGGAGTGCCCCAGAAGCGAGAACGAACGTTCATTGTTGGTTTTCAGGACGATATCAGATTTTCTTTTCCGCGGCCGTTTGGTTATCGTCCCGGTCTAGACACCGTATTTGAAGCAGACGACAAAATTGATCCAAGCCTTTGGGCCTCCGAGTACATTCAGCAAAAAAGACTTGTCCGCATTCGTGAACAGGGTCGAGAACCGTTCTATCCGTCAATGTGGCATGAGAACAAAGGTGGACACATAGGGATGCATCC
>DAOWOP010000170.1 GCA_030642005.1 Planctomycetales bacterium
GCGCTGAAGGGTGTCGGCATCGACAACTCAGGCGAGCCGACGCTGGGACAACTGCCCAAGCAGATTCGCGGTGCAACGGTCGTCATATCCGCGCCGCAAAAGATGACCGGAAAAATCCTCGGCGTCGAGGTCAAAACCAGGCACATCCTGCCGTCAAATACGCTGATAAGGCAGGAAATCGTGAACCTCCTGACGGCCAAGGGCATCAGGTCCGTCCCGCTGGATTCGGTCTCAGGCCTCGTGCTGGCAGATGAAAAACTCAACTCCGAACTGAACAAGGCCCTTGCGCTTCTGGTCGAAAGCCGAGACAGCAACCGCAAGCCGGTAAAGATTAACTTCACCGGAGACGGCAAGCGGGCCGTCCGTATCGGCTATATAAACGAAGCCCCCGTCTGGAAGACCTCTTACCGCCTTGTGCTCAGCGGCCAAGAGCAGAAGAAAGACAAGGCCTTCATGCAAGGCTGGGCGATTGTGGAGAACACATCCGATTTCGATTGGGAGAAGGTGAACCTGACGCTCGTTTCAGGCCGGCCTATCTCGTTCATCCAGGACCTCTACACGCCGCTGTACCTGCCCCGCCCGGTGGTCAGGCCTCAGTTGTACGCCTCCCTCCGCCCGCAGACATACGAAGAGGGTATTGACGAATTTAGCAAGAAGTTGCTTGCCCTGAAACCGAGTCCAACAGAAATAACAGCAGCATCCGCGCGAGGGCGGCGGACCGGCGAGATGCGTCGCAAGGGCAAGACAGTTAGCCGTTTGCACGGTCGGAAGGGCATCGATGCCACCGAGAAGGTCGATTGGCCCAAGGGCATCCGCCAGGGCGTCCGTTCTGTCGCAGCGGCCAAGGCCGTCGGCGAGTTGTTCAGTTACCGCATCAAGACGCCGGTCAGCCTGCCTCGACGCAAGTCCGCCATGCTGCCCATCATTAACCAGGACGTTTCGGGCCGCAAGGTCAGCATTTACAATCAATCGGTCATGGCAAAGCATCCGCTCAACGGGCTTTGGCTGACAAATGACACCGGCATGAGCCTGCTGGCCGGGCCTGTAACCGTCTTCGACGACGACACATACGCCGGCGATGCGCAGATAGGAAACCTCTCGGACAAGGACAAGCGGCTGCTCAGCTACGCAATCGACCTGAAGGTTAAGGTGGACCCGACGGAAAGTTCAACTTCGAAGATTACCTCTGTAAAAATCGTTCGCGGCGTGATCTATGTTACACGCAAGTACGAATACAAGAAGGCCTACGTGATAAAGAACAAGGCCAACGCCAAGCGGACGCTGGTAATCGAGCATCCCCGCCGGTCCGAGCGGAAACTCATCAGCCCGGACGAACCGGATGAGAAGACCGCCTCGGTCTATCGCTTCGAGACGAACGTCCCTGCCGGCAAAACCGGAAAGTTCGTTGTCGCTGAAGAGCAGATAACCAGTCAGGGCACCGGTATCTGGCGCAGCAGCGTCGGGACGCTGGCATGGTACACCACCAGCGGCGAGATACCGCCGAAGGTCCGCGAGGCGATCGCCGAGGCGATTAAACGCAAGAACGCCCTGACGGCTGCGGAGCGGAAGGTCAGAGACCTTGAGCGCCAGATTGCCGCACTGGAGAAAGACCAGGGGCGCAACCGCGCGAACATGCGATCTTTCAGGGACACGGCCAGCACCGGCTATAAAACGTTTTCGCAAAAAGTGCTGAGTATCGAGAAGAAGATCGATCAACTCCAGGCCGAACTTACCGAGGCCCGCGAAAGCATCAAGAGCCTCCGCAAGTCGCTGGAAGATTACATCAGCAAGATGAACGTGGAATGAATTCGACATGCCCACTGAAGTGAGCACGCCGGCGGTACGGTTGGAAAACCGTACTGCCGGTTACTTACTCGGCGAGGGCATCTTCGATGCTGTCGTAGATGTCGAAGAGTTTTGTCAGACGGGTCGTTTCCAGCAGTTCGCGTACGGACGGGACGGGCGAGACCAGGCGGATCTGCCCGGCGTGATGTCGGCACTTGAGGTACCCGACGATTATCGCGCCGAGGCCGACCGAGCAGATAAAGTTCATCTCCTTCAGGTCCAGGACGATGACGGCGACCCGCTCGGCGGCGAGTTCCACCAGTTTTTCCTGGAGCCTGTCGGCGTCGGTCATTGAGACCGAGCCGGCGACGACAAGAACGATGGCGTTGTCGCGGGTCGTTACATTCATCCGGAACGGTTTATGGTGAGAGGAGTCCGTCATCAAGCATCTCCTTCAATGTTGCCCGGCGGGGCGAGGCAGCCCCGAGCACCTGCGTTTGGCCATACGGACCTCGTTGCCGCGAGTGTTGTAGGACACTTCATCCATATAGGCTCGCATCAGCATGATGCCGCGACCACATGGTTTTTCGAGGTTTTCATCGACGGTGGGGTCGGGTACGGCGGCTGGATCGAACCCGGCGCCCTCGTCGCAAACGGTTATGGTCGTCCGCTTAGCCCCGATGTCGGCCGAGACTGTAACTTTCCTGGCGTGGTCGAACTTGTTGCCGTGCCTGATGGCGTTTATCAGCGCCTCCTCCAGCGCCAGACGGATGGCGAAGCGATCGTCTTCGCCGTAGCCGACGGCTTCGGCCCGACCCAGGATTTCCTCGGTAAGACGCCGGGCGGCGGTCAAATCGGTTGGAATACTCTTTTCAATCATGTATGCCAAGCCAGCCCCGGCAACTTAAGAAGCCGCTTCAGCGGCGGCCTCGTCCCGACCGACGCGTATCTCAAAGACCTCGTTCAGGCGTGTGATGGTGAAGGCTTCGTGAATCGGCGGGCTGATGTTGCACAACACCAACCGCCCGCCGCTCTGACGCACGCGTTTGTTGAGCGTTATCAACATGCTCAAGGCGCTGCTGGACATGTGAACGACGCTGATAAAATCCAGCACAAGCCGTATCCCGTCAGCCTCGGCAACAATTGCCGACAACGCCTCGCCGATCTGCGCGATGCTCATCTCGTCGAGTATCTTCCTGTCGGTCAACTCGACGACAGTTACGTCGTTTTCGGTGACAACCTTCAACCGAGGGGTCAGATTTTCCATCGGTTCGCTCCTTTTATCGCAACATCCGGCAGAATGATACGCCCGAAGCACCGGTAATGTCAAGCACGCCGAGACTGAACCCGGCGCTACTCCAGCGTCTGGATGATGTTGGCAACGATGCTTGCCACCAGCAGCGCCAGGAGGAGGTAGATCAAAATATTGCGTATGTCGGTGCGTATATCGGTGCTCGCCGACGGCGTTTCCAAGGCAGGCCTTTCTTCCTCCGCCAGGGTCGAGAGTGAATGCGCGTCGAGAATCCTATGTACCTGCAAGGGCGGCTCACCGCAGGCGACGGACTCCAGATCGATCAGCAGGTCGATGGTGGAGGCGTAACGATCTTCCCGCCGCTTGGCCATCATAACCTCCACGATCTCGCCCAGCCCCATCGACAGCGCGGTGTTTATGTGGTCCGGCGGGAGCAGGGGTTCCTTGAGGTGTTTGTTCATAACGGCAACGGGCGTATCGGCTTCGAACGGCACCTGCCCGGTTACCATGTGATACAGCGTCGCGCCCAGGCCGTAGATGTCCGCACGGAAGTCTATGTCCATTTCGCCTCGAATCTGCTCCGGCGAAATGTAGTACGGCGTACCGTAAGCCTTACCTGCCTCTGCCTGGGCGGCCTGGGTGTCTTCAGCCAAACGCGCCAGGCCCATGTCCGCCAGTTTCGCCACGCCTTCGGTGGTGATCATAATGTTCTTGGGTTTGACGTCGCGGTGGATCAGGCCTCTCTCGTGAGAGTGAGCCAGGGCCTCGGCAATCTCGATGGCTATTTTCAGGGCTTCGGCCTCGCCGAAGACTTTTCCGCCGGCCAGTTCGTCATAGATGGTATGGCCTTCGACGTACTCCATGACGAAATAGTGGTATCCACCGGACTCGCCTACGTCGAATGCCTGGACGATGTTGGCGTGGTTGAGTTTGGCCGCAGCCTTGCCCTCCTTGTAGAACCGCTCGACATACTCGGGGTTCTCGCTGAATCGCTTGGGCAGAACCTTTATGGCAACCAGGCGGTCCAGGCTCAACTGCCTGGCCTTGAACACCGTCGCCATCGCCCCGGCGCCCAGTTTGGAAAGTATCTGGTAACCGGGAATCTGCTGGGTGGGGCGAATCTCCTCCACCACTTTGACCACTCGCTCCAACTGGCGGGTCGTAACGACGCCTTTATCGACCAGTATGCCGGCCAGGCTGCGGTGGCGGTCGTCGGCCGCAAGACGCTTCTGCTCGGCGAGGCATTCGGTTACTTCCTCGGCCGTAGCGAGGTTCTTCTCCACGACGACCTGCCCGATCTCGGTATCGACGGCCGCCGTTGATTTGCTTTCGTTGTCGGTCACACTGTGGGCCTTATATCGACGTCCAAAGATTTATCCCATTTACCGTACTCAACGGTACGGCCTGGCCCATCGCTTGGCGCATAAGATTGTCATACTTCACCTGTATATCCGTCAAGCCTTCTTATGGACGGTACACGCCCGCCGGGCCGAGGCGATCGCGGAAATACCTATTCTCAACCAGCCAGCGACGGACGGACCAGCACAGATGGCACGGGCCTGCATATCCTTCCGCCCGCTCGACGTAGCCCAATTTCCCCGCCGCCGCCAGCAGCGCCACCGGACCGGAACGCACCAACAGGTTTAATACGTCAATCGGCGGCACATGTTTTGAACCTGTACAATCCTGAACAGATTGCACACCTGTTCCGCCATTGTTAGTATCGGCGAAGTTACGCCGAAGGTTTTGCCATAAGCGCCCGACGGAGTCAGCGTCGTCCACCCGCCCGAGGATGATGCCGGCGCATGTTCCCGGACAGACGATTCCGCCGCCGTCGATATGGATGTGGCGAGAGCGCAACAATCTGTCCCGGCAGGGTTTATCGGCAAAGTCCGCCGCCGGTTTCATCGGCAGCAGGTCGGCCAGTTCCACCGCCGCCCGCCCGGCCAGCCGGTCATGACCAAGGCCGGCGTACTCGGCAAAAAGACGCCTTCGCTGCTGTTCTGCGAGCGAATCCGTATCAAAACCATCAGCCGCCCAGTCCCGCCAGCGTATGCGGATGCGATCCGGACCGAGAACCTCCCCGCCAACACGCGCCAATAATCGCACTCGCTCGACAGGAACGAACTGCTGGTGGTACGGGTCAGCCGAGATCGTCAGCCTGCCCATCCCCGCGGCGTCCAGCACCGCAAGACGCTCACGAATGATTTTATCGCCGGTCGCCCAGAAGGCGTTTGTCTCGACGGCCTCCAACGGGCCGAGGCCGGCGCGGTGGGCCTGACGGACCAGGCTGCTTAAAATTTCCCACCGCCCGAACGGCTCGCCCCCGCCGATGTGTATCCGGCAGCCGTGGGGGCTGACACTCTGGAGACCTTCCCAGAATGCAAGGGCCGCCTCGACGCTCATATCACCCTCGGCCTGTGGCGACGAACAGACGTAACACGAAGCGCACCGCGCATTGCACCAGTACGTCAGCATCAGCCCGGCGAAAGACCAGTACTTCACCGGCATCGGGCGGGATTTGTCGAACTTGCTCATAAGGATACTGTACCTATTCGCAACCTGGTTACTGAAGCAACGTACGTGTTTAGCCCCCGAAGGGGGCGGTCGTTCTTAGCCCAGACCGGAAGGTCTGGGTTTGGAAATACGTTTCTATTCTTAGCCCCGCAGGGGCGGTCGTAAAGGTTCCGAAGCCCACGAACGCCCCGATGGGGCTTGTTCTCTGTTGTGTCATTGCAGCCCAGGGCTTGCCTTCGGCTGCGCCCTGGGCTAAAAAC
>DAOWOP010000188.1 GCA_030642005.1 Planctomycetales bacterium
AAACCCGAAGAGTTCGTCGTCGAACTGCGGGCGGATAAAAGTATTCGTTACGACCAGATTGAACCGGTTCTCCGGGCAATGCAACATGCGGAACTGGGGAAAATGTACATAACAGCGATGCGGGAACCACCGGGCTGACAAACATGGCGCGTTTGCAAAAAAAGATAACCGGCGACGAGACCGTCCATTATGTCTCCGCGCGCAAGGAGCGCGAAAGCAGGAAGAAGCACGGTTCGACCGCGATCCAGCCGCCGCTGACGCCGATGATCGACATCGTATTCCAGTTGCTGCTGTTCTTCCTGCTGGCCTGCCAGTTCCGCGCCGATGAGGGGCAGATAGCGGCCAATCTGCCCGATATTTCCGGGCCGCCGCCCAGCGTCGTGTCAGTCGATCCCATAGACATCACACTCCGGGCAACCGGAAGCGACAACCTCGGCGTACTCATCACTGTCCAGCACACCGACGTGCCCCTGACAACCGCCGAAGAACTGTACGGTTACCTGATGCAAATGAAGCAGCGCCACGGCAGGAACGCAGATGAAGTACCCGTAACTATAAAACCTCTTGGAAACGTCCGATGGATGCACGTAGTTAACGCCTTCAACCAGGCAATACGGGCGGATTACAAAAAGGTCGGCTTCAAACCAAGCGAATAAAAGCATAGTAGTCGGTAGTCAAACCGCAAAATCCGAATATCGAAATACGAAACAAATTCAAAATCCGAATTTTCAAATGTTCAAAACACAGACTAAAGAAACAAATGTTTGTTTTTTTTTACGTTTCGGATTTTGGTCATTTGTATTTCGATATTGTTTCGGATTTCCGGGCTACGGCAGGCTCCGCCCTGACGAGCGATATTCGGATTTCGGATTTTGTCCTGATATATCAGTAGTCAGTAGTCGGTAACATGGCAATGTCTATGGAGATTTTCTTCTCTTTGCAAAAAATAATCATGAATAAGTCGGCGTGGATAAAAGCATTTTCGGTAGCGGTGCTGTGTGTATCTTTTCTGTCCGTTCAGCCTGCATGGGGTCAGCGGAAGAGCGCCTATGAAAAACTGGATCCGGCGCGACTGGCCCAAACGCTCCGGGCCTTCGGGATGAACGAACTGCTGGCCGAGTTGGTCCGGTCCGACAAGGGCGCCGACGCGAAGAGTGCAGCCCTTCTGGTCCAGGTCAGGATTGCCGCAGCCGCCAAGGCCGAAGACCAGGCCGGCAGGGACAAACTGCTCGATGAGGCAATCGTCATGCTGGACAAACTCGTCAAGGCGACCGCCGATGCCGCCGATGATGAGGCCGAACTTCAGCACTATCGCTTTATGCTGGACCGCATCGTCGTTGAGGGCATCACCAAGACCGTCCCGTACATCGAGCGTCTGTCGTATTTTCAGGCCAGGCCCGGCGACGCCGTCGCCGTCGCCAAACTGACCAGAAGCGCCGTCGGACTCCTCGACCGCCTGACCGCCAAACTGGGAATGCTGCACGAGGAATGGGCCGATGATGAAGGCCGAATGGTTACCGGCGTGCTCTGGAGGATGGAGGCGTTCATCCAGGAGGTCCGCTATCGCGGTGCGTGGATTCGGATGTATCGCGCTATGGTCCTGCCGGCCGACTCCGACGAACGCGCCATGCTGCTTCAGCAGGCGATTACCGACGTGGGCGATTTCGCCGACGCAGAAGACAACTCCAGCGGCGAGAAGTTCGATTCGCTGCTGCTGTCGGGGATGTGCGCTCGAATGTTTGGCGAATGGCGCGACGCATCGGGTTTCCTGAAACGCGCAGCCGACAAGGACGCCAGAACGGGCATCCGGCTGAAGGCATACTTTGAAACGGTCGTCTGCTTCATCGACCGGAAAAAGTTCGCCGAAGCGCAAAAGGCCGTCGGGGAATTCATCAAGCAGGCCGGTTTGCTGCCGGTACAGAAAGTAGCGGTGGACCGCCGGGCGATACTGTTGAAAAACCGCCTGCTGGAAGTCCGGGCCGAGGCCGTCAAAAAAGAAGACCCCGCCAAATCGGCCAAACTGCTCGAAGAATCCCGAAAGATGTTGCTGGACTTTGTCGAGAAGCACCCCGCCTATCGCGAGCAGATTATGGAGATTATCGTCGGCAAATACGAGGGCGCCGACACAAAAGACCTCCCGCCGGGAATCAGGGTGCTGGTCGGCGTCAGGGAGTTCACCAAGGCGGTGCGGAAAGCGGCCGGCGAGAAAGCCAAAACGCCGGATTTCACCGAGGCTGAAAAAATCTTCGCCGAAGTGCTGGCCGACAAACGCAGCGATGATTCAGGCCTGGTTACAGCCCTGTGGTACATGGGGCACATCAGGAACATGCAGCGAATCAATAAAGAGGCTGCCCGGTATTTCAGTCGGCTGGCGGAAAAATTCCCCAAAGACTCGCGGGCGAAAGATTCAGCCATGAACGCCGTGAGCAGCCTGCGGGGCATCCTGACAGAAAAGAAGACGACCGCCGCGGCCGCAGGGACGGAATTCGTCAAACAATACGCCCACTGCCTGGAGGTGCTGGTAAATAACTGGGGTGAGAAAGACCCGAAGATACGCTCGTACAATTATGAACTTGGAATACAGTACGATACTCTGAAGCGCAACGACGACGCCATAGCCGCTTTCAATAAGGTCGATCCCAATTCGGAACTTTACCTCCCGTCGCGGTCGCGGATATTGTCGCTGCAAGCCGAGACCCTCTTCGACAGCACCGCCCCGCAGGAAACGAGACAGCGCCTCGCCGTCAATCTGATCCGGGACCTTCGTTCTTACTGTCGGCGAGCCCGGAAATTCGCCTCCGAAACTGCCGATAAAGACCGCAGGATGCAGGTCCTCGGATGGGGCGCCCGGTGCGACATGGTGATAGCGCAAATTTTCAAGGACGTGCTGAATCAGCCCGCCCAAAGCGTCGCCCATGCCGAAAAAGTCCCGCGCAACTGGCCTGAAGTTACAGGCTTGAAACGCCGCAGCCAGGAGTTCATCATCCGCGTCCTGCTGGAAGGCGGGCAGACCGCCGACGCTATTGCCAAATTGCTTAAACTGGTAGAGCAAAACCCCAAGGGCGCCGAGAGGCTTATCGCCAAAGCAATCGACCAGATTCACATTCGCATACTTCGTCTGGAGTTCCGCCGCGACGAGCAGTCCAAAAAGAAACTCGCCGACCTGCGAAAGGCATACCGCGTATTCGCCGAAAAACTGTACAAGTGGGCCAGCCAAAGCAAACTGCCGGCCGAGCAGATGTACGGCTTCGAACAGGCCATGGCGATAGCCTATGCGTCTTCCGACAACGTTGAAGAGGTAAAAAAGGCGCGGAACCTGTTTGAGCGGCTGGACAAGGAAAAATCAAGCCAGGTCATGAACATCCTGGGCCTGGCCAGGTGCTTGGCCCGACTGGGAAAAAATATCGAGGCGATGAAGCAGTACGACAGGCTGATAAACGGCCTGCCGCGCAAATCCGCCCAGTGGTGGCGGGCGCAGTTGGAACGGTTGCAATTTGCCCTCCGGATATACGGCCACAGCGACAAGGGGCTTGAGAGCATCCGGCTCCAGGTCCGCGTGCTGCGGGGCACAGACTCGAAGATGGGCGAGTATCGGGAACTGTTCGACGCAATTGAGAACAAGGCCCGCGAAATGCTCAAGACAATCGGGGAAAAGACCGGCGAGTGAAGCACTGATAAGTAATTGGTAACTGGTAATTCGTAATTAGTAATTGGTAATCCGTAACAGAGCGTCTGTTTTTTTTACCAATTACGAATTACGAATTACGAATTACCAGATTGATGATTTGCACTTGGTTGCCGCCGGGCCTATACTTACCAGCGAAACCGGCGGCATAGCCAAGCGGCCTAAGGCGACGGATTGCAAATCCGTTATTCGTGGGTTCGAATCCCACTGCCGCCTTCAGACGTCGTAAAAAAACCGCACCCTTTGTCGGGATTAAACGTTAAACAAACAGGGCGAGGATAAGACCATGACAGGCAAACACATACTGGCGATAGTTGCGGTCGTCGCGCTGGTTGCTGCTCTTGCTATGCCGGATCAGCAGGTAGTTGTCTGTAAGGACGGCAGGCGGCTGACCGGCGAGGTAACAGAAATAAAAGACGGTTACCAGATTCGCATGAAAGGCGGGACCGCCATCATCCCGAAGGATCAGGTCCTCAAAATCGAGGATATCATAACGGTCAGGGACGAACTGGCCAAGCGGCTGGGCAAGGTCGATTCGAGGGATGCCGAGGGATATTATCAGGTCGCCCGCTGGGCCGACGAGCAGGACATGCCGGCTGACGCAGAGAAGATCCTCCAGAAGGTCCTCAAACTCAAGCCCGGCCACGAGCGTGCGTTGGCGTTGCTGAAGTTGGTGAAGATGCGTCTGGCCGGTCCGGTTAAACCGACCACGACCGTTGCTACCGGCCCGGCCAAGCCGCCGCCGCTCGACCCGTCGAAATTCCTGAAAAAAGAGGATATCTACCGCATTCGACTGATGGAACTGAAATCCAATGATAGAGTGTCGATCCGGTATCGTAACGATGTGCTGAATCGGTTTATCAAGTCGATGCAGGGAATCGGCGATTTCACGGAGCCGGGATTCGAAAGGCAATTCCGGGGATATAGCAGGGTCAAGCAGGTCTTGTACATCCTCGAATGGACAGACCGTGAAAACGCCTCAATCCGCGACGACATTCTCATCAGGAGCGACCCGAAGGTGATGAAGGACTTCAGAACGTATATCTGGCCCATTATCGCCAGGTCGTACGCCAAACCGAGTTGCTACGGCGGCGTCAAGGGAAGAGACGGACTGAAACTCTTCAACATACCGCTCACAGATGAGAGGATTTTGTACACGAACTTCTATATCCTCCACAAGTGGCAGCGCAGCGGGCGAAGGATGATTAACAGGGACAACCCGAAAATGTCGTTGCTGCTTCAATACGGCCTGCCGAGGGAACTGGCCAAATGTCCCCGGCCAAAGTACGTGCCTGGCCCGATTTTCACCGGCCCGAACGACCGCAACTACAAACTCATCAAAAAATGGATCGAATCGCTGCACCGTCTTTTCCCGCCGGGGTATCGGATTGAATACAAACTCCCCGGACAGGACACCGGCAAACCAACGACGCCAACGACAAAACCAGTGGAAAAATAGTAATTGGTAATTAGTAATTACTCAAACTGACCGATTTTATTCGAGATTAGAGAATTCGAGAAATTAAAATCTTATCTATAAGGAAGTTATAAAATGTCTAATGACTAATGTC
>DAOWOP010000012.1 GCA_030642005.1 Planctomycetales bacterium
ATTGTTCCGAATTGTTCCGAATCGTTCCCAATCGTTCCGTTTCGTTCCGTTTGGTTCACGTTCCCACTCTGTAATCGCTGCGGCCAACCGGCAAGGAGCAGGAGACCCAACCAAATCCCATCACGTACTGGAGGGCTTTTATATTTATCCAGACTATTGTCTCCCGAACCATTCGGCTCAGATTGACTTGCCCAGGGTTTTCATCACTTCGGCGTCGCGGGCGGACAGGTCGGGGTAATCTGCGTCGGAACCCACGTCCGGGCGTCGCTTCCATGAACGGGCGCAGCGGGCGTACTTCTCGCGTGTGTCCTCGACGCGAACGGCGATAGGCAGAGTGTCAGACACAGGCTGCAAAGATGTGCTGCTGATCTTTTCGATCCGTGCGTAGCCGACACCGAGAAGGTCTTCCAGTTCGCCCAGATAGGTTTCCATGAAGGCTTCGGCGGCTGGGTCGGCGGCGGCGATGCTGAAGACGGCTTCGGCGTCGAGGGGATTCTTAACACCCGCGTTCCGCAACGCTTCCAGTTTGACCAGGCCATCGGCTCGCAGTTCCAGCAGGCGGTCCCAAATCCAAGCTGGGCCGACCTGAATTTCATCGGAAGAGAACTGGGCGAGGTCGGGATTCACGGGGCGCAGGTCTTCGGCCATTTCCAGCATCGCCTCGTCGTATTCCGGCAGCAGAGTCAGGTGTACGCTTTCCGGTTCGTTCGGGTCGCGGGCAGGGATGTGCTCCCAGGCTTCCTCGGCTGTGTGCGGCAGGATCGGGGCGAGGAGTTTGACCAGCGTTACCAGCACCTCGTGCAGAACGGCCTGGGTTGCCCGCCGGTGCGGCGAGTCGGACAGTTCGCAGTAAAGACGGTCTTTCACCGCGGCCATATAGATGCTCGATGCCTGGACCGTGCAGAACTCGTACATCAGCCGCGTCGCGCGGTGGAACTCGTATCGGTCGTAGGCACCGCGTACGTCGCGGACGAGTTGGTGCAGTTCCAGCCTCATCCAGCGGTCGAGCGAATGCTCGGATGGTTCGGCGGCGTCGGAGGCCGGGTCGAAATCGCAGCACGCGCCCATGCAAAACCGCAGAGTGTTGCGAATTTTCCGATACGCGTCCTCGCTTTGGGCTATGAGGCTTTCGGAGCAGCGGACGTCATCCTGGTAGTTCTGCGACGCCACCCACAGGCGGAGGATGTCGGCGCCGCGTTTGGAGAGTTGGTCGATAACGTCGATGGTGTTGCCGAGCGACTTTGACATCTTGTGCCCATCTTCGGTTACGACAAAGCCGTGGGTCAGGACGGTCCTGAACGGCGGCAGCCCCGCCGCACCAAGCGCCGGCAACAGCGACAACTGGAACCACCCGCGGTGCTGATCGGAACCTTCAAGGTACAGATCGACCGGGATTTCCCCGACCAGCCCGCGCTGTATGGCTACGGCGAACCAACTGGAACCGGACTCGAACCAGACGTCGAAGATGTCATGGCCGGTGTGGAGTTTTGCGGCGTCGAAAGTGTTCGGATTAGCCAGGTCCGGATCGTCGGCCGGGTTGTAGTCAGCCAGCAGTTCAGCCGGCGAGTCCGTGAACCAGCAGTCCGAGCCGCGTTCGGCGAAACGTTTGGCGACGGCGCGGACGGATGCGGGCGTCAGCAGTACCAGCCCGGCCTCGTCGAAGAAGGCCGGTATCGGCAGGCCCCAACTCCGCTGGCGTGAGATGCACCAGTCGGGCCTGCTTTCGAGCATTCCGGCCAGGCGGTTCCTGCCCCAGGCGGGGACGAAATCCATCCCGCCTTCGTCGGCGCTCTTTCGGCAGGCGTCCATCGCCATCTCACGCAGCGTCGTGCCGCGCTTCATGGAGCCATCGACAGCCACGAACCACTGCTCGGTCGCGCGGAAGATCGTCGGCGTCTTGCTCCGCCAGTCGTGCGGGTAGGAGTGCGTGATGGCCTGGCGGTGGAACAGCGTTCCGGCGTTGCCGAGAAAATCCACCACCAGCGGATTGGCGTCCCAGACGCTCTTTCCGATCAGCCAATCCGGCGCGGTCTCGTCAAGCGTGCCGTCCTCGCGGACCGGGCAATAGACTTCCAGGTCGAACTTCAGTGCAGTGCCGTAGTCTTCCATTCCATGGCCCGGTGCGGTGTGGACCAGGCCCGTGCCGTCTTCCAGCGTAACGTAATTGGCAGGGACGACCGGGCAGATTTTCCCGTCAATCAGCGGGTGCAGGTAGGTAATTCCGGCATCGACCATCGCAGCGCCGCGTGCGGTCGCCAGGACCTCGAATTTCCCGACGCCGCCGACACCGCAGACCTTCTCGACCAGGTCGCTTGCGATAACGGCGATGGCGTCCCTGCCGGCGTGTTTGAATTTCACAGCCGAGTATTCAAAATCTGGATGCACAGCCACAGCAAGGTTCGCCGGCAGTGTCCACGGCGTAGTCGTCCAGACCATCAGATACGCCGGCGTCTTATCGTCCAGGTTGAACAGGCCCTTCAGTGCCGAGGGGTCGGCCGTGGTCAGCAGGACGTAGATGCTGTCGTCTTCGCGGTCGTGATATTCCAGTTCGGCTTCTGCCAGTGCGGTGCGGTTCTCGATCGACCAGTGGACCGGCTTGAGTTGCCGAAAGACCAGCCCCTGCTCGACGAGGCGTGCGAAGACCTCCAGCACAGCCGATTCGTATTCCGGCGTCATTGTGATGTATGGCTTGTCGAATTCGCCGAGGACGCCCAGCCGCTGAATCTGCTCGGACTGGATGTTGACGAACTTGTCGGCGTGCGCGGCGCATCGGCGGCGGATCTCCATCGACGTCATGGTCGCCATCTTCTCGCCGAGTTGTTCGACGATTTTCTGCTCGATGGGCTGGCCGTGGCAATCCCAACCGGGGATCATCGGCGCGTCATAGCCGGTCATGTTCCTGTAGCGGATGACAATGTCCTTGAGGACCTTGTTCAACGCCTGGCCCATATGGATGTTGGCATTGGCGTACGGCGGGCCGTCGTGGAGGATGAATCGCGGCGCCCCCGCGCGGGCATCGCGAATCTGCCCGTAAAGGTTTTGCTTAGCCCATTGAGCCTGCATGGCCGGTTCCTTCTTCAATAGCCCGGCGCGCATGTCGAAGTTGGTCTTGGGAAGATTCAACGTGTCTTTGTAATTTTTCTTTTTCTCGTTCATTGTCGGTATCCTGAATTGTGAGCATTGTGCATTTATAAGCGGCCTGCGTCAATGGCGTTTGATTCTGTTGATAACTTGTCATGCCACGCGCGCGAAGTTAGGATACGCCGAGTCGGGTGCAATGGGTTCATTGATATTTTCAGAAAGGAGCCGAGCATGACACAGACGCCTCCGCCGATGGCGCCTCCTCCGGCTGTGATGCCGGGCGGGCAGAAAAAGGCTGTGGGACTCGCCGTAGCCGCACTGGTCCTGGGAATCTGCGGGTTTATTCCGTGGCTGGGCTTTTTGTGCGGACTGGTTGCGGTGATCCTCGGAATCGTCGCACTGGCGCAGCAGACCTCGCGCAAAGGTCTGGCCATCGCCGGTATCATAACCGGAGTAACCGGACCTGCCCTGATGATAGCGCTGATGGTGGCCTTTCTCGTGCCCGTATTAAGCCGCGCGAAGGGACCGGCGAGACGTGTAAGGTGCATGTCCAATCTCAAGAGTATCGGCTTGGCGATCACGTTCTACACCGACGAAAACGAAGATGTCTATCCAGCCGATCTGGAAAGCATTGTCGATGATTACCTTGTTGAGAGGACGTTATTGAAATGCCCCTCCGCCAGGAGCAGCCGGGACTGCGATTATTTCTATTCTCCGCCGCCGAAAACAAAAGAAGGTGTGTACGAACTTCGCTCCATTATCGCCTGTGATTTCAAGGACAATCACGACGGCGAAAGCAGGAGTGTCCTCTTTGCCGTCGGGTCGGTAAGGTGGTTATCCGAGGAGGATTTTCAGCAGGAGTTGCAGCAGCCGTACAACGCCGCATTCGCCGCGGCGCTGCGTGAGGTAGAAGGACCATAAAGAAGAAGGAATAGATTTTGAGCGAAGATATTCATCACAATTGCGGCGTGGCGGCGATGTGTCGGCTCGGCAGGTCGGCCGGCGGCGGCGATGTCGTTGCGATGCTGCCGCAGATGCTGCTTGACCTTCAGAATCGCGGTCAATTGGCGGCCGGGCTGACCAGTTACCGGCCGAAGCTGGCGCAGATACTCGGCACATTCAAGGATGTCGGAACGGTCAGCGAAGTCTTTCGCATGTCGCATCCGGGCAAGTACCGGTCGATTATCAGCGAGTACGCCGGCCAGGCCGCTATCGGGCACACTCGCTATGCGACCTGCGGTGCCGACGACGTCCGCTACGCCCAGCCGTTCGAGCGCCACCACGGTCGCCTGTGGAAATGGTTCGCCTTCGCTTTCAACGGGCAACTCGCCAACTACGCCGACCTCCGCGACCGCCTGCTGGCGAAGCGGGGTTATCACTTCACGCTGAATACAGACACCGAGATGATCATGCACGCCCTGTCCTATCGCCTTCGCGGCGACAAGCCGCCTGACCCTCACAAGGTAATGGCCTCGCTTGGCAGGACATTCGACGGGGCATACAACATCGCCTTCCTCGACGCGATGGGTCGGATGTTCGTCGCGCGCGACCCGCTGGGTATTCGCCCGATGAGTTGGGCGGTCAAAGGTGAACTCTTCGCCGCCGCCAGCGAGTCGGTGGCCTTGTCCAATCTCGGCTTCACCGACATCAAGTCGCTGCCGCCCGGCGAGATGGCGATTATCGACAACGGCCGGCTGCGTTTCGAGCGGTTCGCACACAATAACAGGTGCGCCCATTGTTTCTTTGAATGGGTCTATTTCTCCAATGTCGCCAGCACGATGGACAGTTCGAGCGTCTATATGGCCCGGGCGAATTCAGGCCGGCGGCTGGCGGAACTGGAAACCGAAAAGATAGATTCATCCTGCGTGGTCGTGCCGGTCCCCGACACAGCCAAGGCCGCCGCCGACGCATTCGCCTATTCGCTCGGCGTTCCGTGCGTCGAGGGGCTGATTCGCAATCGCTACATCGGCAGGACGTTCATCCAGCCCAGCGGCACGCGGTCGCGCAGCGCCGAAGGCAAATACACACCGCTTCCGGCGGTACTGACCGGAAAAAGGGTCTTCCTCGTGGAGGATTCCATCGTTCGCTCGACGACGCTGCGGGCGCTGGCCAAGCAGATTCGCCGCCGGGGCTTGGCGAAGGAAATCCACGTCCGCGTCGCCTGCCCGCCTATCGTCGCGCCGTGCTTCTACGGCATCGACATGTCAAGGATGGGCGAACTGTTCGCGCCGAAATTCGTCGAGCGAAATTACACCGGTTCGCCCACGCCGGCGATGCAGAAGCGAATGTCAAAGGCGCTGAAAATCGACAGCCTGCGATACCTCGCAGTCGAGGACATCGCCAAGTGCATCGGCATCGACTCGGATAAGTTGTGCACCGGCTGTGTAACCGCCCGCTATCCGACAGAATGGGGCAAAAAACACTTCCGCCGAGCCAAACGCCAGGCCCGCCGGGGAAAAGAAACCACACGCACGTATGAATAAATATGAGTCTTGCGCGGTGGGCCTCCTGACCTCGCCGCCCGAGCCGC
This sequence comes from Planctomycetales bacterium, assembly GCA_030642005.1. Classification (GTDB taxonomy): domain Bacteria; phylum Planctomycetota; class Phycisphaerae; order SM23-33; family SM23-33; genus JAUWNJ01. The sequence goes on from DAOWOP010000012.1 coordinate 5,612, forward strand.
AGAGGACGCCGCAAAATTGCCGGGGTAATTCGTGGACTTTTTTCGACCTGTGAACAAAGCATGTTCCGTGCGTTAATGACAATATGGCTCATTGGGGTAAGCGTATCGGCGGTCAAAATCCGCGAAGACCCGCCGGTAGCGTCCAGGCCGGCGAGTGGCGACGTTACCGGACGGATTACGCCTTCGGCGAAAGTCGCTGAAATCTATGCCGTCAGTCGGGCTACGTCGAAGCGTTACAAACCCAGCCGGTTCGATAAAAAGAGCGGAAAGTTCCGCTTCAAAAACCTGCCCGGCGACGCGACTTACGACGTCGGAATCATTACCGCCGATGGCCGGCGAATCGAGGGGATAGACCTTTCCCGGCACGAGGCGAGGATGCTCCGCTTGGCGGCCATTCGGCGAAAACAACTGAAACTTCCCGCAGAACGGAAACGAAAGTTCACTAACGAAGACGCTGACGCGCTGCTTAAATATGTCAAAGACCTGAAGGACTTCTGTGATGTCCGCCGGGTTTTGTATATCAAAGGCGACGGCCTTCGCGCGACGATGCTGGTCGAGGTGATGCGGGTCAAGCCGTTTCACGCCCAGCGCGGGGATGAAGTCGTCTGGCGGATGGAATTGTGGTATTTCCGCTATCGCTACGGCGGGTGGGAGCGGCTGGGAAACGTGGAGCGAGTTCTTCAGCGCCGCCGAATACAGGCGGCGGAATGGAAGGCCATCACGCTGGTGTATTATCCCGGCCTAAGCGCCTACGTGGATGAGAAGGGTAAATCCAGGCCGGTGAAGTTCGCGATCCCCGAACGTCTCGACGGCACCCGAGGCCGATTGGCCGGAACCAACCCCGTCCAGGAAACCAAACCTGTTATCATCGGTTTGACTGCGATAACACGCCCAATGACGCAGCCAACCCAACCTGCAAAATAAATTATCCCGCCAACAGTGGGGCTAACTCTTCTTTTTCAAGCGTTTGCTGGTGGAGTTCGGTAAGCAGGTCGTTAATCTCCTGAACGGAGACGGTTGAGGGAGATGTTATTTCGATTCCGACAGGCTGGTCGTCATCGGCATAGTCCACAACCAGTCCCGGCGCCGCTTTCCGTGACCGTGCTACCTTATCGTCAGATTTAGCAAGATATAGATAGCCTGCCAGCGCCTTACCGTGACGATACGTGATTTCAAGATATATATCCCTGGTCATATCGTATTCATCCTACCATATAGGCTGTGATAATAACAAGCCGACGAAGATGTTGATCAGGCTCGACGATGATTTCCCATGGCTTGCCGTGCCATTTTGTCGAAATGAGCCATCGTTCCGGTTCCACATCAGGTTTATATTCGGTAGCATCGGTAAGCATTATTCGGAGGTCGGCTTCATTGAACTGACGTTTAATCATTCGACGGAGCAGATGGAGGCTCAACTCCAATTCCCATTCCCACCATTCAGGCCAATCGCTTCGGTTTTTCATCAATTCGCCTTTAATTTATCAGTTATTTTAGACGAGTTCTATGAATCGCCTGTTTTCATATAGACGTAGATTTCTCCGAATGGTCTTTCCTGCTCAATGGTGATTTTGCCTCGGCGGATTAGTTCGAGTATAGCCAGGAACAGGCCTACCAGTTCGGTCCGGTGGATCCTGCCGGCGAATATCTGCCTGAAGGTCATGTCGCCTTCGCGTCCGAGGCGGTCGAGGATGTCTGTGATGTGCAGTTCGATGGGTGTGTCGTCGTAGATAATCTCGGCCTCGGTGAGGTGCTGCCCGACCGAGGTCATCAGGTCGTTGAATGCCTCGATAAGGTCCCAGATATTGACTTCTTCGAGGTCTTTGCCGGGCGGTTCTTCCTGCTCGATTTCCGTCGGTTTTCGTGGAAATCGCATTGATTGATTGTCGGCTGCGTCGCGGAGGTCGCCGGCGGCGTCCTTGAAGGCCTTGTATTCCAGCAGTTGCCTGACGAGTTCGACCCGCGGGTCGAGCAGTTCCTCATCGCCGGCATCCTCCTGGCTGGCAGGCAGGAGCATCCGCGTCTTAATTTCCATCAGCGTCGCCGCCAGGACCAGGAACTCGCCGGCCAGGTCGGGGTCGAGCATTTTCAGCGTCTCGACGTGCGTGCAATATTGCTCGGTAATTCGGGCGATGGGGATATCGTGAATGTCGATCTCCTCCCGCCGGATCAGGTACAGCAGCAGGTCCATCGGACCGTTGTATATGTCAAGATTTACGCGGTAATCGGTCATCGAATTATCAGATTAGCAGGGATACGGGGAATTCACGAGATGTTTTATGAGATAGATTTTGCGAAGCCGCAAGCGTTGGTCAGGTCTATTTGCTCCTTCGAGAGTTATCCTTTACATAATGAATCGACTTGCGTCTTTACATGATTGAGTCTTATCAACGCTTGCGGCTTCGCAAAACGCTACCTGTTCTTCCTGTGCATCGGCCAGCCGTCGTATTCCTTCACGAAATCCCACTCTTGCCGCGGCAGGCGTATTTTTCCGGGGTTGTTGTCGATATATCGAATCGTTCTTCTGATCCCGTCGGGATGGTCGAGAAAAACCTTCCAGCCAGGGCCGCCCCATACAGGATGGGCCGGTCTGGCGGCCGATTTTTGCAGGTCCAGGCGGCTTTGCTCCTGGAAGTTCAGGGTCATTTCTTCAGCCCGGTGCTTATGCTTGCGCAAAAGCACATGAACGTGATCGGGCATGATTGCGCAAGCGTAACAAGTGTAACGGTGATTTTTCAGACAGGTTCGGAAACTTTGTGCAACAGTCTGTATTTCTTCACGAGTGAACGTCAGCAGATCGAATTTTAAGACATCTTTCGCTCGCTGATAAAACTCACGTATCACCCTCCCGGCGGGTTGGACTTTCTTTCGTCCGAAATGAAGTTCGCCGAGTTGTGCGATGACGTTACAGGCGATTCGATTGGAAGTGCTTCCTCGCGGGTCGTTGGGCAGCCACCATCCGTAAGCGGTCCAGATGAGGTGGTAGGCGATGACGACGGGGCGTCTTTGATGGTTCATGTGGTGATCCTTTGCGAAGCCGCAAGCGTTGATAAGGTCGATTCGCTCCGTTGAGAGTTATTCCTTTCAGAAGGATTTTACCCGTACATTTTATTATTGTGTCTTATCAACGCTTGCGGCTTCGCAAAACGTTACCCGCTCTTCCGATTCATCAAAATCCCACAGGCGCTTCGGACGCGGGTCATTGTGGTTTCGGCGGTTTGGCGAGCCTTTCGTCCTCCTTCGCTGAGGACGTCGCGGACGAAATCCGGGTCCTTTTCCAGTTCGACGTACTTCTGACGGGCTTCGGCGAACAAGTCGTTAATCAGTTCGGCCAGTCTGCCCTTGGCGTGCCCGTATCCGTAGCCCCCGGAGCAATACTTTTTCTCAATCTCCTCGATCTCGGCAGGCTCGGCCAGGAGTTTCAGCAAGGCGAATACCGTGCATTTGTCCGGGTCTTTCGGCTTTTCCAGCGGGGTCGAATCTGTAACGATCTGCGCGCAACGCTTTTTTGTAGCCTTGGGCGTCTGGAATATCTCGATTGTGTTGTCGTAACTCTTTGACATCTTCTGCCCGTCGAGGCCGGGAATGACGGCCACTTCCGGCACGATGTACGCCTCCGGCACGACCAGCGTTTCGCCGAAGGCCAGGTTGAACTTAATCGCCAGGTCGCGGGTCATCTCCAGGTGCTGCTTCTGATCGGCGCCGACGGGTACGACATTGGAGTCGTAGATAATAATGTCGGCGGCCTGGAGGACGGGATAGTCGAACAGGCCCATATTGGCGGGCAGGCCCCTGGCTATCTTGTCTTTGTAACTGGTGGCCTTTTCCATCATGCTGACCGGGCAGATGCAGTTGAGTATCCATGCCAGTTCCGTTACCTGCGGCACATCGGACTGGAGGAAAAAGACGCTTCTTTCCGGGTCGATCCCGAGCGCCAGGTAGGCTGTGGCGACGTGCAGCGTTATTTCCTCCAACTCAGCCTTGTCCTGGATGCTCGTCAGGGCGTGGTAGTTGGCGATGAAGTAGAAGCACTCGTTGCCTTCATCCTGGAATTTCAGATATTGCCGAATCGCACCGAAATAGTTGCCCAGGTGCAGCCGGCCCGAAGGTTGTATGCCAGAAAGCGATCTCATTACATTCTCTCCGTACAGGTCTGGTGATTCGCGCGCTCCTTATTACTTGACCGACGCCGAATCGGCAAGCCATAATATCTGTCGAAGCAATCAGCGATCAGCAGTCAGCAATCAGTAAGAAGATACGCTGAACGCTGAATGCTAAAAACGATATGCCTGATCCCAGCCCTAATCTCGAACTGGCCCGCAGGGTATTGGCGACGGAGGCCGATTGTATCGGCGCTCTGGCCGGACGGATTGACGAGCGTTTCACCGCGGCGGCCGAGGCGGTGTACCGCTGCGGCGGGACGGTTGTGCTGACCGGAATCGGCAAGGCCGGCATCGTCGCGCAGAAGATTTCCGCTACGCTCGCATCCACCGGTACGCCGAGCATCTTCCTGCATCCGGTCGAGGCCCTGCACGGCGACCTCGGGCGCGTCCGCCGGGACGACGTGGTAATCATCCTTTCGCACAGCGGCACGACAGAGGAGATCATTCGCCTGGTTGACCATCTCAAGGCCCGCGGGGCGAACCTCGTGGCGATAACCGCCTCGGACGATTCACCCCTGGCCAAATACGCCGACATCATCCTTTGCTACGGCGACGTGGACGAAGCCTGCCCGCTGGGTCTGGCGCCGTCGGCATCGACCAGTTGCATGCTCGCGCTCGGCGACGCACTGGCGCTGACGGTGATGGACATGAGAAATTTCTCGCCGGAGGAGTTCGCCGCCTTTCATCCGGTAGGGGCTTTGGGCAGGAGCCTGATGAAGGTCGAGGAGGCGATGACCTTCCGCAGCGGCGGGCGACTGCCGGTCGCCGATGAAAATCAGACAGTCCGTCGGGTCCTTGCTGATGCCGAGAAAATAAAGCGCCGCGCCGGCGCGGTACTGCTTGTGGACAAAGCCGGCAGGCTCGCCGGCATACTGACCGACGGCGACCTGAGGCGAAGGATTATTCGGGACGGAGATGCGTTCCTCGACTCACCCGCCGGCGAGGTGATGCACCGCAACCCGAAGCACATCGCCGCAGGCGAACTGGCGAGCGAAGCAATGGCCATTATGAATGAATACCGAATCGACGAACTGCCTGTAGTCGATGACGACGGCAAACCGATTGGCCTGCTGGACGTCCAGGACATCGTGGGACTAAAGGCGTTGGGACGTGGACAAAACGGAAAGTAGTAGTTGGTAAATAGTAATTGGTAATTGGTAATTCGTAATTCGTAATTCGTAATTCGTAATTCGTAAAAAAAAAACCGACACTCTGTTACCAATTACGATTTACCAATTACCAATTACGAATTACCAATTACGATTTACCAATTACGATTTACCAGTTACTGATTACGAAACGATGAAATCACCAAAAGATATTGAATTACTGATTCTCGACGTTGACGGCGTCCTTACGGATGGTCGGATTATCCTTGACGCCGACGGGCGCGAGATGAAGCAGTTTAACGCTCTTGACGGCGCGGGAATAAAATATTGGCAGCGTGTCGGAAAGCGGATTGCGATAATCACCGGCAGGGAAAGCCCAGCCGTTGCGCATCGGGCAGCGGAACTCGGCGTGAAGATAGTCATCCAGGGCGCGAAGGACAAACTGCCGGCCTACGAGTCGGTCCTGGCCGAACTGAAATTGACGGATGAACAGACAGCCGTGATGGGCGACGACCTGCCGGACCTGCCGATGATGCGGCGATGCGGTTTTCCGATTGCCCCGGTCAATGCCGTCCAGGAAGTACGCCAGGTCGCAGCGATAGTAACCGACAGCCCCGGCGGGGAAGGCGCCGTCCGTCAGGCCATTGAATACATCCTGAAAAGCACCGGCCAATGGGACCAAATCCTGAACCGATATTACCACGAAGTACACGAATGAAGACGAATTTCACGAATTACAATAAATTACACAAATTATTCTTTCCTTTTCTGTAATTCGTAAAATTCGTGGAAAGAAAAATGGAAAGAAGGTTGAAAATACTGTTCGGGACGTTCGGGGTCATCCTGTCGGCCTTTATTTTGTATTACATTGTCAGTGATAAGGATGTTTTGCCGCCGCGGCAGCGGCGCGCCGATTCGTCCACCAGGCCCGTCGAAGGCAAGGCCTCGCCGATCCCCGACATAGGCGATGTGGCTCCCGTTCTGGGCGTCGTGTATTACCAGTACGACGAAGACCACAACCTCCAGGCGAAGTACACTGCCGCTAAATCGGAAAAGGTCGGCGATAAACTTTATCTGACCGACCCGAAGGTCCAATTGTATCTCCGCGACGGCGAAATAATCACAATTCAGGCTCAGCGCGGGATAATCACAATCGAGGAAGCCGCCGGAAAGCGGAACATCCGCAGCGGCTTGTTAAGGGATGAGAAATCGGTTCGGGTTACAATCGACCGAAGCCGGGACCTGGACCCGAACCGCCCGCCGCTGGAGCAGAGGCCGGACGATGCGATCAGGATTTTCGTCGATGAAGAAGTACGTTTCGATAATGATATGTTGACGATTGAGTCCGACGGCGAGGTTCGCGTTTCATCCAAAGAGGCCGACATTACCGGTCAGGGTCTGCGTATAGCCTGGAACGAGTCGCCTCGACAACTTCGGGAACTACGGATAATCCGCGGCGACCGCATGGTAATCCGGGAAGACCAGGGCCGCTTTATCGGCAAGATGTCCCTGCCGGGCGGTGTCGAGCCGGGCTACGGCGAGGACCGCCCTGACGAACCGGCCCGCGACGCTACAACGAAGCCGGCTGAATCGGCCACCAGGCCGGCAACTACGACTGAACCGTCCATCGCCCGCGCCGAGACGCCGACCAGTATGCCGACAACCGCATCGACAACAGCACCGGCAAGTGCGCCGACAACCGTTCCTGCCGGTCCTGCTCCGATTATGCCGGATACTTATGTGGTTACGTTCAGTGACAACGTCCTCGTAACCAGCGGCGACCGGAAGATGAAAGGCGCAGACGAACTTCGCCTGGTATTGGAATTCAAGAGCCCTCGTCGGCAGGAGCGGCAAAGCCCTGACCAGTCCACACGCCCGGCGGGAGAAACGCCCGCAAGCAAACCGGCCGACAGGACGCCCGCGAGCAAACCGGCTGATGTCAAGGCTGCGACGACCCAACCGGCGGAAGAAATGGTTATCACCTGGACAGGTCCGCTGGTGATCAAACCGTTCAGGAACCGTCAAAAGCCGGTCTCAAAACGCTTCGACGTAACGGCAACCGGAAAGACACTGACGTTGTCCGACGGCAAGTCCACAGCCGTTTGCAAAAGTTTCGAGTTTCGCTCACCGGGGCGGGGGGGTGTACTAATCGGCACGCCCGAAGAGCCGGTCGAACTGACAATGGAAGGCGGAGAGCGGATTACCGTCCCGCAGGTCAGGTTCAACAGCACCACAGGCGCTGTCAATCTGGACGGGGCCGGAAAAATGTATCTGCCCGACAGCGCATCGCGGGGCTTTCTCTCGACGCGCCCCGCCGAAAAGGCCGACGGGGACGACGAGCGGCAGGAGTTAGTCATAACCTGGAAAAAAAATGTCGTCGCTTCACTGGGCCGGAGGCAGGTCAAAACCTCTGATGGCATCGAAGACGAAGATTTCCTGCGCGAAGCCGCTTTCGTCGGCGACGTGAATGTCCGGCAGGGCAAAACGCAGAACATGCAGGCCGATGAACTTACTGTGAAATTTCATCAGCCGACGTCAGCCGATGAAAAGGTCAATCGCATAGCCTCGCTCTACGCCGAAGGTAACGTGGACATGAAAGATACCGAACGCGGAGAGTATATAAAATCGCAGACTCTTGACATCAAGATGTCAGGGCCTGATGAGGAGCGGTTGTATCCCCGCACAGTTGTAGCCACTGGTAACGTATCGGCCTTGCAGGGAAAACGGGAAATCAAAGCCCGCCAGAGCATGACGATTACCTTCGCTGCGCAAAAGGACGAAAAGACCGGGAAAATCGAGATTGAACCGCAGCGCCTGGATGCAGCCGGCGATGTGAAAATTATCGACCGTAGCGAAGAAGACACCGTATTTATCGACGCCGAGACGTTAACGAGCGACCTGTCGGCCAAGACCGCGACACTGGAAGGAAAACCGGCGACAGTCAGACAAAAAGACAATATCATTCGTGGCGAAAAGATTTTCTTCGACCAGGCGAAAGAGTCCGCCAACGTTGACGGGGCGGGAAGCCTGCGATTCTACACCGACAGGGACTTCAACGGCAACAAACTGGACAAGCCCAAGCCTATGGACATCGCGTGGGATGAGGAGATGGACCATCGCGGCAAAGAGCGAACCGCGATTATCATCGGTGCGGTGAATCTGAAAATGTCCGGCGATGAACTGAAATGCGGAAAGGTAACGATCGTCTTTGCCAAGCCGGAGGATCCGAAGGATGATGCTGCGACCAAGCCGTCCGCCACGACCAAGCCGGCGGAGTTTGCGAGTTTACGTCCGCAGAAGATCAAAACAGTAACCGCCGAGAAAAATGTCCGCCTGGAATCGCAGCGCCGGGACAAGGACGGGTTCCTGCTCCAGCGTGTGAAATTGCGGTCGGAGCGCGTCATATACGAGGTTGACCTGGGCGTGCTTAAGTGTCCCGAAGCCGGCACGTTGAGCGCCGAAGACTATAACCCGCCGGAGAAAAAGAAGGCCGGTCAGCGAAAAGACGACCTTACAGGTAACATTGACCGTCCGTCGCAGTCGGCGTTCCAGTGGTCCGAGTCGATGAAGATGGATCAGACAATTCGCACCGTCTGGATGTCGGGCAAGGTCATAATGGTTCACCGCAGCGGGGCAAACGTGGTTTTGGCCGAAAAACTCAACGTCCGCAAGTGGGACAAGTTACCGGCTGGACGCAAAACCCGGCTGGATTGCGAGAAGATGAAGGCCTGTTTCGCCAAACCCGAAAAGAAGGCCGACGGAAAGGAGGCTTCGGATCGCTCCGGGCCGGCGGTCGGGCCGCTGGACCTCTTCGACGCCACCGGCGACGTGAAACTCGAAGACGGCCCGCGCCAGGTATTCTGCCAGCGAATCCTCTACCAGCGAATCAGCGACACGGCGATTATCTGGGGTTCCCTGCCTGGCAAGCCGGTCAAAAACGCCGAGATGTACTATCGGGATGCACAAAGAGGCGTCCTGAACAGCTGGAAAAGTCCGAAACTCATCTGGCATCGTAAGAACAACCGTGTTGAAGCCAGAGATGCTGATATTCGCGGAGGGCGGTGATTACTTGATGCCGCCTTCGGCGATGAGAACGTGCAGCAGTGTCCGCTGAAAGTGGAGGCGGTTTTCGGCTTCTTCGAAGATGGTTTCGGCGTGGGCTGACATTACTTCGTCTGTAATTTCATATCCACGGTAAGCCGGCAGACAGTGCATGACGACGGCGTCTTTCGGCGCCGCGGACATCAGTTCGGCGTTGACCTGGAAGGGTTTGAAAGTGACGATTCGCTCGTCTTTTTCGTCTTCCTGGCCCATCGAGACCCACGTGTCGGTATAGACAATTGATGCGCCCTCGACGGCGGCGCGTGGGTCGCGGGTCTGCGTGATGTTCGCTTCCGGTTCGCCTTCCAGTTCAAAACCTTCCGGGCAGGCCAGGGCGAAGTCCATTCCCAGTTTGGCGCACAGCACAGCCAGCGAGCGAGCGACGTTGTTGCCGTCGCCGATGAAGGCCAGTTTTCGTCCAGCCAGGTCGCCGAAGATTTCCATCGCCGTCATGGCGTCCGCCATCGCCTGGCAGGGGTGGCAATAATCGGTCAGCGCGTTGATTACCGGCGCGGAGCAATGCTCGGCCAGACCGCTGACGGTCTCGTGGCTGAAGGTTCTGGCGGCCACGGCGTCGCACATCCGGCCCAACACAGCCGCCACGTCGGCGACCGGTTCGCGGCTGCCTAGGCCGATGTCGGCGTTGGTCAGATTAATTGCCGCTCCACCGAGTTGCACAATAGCGGCCTCAAAACTCACCCGCGTCCGCAGCGACGGCTTCTCGAAAATAAGCGCCAGGACCTTCCGCCTGCATGAGGCCGGCAGTTCCCCGGCGCGAAAGAGTTTCTTATCCGCAACAGCCCGCTCCAGCAAACCGGTAAGTTGCTCACCGGAAAAATCCGCAATATTAATAAAATCTTTCATCTGTTTTTTCTGCTTCTTCTGTTGTTTCTGTTGTTGCCTGGTCCCAAATCCCTGGTGCCTGGTCCCTATTTGTGAACGACTGTTCCTACACCCTCGTCTGTGTATATTTCCAGCAGCAGCGAGTGTGCGAATCGCCCGTCGATTATATGGGCGCGTCCGACGCCGGCGTCCAGCGCCCGCAGGCAGGCTTCGACCTTCGGCAGCATTCCGCCGGCGATAGCGCCGGCGGCGATCATTTTCTGAATTTGATCCTCGGTCGCGTCGCTGATTCGGCTGTCGGGGTCGGACTCATCGGCGCGGATGCCGTGGGTGTCGGAGACGACGACAAATTTATCCGCCTTCAGTGCGGCGGCGACCTCGCCGGCGGCGGTGTCGGCGTTGCAGTTCAGTTTTCCCCCTGCCCGGTCGCGCGCCAGCGGAGCCAGCACCGGTATCGTGTCGGCCTGGCAGAGAAGTTCAATCAGCCGGACGTTAACCTCGTTAATCCGCCCGACCTGGCCAAGGTCGATCTTCCGCCCGTCTTCTTCGAGGAACAATCGCTCACCGAACAGCACGCAACTGCCAAGCGTGTGCAGGGCCATGGCCGAGGAACCCATTTCCTGAATGGCCGTTACGATCCGCCGGTTGATCTCGTTGCACAGGACGTGCTCGACGACGGTCAGCGTTCGCTGGTCTGTATATCGTCGCCCCTGGACGAACTGGACCTCAAGCCCGTGGCCGTCCATCGCCTTGTTGATGGCCTTGCCCCCGCCGTGGACGATTACGGGGCGCATACCGACGGTGTTCATAAAGACTACGTCGGCAAGCAGATCGGACAAGGCCTGGTCGTCGTCCATTACAGCCCCGCCGATCTTGATAACCACGGTCTTGCCCGCGAAGCGCTGGATGTAACCCAGCGCCTCGATAAGCACCTTCGCTTTGGCAATTGCCTCTTTCATAACTTGTGTTTCCCAAGGAAAGGAGGAGGCTACCAAGCCTTTGCGGCCGTGTCAATCAGAACCGGTTGCATCAATTGACTTGACAAAACGCGACCTGGCGTATATAGTGATGTTGCTTATTATGGCTTTTCTTTCGTTATTATAAGTCGCTCGTATATTCATTCCCAACCCGCTTGGGCGGGCATTGAAAGAAGATTGCGCCGATGCTCAGGAATGTTCTGTTGACACTATCTATCGTTATTCTCATCTCGACCCTCACAACCGGGATGTGCCTGGCCGACGAGACCTGGTGGCAGCACGACCCGGCTACGCCAGGCGACTGGTTCGATGAGACCAACTGGTCCGCCGGTGTGCCAAGCCTTGAGGATTCGGCCTATGTCCACAACAGCAGCATAGCCGTAATCGCACACGGAAACGCCCTGGCAAAGCAAATCAGCATTATGGGCTCTACCCTCTGCCCTTATTCTTTAGAGCAATTCCATGCAAGCACTGTTCTTCAGACGGGCGGAACCGCCACAGTCGAACAGTCAATATACCTGGGTGGGATGAACGAGGCACCCGGTTCCTATACCCTGATCGGCGGCAAACTGTCCGCAGCGGACATCACAGTAGGTCATGGACTCGGTAGCGGGCATTTCACCCAAATCGGCGGGATCAGCAACGTCGGCGGGGAATTGAAGGTCGGAGATCTACCCAACGATAGGAATTACAGCCTGGACTCATCTCTCGGCACCTATGAATTGATGGGTGGGAAGGTTTCGACCGGGCGGACTTCCGTCGGGCAGGCCGGACGGGGTGAATTCATCCAGACCGGCGGCGTCCACACTGTTGAAGGAACGCTTGCCATCGGTGAATCACGACTATTACTATTGTATCCGTATCCATGGGGCGCGATAACCAACGGGTCGGACGGCTCGGCGACGTCCAACGCCGTATATATGCCGTCGTCACCTTCCGAAGGCCGCTATGAACTGAGCGGTGGGCAACTTTCGACGAAGGAGACTGTCGTCGGCAAAAATAGGGGTCAAGGAGATTTCGTACAAACCGGAGGCGTTCATACGGTCGAAGAGGCGCTATTGATCGGCGGGGCGCGGGCATGGGGTTGTTGGTCCTTGCTAGTCGTCCCGGCTGATGCTCCGGGAAACGTGATTCGGCCGTGCGATCTGTTCGTCACGACCAATGCTTTGGAAAAGCCGATGACAACTAATGTGTGGTATCCGCCACCACCTCCTGCCGAAGGGCGATACGAATTGAGCGGCGGGCGACTTACCGCTCAGCAAGAGGGGATTGGAGGTGGAAGGGACAAGGGTTTCTTCAAACAGACCGGCGGCGCCAATAGAGTCGGCTATCTGTCCATCAACGCTAATGGACGTTACGAATATCTTGGTGGTTCATTGAAAATTACCGCCGGTCTCAATCTTGAAAGGAGCTTCGGCTCTCATCCTGATGGAGAATTTGACTTTGGCGGCGGCAGCACCACACTGGCCGCCGGCAGCGCGTTGCTGAACTTCTCGCATGGTAATCTGCTTAATGCCGAGAACGCATCCATCACAGTCGGGCCGGACTCACTGACGATCTTCTCAAGTGATTTCGACCCTTATACACAGTTGAAGCGTTTTCACACAGCCGGCCTGGTCCACTTTGCCGGCAGCGACCTGATCCTCTCTGCCGACCAGGGCTTCAGCGGTTGGGGATCGATTGACGACCACGTGGAAACCAGCGGACACATCCTTGCAACCGATGGCGGCGGAATAGATTTGCGAAGTGGGTTATTCGTTCACGAGGGAACCGTTGATTTGGGCGACGGCCGATTGACCGTGAGAGATGATCGATCCGGAATGAGCGGCGGACATCTTACCGCAATCTGGATGGACGTTTGTAGCGTTCTGCCCGAAGGGGTAGATCCTTTCCAGGTAATAATCACCGGTCCTTCGGGGCTTTTTCGACAGACCGGCGGAACTAATACCCTCTCCGCTGGTCTGTCCCTTGACAACGGGATATATCAGATGAACGGCGGCTCGCTTTCGGCCAATGTAATCATAATTGGTACTGTCTTCGGTTCAGATTCCGCCTTTATTCAGACAGGCGGGAGCGTCGATGTGCAACAGCAATTGCTTATCAGTGGTCATGACGCAAACTACACTATCTTCGACGGCAACTTAACGGCGTCAGTCTTGAGAGTAGGCTCGAAATCTTCTTCAAAGTATTCCCATGGTACGCTGGCGATTCTCGGTAGCCAGGCCGAAATCGAGGTATCGCAGCGACTGTCGTTCGCATCCGGCAGCACGTTTGTCGCTGTGCCAGGCTCGACCATACACATCACCGGGCCGACGTCTTTGCCTGAGCAAGGGTCGGACGGCTCGACGTTCGACATCTTGAGCACCGACCCGGCTGCACTCGCCGGCATGGGGAACCTTACGCTTATCTTTGAGGGCGGCGATGAGTTTGTCGCCACGTTCGAGGTCGCAGGCGAGGACAGAGGCCGGGGCCTGGGGGGATTCTTCGAAAACTTCGTACTGGATACGCTCCAGATCGGTGGCGAAGACGTCGCGCAGGTCCGGCTGGTTGACTGGATCGACAACCAGCCCGGCTGGGAGGGAAGCGAGGCGCTGTACGTGAAAAATCTCATCATCGGTACCGATTCTTACCTGGACCTGAACGGCCTGAACCTCTACTACCTTAACTTCACCGGCCCTGGCGACGCCGTCAACCTCAACGGCGGAAACATGCGGCAGATTCCCGAACCGGCTACACTTGCGCTGCTGGTCGTCGGCGGGATGCTCTGCCTCGGAAGGAGACAGCGGAACCGGGACCTGTCTGAAAAATAGAATACATGAGTGTTAAACTAAGCAAATTTCAGGAATTAACTTGACAAAAAGCAATTCGTCGCTATAATGCAAGTATTCAGTAGTAGCACTCCTCGCTCGTAGGGACATTCGCAGCAACATTCCTCGCCTGAAGAAAATTTGCTCTTTTCGTTAACTGCCGCCCGCATCCTCGCTGTCGGCGTGCCCAGACAAAGGATGGAGAGGAGATGTTTCCAATGAACCGCAGAATCAGAGTCTTGCTGTACGTTGTCATTACCCTGTCGTTTTTCACTGTTACGCAGGCCCGGGCCGAGCAAACCTTCTGGCGGCACGATCCCGCCACGCCGGGCAACTGGTTTGCAAACGCAAACTGGAGCGCCGGTGTACCCGGGTTTGAAGACCGCGCCTGCATCTATAACGGCGGCACAGCCGTGATTGCCCGCGGTTACGCTAAGGCCGGACAACTCAATATCGGCGCTGTTCTCCAGCCGGTATCCGCCGAAGCACTCAAAAAGGTCCAGCCCTGGCCCGGCACAGGCGCTGTCCTCCAAGTCGGAGGGACCAACAGAGTCAAAGGCGGGATATACCTGAGCGGTTCGCTTCGCAGGCCCGGCTCCTATACTCTGGCTCGCGGGCGATTGTCCGCGCGAAACATCGTCGTGGGCAGGGGCGCCGGCAGCGGGCGATTTACCCAGGTCGGCGGGATCAACCGCGTCGAACAGGAACTGAAAGTGGGCGACCTTGGGCGCTGGCCCTTATCAAAACCCAGCCTTAAAAAATCTCTCGGTACATACAGGTTGCGCCGTGGGCTGCTTGTAACGGGACGGACTTCCGTCGGTACTACCGGCAGAGGGCGATTCGTACAAACCGGCGGCGTTCACAAGGTCAAAAACCTGCTCGCCATCGGCGGCCAACGGTGCCCCTGGCCGTTGCTGGAGGCATTTCCCGTACCGATTGGTGAAATTGGCGAGCCGATTATTCTTGACGATCCGGCCTGGGCGGGCGAGATCGTGGACAGGCCGATTTGGCCCAAAGTCGCCGTCCCGCTGCCGCTGCCGTCGAAGGGGCGGTACGCACTGCACGGCGGGGCGCTCCTGGCCGACCGCATCCAGGTCGGCGGGTGGGGGCTTCGCGGCCCGACAGCCGAGTTTATCCAGACCGGCGGGTACTGCAACGCCGGGAAAGTTCTTCGCGTAGGCTGCTTTCCGTTCCGCAGAATACGCGTCGCGAGCGGCGAACTGGAGCTGGCGGAAGCGACCCCACTCGACATCGTGGATTTGCCTGAAGGTCCTCTTGACGATGTAACGGCCATACCATATCCGATTCCATCCGCGACGTACCGGATGAGTGGCGGGCGATTGTCCGCCGGATACTTAAGCCTGTACGGTCTTCGTTCCAGAAGGAGCAAGGCTCAGTTCATCCAGAGCGGCGGCGATGTCAGCCTTCATAAAGGACTGTTCGTCCATGGCCGCAACGCCGGTTACACCATATCCGGCGGAAGGTTAAGCACGCCGGTTTTGAGGATAGGCTCCAGGTACGCCAATTCCGGCGGGAGGCTGGCGATTAGCAACCGGCGGGCCAGAATCGAGGTCTCGCAGCGCCTGTCGTTCGGCGCCGGCAGCAGGTTTGCCGCCGTGCGCGGTTCGACAATCCACATCACCGGTCCGAGGCCGGAGACCGACTGTCAGTGGCCCGGCTCTACGTTCGAGAACTTCAGCACCGATCCGGCGGCGCTGGCCGGTCTTGAAAACCTCACACTTATCTTCGAAGGCGGCGACGAATTCGTCGCCACGTTCGAAGTCGCCGGCGAGGACAGACATGCCGATCCGAGCGGACTTTATGATAACTTCGCACTGGATACACTCCAGATCGGCGGCGAGGACGTCGCGATGGTTCAACTGGTGGACCTGTTCGACAACCAGCCGGACTCGCAGGACACCGAGGCCCTTTATGTCAGGAACCTCTTTATCGGCGCAGGTTCCAGCCTCGACCCCAACGGATTGGCCCTCTATTGCCTCAACGACGGTGCGATCATGCAACTATTCGACGTCGATCTTGACGGTTTTATCAGGCAGGACGACCTGGCGGCGTTGGGTTACGGTGGCGGTGACGGTGGTTCTCCGCCGCCGGGGGTAATTCCCGAGCCGGCTACACTTGCGCTGCTGGTCATCGGCGGTATGCTCTGCCTTGGAAGGAGACGCCGAAACCGGTAGTTTGTCCCATCTGAAACGACGGGCGTTGACCTGCCGGCAGGCCGGGTGGCGCCCGTCAGATTATCTGTTACCGAGTACTATAGCACTCGGTCCAATGTGAATTGTCGTGACGTTTGGCCGGTCGGCTGGATTGTGATGCGCCAGTACGGCCGGGGCAGAGCGCCGCCAGCGCGGTCGGCCCATTCGATAACGACGACGCCGTCGGCCAACATCTCTTCGATACCCAGATCGGCCAGTTCGTCCCCCCCCACCGTCAGCCTGTAAAGGTCCACGTGGTAGAGCCGAACGCGCCCGGCGTATTCCTGCACCAGCACATACGTCGGCGAAGAGACCAATCGCTCATCGGCGAGGCCAAGCCCTGCGGCGATACCGCGAACCAGGACCGTCTTGCCCGCCCCCAGATCGCCGAGAAGTCCGACGCAATCGCCGACATCGAAACGCCCGGCGAGTCGCTCGCCCAACGCGACGGTTTCTTCGACGCTGTTTGTCTGAAACTGCTCACTCATACTGACCCGTATCTGTTTAGCAGTCGCCGGAACGGCGACGTTTTTTCAAGTTTCATGTTCCCAACCGCGCGGTTCGAGTTTTTCACGCTGACCTTCGCGGAGCAGTGTCATGCCGGCCCCGGCGACAATGGCGCCGATTCGACCGATACCGACATCCAGCGGGTTCGCATCCATGAGCCTGTCGGCTTCATCTTCCGGCAGCGTAAAGAGCAACTCGTAGTCCTCTCCGTCGAACAGAGCGGCGGCCAGCGGGTCTTTTCGCTCGGCGGCGTCGTCGTGGATGGGAATGGCTATGTCTTCCAGTTCAGCGGCAACGCCGCTGGCGTCGGCAATGTGTCCCAGATCGCCGGCCAGACCGTCGGATATATCGATCATCGCGCTTATGGCGAATTGCCCTGCCAGTATGCGGGCTGCGGCGATTCTGGGTGTGAATTGCAAATGCCGCCGAGTGGTCCACGCTCCGCCGAGTTCGCCGGTAACGCAGATAACATCGCCGACCCGTGCGCTGCTGCGAAGAACGGGTTCGATACCCGCGCATCGGCCAAGGATTGTAACGCTGATTTGCAGCGGGCCTGGCGATTCGCCCCATGCAGCCAGGTCGCCGCCGACAAGCGGGCAGTCGAACTCGTCGCCGCCTGAACGCAGACCCAGATATATCGCTTCGGCATCGGCCTGCGAAAACCCCTTCGGCGCTGCCACTGTTGCGACCATCGCTACAGGCAACCCAGCCATTGCGGCAATATCCGAAATCGCACGCGCAGCGGCCTTCCTGCCGGCAGCCTCGGCTCCGTGCTCCGCCAGCGAAAAATGCACGCCGTCGAGGACCTGGTCGGTGGTCATCAGCAGTTTTTCACCGCTGACGTTCAGCACCGCGCAGTCATCCCCCGGCCCGACGGCCACCACCTTCGGGTCAAACCGGCCCTGCCGACAAATCCACTCGATGAACTCAAATTCACGCATCTAACGATACAATTTCCAAAAATCTTCCAGCGATATCCCTGCCTGGCGTAATATGGCGCGGATAGTTCCTTTTTTCAATGGGGTGGAACGGGGAACCGATAAAGCACCGGGCATATCGGTTCGGATGAGTTTGTAGTGTTTAGTTCCGCCGTGAACCTCCCATCCGGCGCGTTTCAACGCTCTGATAACTCGGGCAGTGGGTAAGGGTACGAGCCGTCGCATCTATACCCCTACGCTGTGGCCTTACGTCGGCGTTTCTTCCGGCGGACGGGCATGTGTACGCCGCGCTTTTTCAAATCTTCAACAGCACTAAGATATGTTTCAATGGCGTCTTTGACATTATCGAGCGTTTCCCCGTAAGAATCGCCTTGTGTTATACATCCCGGCAAACCGGCAACTTCGGCTACGTATCCCCCATCCTCATCAGGTTCAATTTCAACCTGGTAAGCGTAATCGCCAACGGCTACGGTTTCCACTTTCTTGTCTCCAAGTTGGATGATACGGACTCGCAATTCCCGATCAATGCCGGCGATACTCAACTCCACCCACGCCCTTTGCCCCTGCTTCTCCACGGTAGCCCGCAATGTTTTTTCATCCTCGACGAGGAAAATCTCGTGCCCGTCGGTGAGGAGTGTGCAATAGGTCAACGGTTTAGAAACATCCGGCAGATGTCTGCGAAGATACTGCACACATTTCCGAATCCTTTGCAAACTGATTTCCTGATCCCTCAGTTGCTTTACGGTTTGGATCGCAACTAAGTCGGCGTACGAATACAGGCGGCGTGAACCTCGCCCACTGGCGGATCGAACCGATGGCTTTATCAATCCCTTTGAATCCCAGTGGTTCAACTGCCTGATACTTGCGCCGGTAATCTCACTTGATTGTTTCGTGTTGAAAGCTTGCATGTCTTATCCTACAGGTAAGAGTGTCTTTATAATAACCTATAGGTTATTATAAAGACACTCTTACCTGTAGTCAAGCGGATTTTAGATTTTTTTAGCGGAGTTTCCGTTTCCAGAAATTCAGTTGTTTGCGGAGTTGTTTTGCACCGGCGGCGCCTTCGGGTTTGTAGTGTTTGACGACGTTTGCGGCACCGAGGTGGTCGGCGGCGTCCGGGCCGATATTTTTATCGGCTGCACGGAGGACGACCTCCGGCAGGCTCGCCAGAGTATTGCCGGTCCGGGCTGCGTTGGCGACAAGTTCGCCGACGATCCCGTGAGCGGTGCGGAACGACACACCCTTATTGACCAGGTACTCGGCCAGGCTGGTCGCGTCAAGGAAGCCGGCGTCCAGGTCGGCGGCGATTCGGCCGGGGCAGAACCGCGCCGTCGAGACGACCTTCGCCGCAACGGCCAATGCCGATTTCATCGTCGAAACCGTCGCAAAGACGAAGCGCTTGTCGTCCTGCAAATCCCGGCTGTAACCCGACGGAAGGGATTTTATCAGTGTCAGCATCCCGCACAGGTTCCCGATGGCCGTCGCCGACTTGGCCCGGATTAGTTCCAGCGTATCGGCGTTTTTTTTCTGCGGCATCATCGAGGACGACGTGCAGACCGAATCGTCCAGTTCGATGAAGCCGAACTCGGTCGTGGAGTAGATGATCCAGTCCTCTGCCCAGCGGGACAGGTGCACGCCGAGGCCGGCCAGGCAGAAGCACAGTTCAGCCAGGAAGTCGCGGTCGGACACCGCGTCGATGCTGTTTCGGATTATGGCGGGGAAACCAAGCAATTTTGCGACGAGTTTTCTGTCGAGCGGTATGGACGTACCGGCGATGGCCCCGGCCCCAAGCGGGCAGACATTGACGCGCTTTCGGCAATCGGCGAGTCGCTCGGCATCGCGGTCGAGCATCTCGACATACGCCAGCAGTGCGTGCCCGGCCAGGATCGGCTGGGCGCGCTGAAGGTGCGTATAAGCGGGCATTACAATCTGTCCGTACTCGCCGGCGGCGGCGACGAAGGCCGACTGCAACTGCCGGAGCAGGTCCACGAGGTCGTCGATGGCGTCGCGCGCCCAGAGGCGCAGGTCCAGTGCGATCTGGTCGTTCCGGCTCCGACCGGTGTGGAGTTTGCGCCCCGGCTCGCCAATTCGCTTAATCAGGGCGGACTCGATGACCATGTGGATGTCTTCGAGGGCCGGATCGAGTTTGACCTTACCGACCTCGATGTCGTCGGCGACTTTTTGCAGACCCTTTTTAATCGCGCCCAGTTCCCGCCGCGAGAGGACGCCGATCTCGCGCAGCATCGTCGCATGCGCCAGCGAACCGGCGATGTCGTATTTGTACAGTGCGGCATCGACGTCGATTGACGCCAGCAGTTCGCTGGTGGCCTGGTCCGCTTCGCCGGAAAGCCGACCGTGCCAGGACTTGGTTGATTTTCTCGTTCTTTTGGCCATGGAACCTTTCCTGCAAAAGCGGTGTTGTCGGAGTGCGGATGGTAACATATCCCCAAGGTCTCTTCCAGCCCGAAGAGAAGTTGCGGAATCGGCGGGGATGGCCTATAGTATTACGCCACAAATAAGGAGCATAAACGATGGGCGTGAACGAATATCAGGGCAAGTTGGTTGCGCCGGCCAAGGCGAAATTCGCCGTTATCGTCAGCCGGTTCAACGAGTTTATCACCAGCAAACTTCTATCGGGTGCGATTGACGCGTTGAGCCGCCACGGCGCAAGCGACGGCGACATCGACGTGATCTGGTCGCCTGGATGCTTTGAGATGCCGTTGATATGCCGGCGCCTGGCGACCTCCGGCAAGTACGCCGCCGTGGTATGCCTTGGCGCTGTAATCCGCGGCGGGACCGAGCATTATCGGTATATCGCCTCCGAGGGTACCAAGGGGATCGCGGCTACG